>JAFSHY010000177.1 GCA_017440065.1 Oscillospiraceae bacterium | reverse complement strand
AGCGGATCTGCGGCGCCTTCCGCGGCATGGGAGTGACAGACACACTGACCGATGACTGCACTGCGCTTCCCACCGCAAGAGCGGTACTGGAGCAGCTGAAAGCATCGGGCATTGCCGATATGCTGCAGGCTGTTTATGACCCCGACGGCAGGAAGACCGATATTTTTGCCTACGCGGACGCAGCCGCTGAAGCCCGTGCCGCGATGGTGCATACCCACACCGCAGAGGATCTCACAGGCGGAACGATCCCCGTTTCCCTTGGCGGCACAGGCGCAAGCACCGCGGCAGCCGCAAGAACCAATCTCGGCGCTGCCGCATCGGCGCATACTCACTCCGCATCAGATGTGATCGGGGGTTATTTCCCCGTTTCGAGAGGTGGAACCGGTAAAACCTCCCATACCGCCAACTCCGTGCTGACAGGCAACGGAACCTCCGCAATCAAAAATGTACCCACCGCTTCGGGCGCTTTCTATTCAGCATCTGCCAACGGTGCGCCTCAGTTCGGCACCCTGCCCATCGCACAGGGCGGTACCGGTGCCACGACCGCCATTGAAGCGCTGGCAAAACTTTCCGCGCTGAACCTCGATCACATCACGGACGCAAATTTCCTCGTCAGCAGCGGAGATGACCTTGATGCCTATACGACACCCGGTGCTTACCGAATCTCCACCGCAACCATTGCGAAAAGCCTGCTGAACGGCCCTACCTATCGGAATGCCGGCGGAAGACTGATCGTGATGGCAACCAGCACAGGCAGTACCGGACTCATCCAGATGATCATCTTCAACACCGTCAGCTATCAGATCTGGTACAGAGGCAGAAGCGACGCCAGCATCTGGGGAACATGGCAAAGCCTCGGCACACCGCATCCCACCTATTCCGACTGCCGTTATATCACCACAGAGGAAGGCTACGAATGGTTCAATCCGCCCATGCTTCCCGGCAACGAATACCGCACCACGGAACGCTGGAACAACAAAATTGTCTACACGAAGCTGGTGGATTGCGGTACGATGACGAACAACGGTACCGTTACCTACAGCACAGAAGACGTCAAGCCGATCCGATTTGCCGGTTATGTCAGCGGCGGCGCGCTTCCCATTCTGATGGAAACCACGCTGAACAGTACATGGAAGATGTGGGTCGATGTGCAGGGCGCTGACATCAACGCCCACATAGGCAGCGGCTACACCAATTCCGCGGCACGGATCTATGTGCAGGTCTGGTACGTCAAATAAGGAGGAACAGCATTGAAACGGATCAAGTATCTCTATAACTGCCCCGCCAACATCGGCTCAGAAGAAAAGCCCGAATGGATCGATCAGCTATTTTCCAAGACGCTGCCCTACACGGAGGAAGCGCTGCTGATTGCCGAAGAGGAAGCTTTTCATGGCGAATACACCGTGGAAGACGACGGAGCGGAAGCACCTGACAACGCCACGGCTGACGATGTGATGAACGCACTTTTGGGGGTGACTGAATGACAAGACTTCAGGCAGCGGAACAGTTCCGAAAGGCAATGCAGCTTTTTGCCGCAACCCTTTCGGACGAACAGGCCGCAGCAGTCGCAACGGTCTACGGAAGCTGGAAAGCAGGAACCGCATACGAAGCAGGTACGCTGCTTGCCTTCGGCGAAAATGCCGTGGGAGATCCACAGCTTTACAGAGTATTGCAGACACATACCGCACAGGAGGACTGGCTGCCGTCTTCGACATCCAGCCTCTACACGCCCATCGGGCTGAACGCAGACGGCATTCCGCTCTGGTCTCAGCCCGTCGGCGCCCATGACGCGTATGCCGCAGGTGATACCGTGGACTTTCACGGTACGGTATACCGCTCCCGCATCGACGGCAATGTATATTCCCCCGATGCGTACGTGGAATACTGGGAAGCCGTCACAGGAGGCAGCGCATGAACGAAAATCTTCTGATCGCCATTCTCTCGCTGGCAGGCACTCTGTTCGGTTCGCTTTTCGGCATTCTTGCCGCCAACCGGCTGACCAACTACCGCATCTCACGGCTGGAGGAAGCCGTGGGCAAGCACAACAACCTCGTGGAACGCACCTACATTCTGGAAGGACAGATGAGCGAATGCATTCACGAGATCCGTGATCTCAAAGCACGGATGCAAGCACCGAGATTTTCCGCTTCGCATACAAATGAATGATCGGGAGGTTCAAACATGGAAAATCATAAATTCATTCGATGGCTGAAAGCCGCAGGTATCCGCGCGCTGAAAACCATGGCGCAGACCTTTGCCGCCACCATCGGCACCTCTGCCGTACTCAGCGATGTAGACTGGGCCGTGGTATGCAGCGCTTCTCTGCTTTCGGGCATTCTTTCGCTGGCGACCAGCACCGCAGGCCTTCCCGAGCTGAAGGAGGAATGAACATGCCAAAGGTCACGGAAGCTTACTGCACGAAAAACCGGCGGTACCTTGCGAATGTACCGCTGAGCCCTGTGGGCATCGTGCTGCACTCCGTGGGTACACCCCAGTCTGACGCGCAGGTATTTTACAGGATCTGGAGCGAGGACAGAAGTCAGTACTTTACCCATTATGTACTGGATGCGGAAAAGATCCTGCACACGATGCCCAATGACCGAAGGTGCTGGCACGTGGGTCACCCCGGCAACAGCAAATGGCTGGGCATTGAGATGTGCGAACCCGATACGATCCGCTATACAGGCGGTGCTTCCTTCGACATTCTCGACAGAGAAAAGGCCCGCGCGTTCTGCGAAGCCTGCTACCGCAACGCAACCGAACTGATCGCTGCGCTATGCACGGAATACGGCTGGAAACCCGACACTGCGCTCCTGACCCACGGAGAGATCACGAAAAACAAGCTTTCGGACACGACCCACGCGGATCCCGAACATCTCTGGAACGGGCTGGGACTGCCCTACAGTCTTAATACGCTGAAACGGGATGTGAAAGCCGCCATGCAGAAAAGCAGCGGAAGCATACCGACGAAGCAGACAAAACCGGATCCCGCGAAAGCATTTGACAAAAGGCTGGCGGGCAGCTATACCGTGACCGCTTCGGCGCTGAATGTCCGCAGCGGTGCGGGAACGGATAAAGCCATCCTCACCGTTCTGCCGAACGGTACGGCCGTACGGAATTACGGATACTACACGGAGAAGAACGGCACATGGCTTTATGTGGCTTTCACGCAGAACGGCACCCCCATGGAGGGTTACTGCTTTGCACAATATCTGATGCGCAGATAACACCGGGCGGGACAGACAATCTGTCCCGCCGAAAGGAGGAACTATGGCAGAATACTACGGCAGCAAGATCATAAAGCCCACGACAACGCTGACGAACGTGACGGTTCGCGCACCCGAAGCCGAACCGATCCCCCACATCTCCACGGAAGAGATCGAAACACTGCTGACAGAACAGACACAGACCGAAAAAGATCGGCAGACCGCCGCCATCGACCATGCCACGCAGGAGGGCATCACGGCGCTTGAGAGAGCCGAAGAGGACGCGCAGGAACAGTTTCAGACGCAGCGCGATCAGGTGGATCTCGACGAAGCCAAGGCGCTGGACAATCATGCGCTTTATGCAGAAGTACGAGGCGACAAAGGCGGCATCGGACAGGCACAGTACGACACCATCCGAAATACCGCAGCGCAGAACCGCCTGACCGTGAACCGCGCGCAGACCAAGCTTGCCACGGACACCGCCCGTCAGATCGCGGATCTGCGGGCAGAGGGTGACTTTAAAAAAGCGGACGCCCTGCTTTCGCTGACGCAGCAGTATCTTTCCGAGCTGGCGCAGCTGAAGACATGGGCCCTGGAGACCAATCTGGATGTGGACAAATTCAATGCTTCCTTGCGCCAGTGGGAGGCGGAATTCCAGCTTTCTCAGGCAGAACTGGGACTGATGCAGGAGCAGAGGATCTGGGACCGCGGACAGGAGGAAAAGGATCAGCTGGCAGATGCGGGCTGGACGCTGCTGGATGCGGGCGTGATGCCGAACGCACTGCAGCTGCAGGCCATGGAAATGACCGAACCGCAGGCACTCGCCTATCTGCAGGGACGGAAGGGTTCCGGCAGAGGCGGAAAGGGCACGGACGATCGCACTCCGGTGGAAAAGAATCTCCATCGGGATCTTCTGAACAGGAGCATGCCCGAAACGAAGCCCGAAGAGTCCGGCGGAAACTACGGTGTTCGTTCCATTTCCAAAAATGTGGACATGGAATACTGATATCGAGCAAAGAAAAGCCTCTTCCTGTTTTGTCAGGAAGAGGCTTATTTTCAGCTGCGAAGATGGCGGACGATCTCACACCAGACCGCTTCATCCTGCTCCGTCATACGAAGAAAATCATAACGGCTCATGAAGCGGCATTTCTGCTCCGAAGTGGCGCAGTTTTCATTGCATTGGCGCAGATCCGCCAGAAATTCATTCTTGAGATCCAGCGCTTCGCGGGTATAGGTGGGATTGTGATCGCGGTTTTCCACCAGCAGGAAGGAGATATTGTCACGGTCATGGAGCGCACGGTACAACGGATCGTAATGGTTCTTTTTCCGCACCAGCGCATCATTATCCGAATAGATCAGAAGCACCTTTGCTTTCGTCGCCCGCAGAGAACGGATGGCACAGGCTCCGACGGTATCGGGGTTGGCCTGCTGCTCCATGCGATAAAGTTCGGGAAAGGCCAGCTTCAGCGGGCCGCGAAGAAACTGAAGCAGTATGGCACGAACGCTGATAAAGCCCGACATAGCCACGATATGCGTCAGATCCGGATGCAGGGAAACGATGTTCATCGTGGAGAAGCCGCCCCAGCTGTGACCAACCACAGAGAGGGATTTTCCCATCACATCGGGGTGCTGCTTCAACGCCCTGATACAGTCATCGAGATCCGCCAGCGACTGGCCAAAGCCGTTGGGACAATCGCCGCCCGACTCCATGCAGCCTGTATGGTCATAGGAAAAGACGCAGAAGCCCGCCTTGCAAAGCTGTTCGATCTCGCGCATATAAGCGCGGTGACCGTTGCCCATGCCGTGCTCGAAGACCACAAGGCGATCTTTTTCCGCATCGGGATAACTGTAAAAATATCCCTGCAGCATATGTCCCCTGCGGGAAGAAAACGCGAAAGGCTTTGCCTCCAGACCGGGAAAATCCGAAGGAGAAAAATAGAAAATCCCCGATTGGTTGTCCTTGCGCGTATACATTTCATTGTGAAAGAGTTTTTTGATCTTCTCTGCAAACAGCATATCCATGCCTCCTTTGACCGATGCAAGCATACCACAGATTTCGCCGCAGGACAAGAGAAAGACAAAAGAAATACTTTCCTGAAACACTTCGCCTGACCCGCAGAGGATACGCATCGCAAACGATAACGCCGACACAACACGCGCCCATAAAAATACAACGGATCGAAACCGATCCGTTGTATTTCTTTAATAATCACGGCCGGCGAGGAAAGCCGCAAGCTCCGTAAGAAAGGCGGAATCCGCGAAGGCAGAGAGGGCTGCGACGGCAGCATCCGTTTCTTCCTTTACCATCTCCTCGCAGCGGTCGAGACCGTACAGCTTGATGAAGGTATTCTTATTGACATCCATGCCGGTCTTTTTGCCCAGCTTGGCGGCATCGCCCGTGACATCGAGAATATCATCCCGCAGCTGGAACGCAAGGCCGATGCCGGATGCATACCGTCGGGCAGCCTCCAGCTGCTCGGCGGTCCCGCCCGCGGCAATGACGCCCAGCTGACAGCCGGCCAGGATCAAAGCGCCCGTCTTCAGCTTATGGATGAGATGGATCTGCCCCGCAGCAAGGATCTTCTGTTCGCCCTCCAGATCGAGGATCTGACCGCCTACCATGCCGTCTTCTCCGGCACAGGCGGACAGGACACGGACGGCATCCACCAGCGCCTGCGCGGGAAGCTCTGCTTTCAGTGCCGTGCCGAACGCGGCGGTCAGCAGACCATCGCCCGCCAGCACGGCACAGGCTTCGCCATAGACCTTATGGTTGGTAAGTCTGCCGCGGCGGTAATCGTCATTATCCATACAGGGCAGGTCATCATGGATGAGGCTGTAGGTATGGATCATTTCCAGCGCAGCGGCAAAGGGCAGCGCCTTCTTCCAGTCGCCGCCGCACACGCGGCAGAATTCCAGCACCAGCACGGGGCGGATGCGCTTGCCGCCTGCCAGCAGACTGTAGCGCATGGAATCCAGCAGCGTCTGCTGCGGAGCGGGTTCTGCAAAGCAGCCGTTCAGATACTCCTCCACAGCGGCGCAGTATTCTTTCATTCTCTCTTTCATGCTTCCTCCGTAAACGGCAGCTCCACAGGCTCGCCGTCGGGCCCTTTCATCAGACGGACGACCTTCAGTTCCGCTTCATCCAGCTGCTTCGTGCAGCTGCGGATGAGGCCTGTGCCTTCTTCAAAGAGGCTCAGCGCCTGTTCCAGCGGCACATCGCCCCGTTCCATCAGACGGACGATCTCCTCCAGCCGCTTGACCGAGGTTTCAAAGGTTTTCGACTGTTCCATTTGTATCTTCCTTCCTGCCGGTCACCGTGGCCAGCAATCTGCCATCCTGCAAACCGATCTCCAACGTATCTCCCGCGGCCGCATCGGCACAGGAGCGGATCACGCTGCCGTCGGGCTTCTGCACGATAGCATACCCGCGGGACAGCACTTTTAACGGACTCATGGCATCCAGCGCGGCGGCCAGACGGATGAACCGTTCCCGCTGCCTGCCGATGCTGCTGCGGCACAGGACAGAAAGCTGCTTTTCCATATGATCCAGCAGCAGACGCCTGTCCTCCAGATAATTGCGGGGATCCTGCAGCACTCTCGATTTGGAAAGCACCTGCAGCTTTTCCCGCGATATGGTGATGCGCCGTTCAGCGGCGGCGGAAAGCCGACCCGAAAGCTGCAAAAGGCGCTGCCGCAGTTCGATCTGATCCGGCGCCACCAGTTCCGCGCCGTTGGAGGGCGTTGCCGCCCGCAGATCTGCCACGAAATCGGAGATCGTAACATCCGGCTCGTGACCCACGGCGGAAACCACAGGGATCACAGAGGCATGGATGGCACGGGCGACACGCTCATCATTGAACGCCCATAGATCCTCCATGGAGCCGCCGCCGCGGCCTGTGATGATCACATCCGCCAGCATATGGCGGTTGCAGTAGCGAATGGCGCCCGCGATCTCGGCAGGGGCTTCCGCGCCCTGCACCCGAACCGGCAGGATCATGACCTTGGAAAGCGGATAACGCTTGCCAAGGATGCGGAGCATATCCCGCACCGCAGCACCCGCAGACGAGGTGACGATGGCGATCCTGTGGGGATAGACGGGCAAAGGCTTTTTGATGCTCTGATCAAAAAGGCCCTCCGCCAGCAGCTTCGCTTTCAGCTGCTCAAAGGCCACATGCAGATCACCGACACCGTCGGGCGTCAGACCCGTGCAGTAAAGCTGATAGGCGCCGTCCCGCGGGAAGACGGTGATGCGCCCCATGGCCAGCACCTTCATGCCGTTTTCGGGCTTAAAGCGCAGCTTTCCCGCATTGCCGCGGAACATAACGCAGCGCAGCGCCCCTTCCGGATCCTTCATGGTGAAATAATGATGACCCGAAGGATAGACCTTATAATTGCTCAGCTCGCCGCGGATACAAAGCTCCGCTAAATACGGATCGCTGTCAAAGCGGTTTTTGAGATACTGATTCAGTTCCGAAACGCTGATGATCATTTGTTCCATGCCGATTCTCCCAGCCGCCAGGCCAGCACTGCCGTACCCATGGCATTATCCGTGGAAAACCGCGGCTCTGCGAAGACGGGGCGGAACTTTCTGCATTCCTCCCGCAGCATGCTGTTGGAGGCAACGCCGCCGGAAAAGACCACGGAAAGCCCCGGATAGCGGCGCAGCGCCTCCTCCGTGGTGCGGACGATCACGCTGCAGACAGAGCGCAGCACATAGCCCGCCGTTTCCTCGGCGGACGCGGATGCTTCATAGAAGGCGCGCATTTTATTTTCAAGACCGGAAACGGAAAACTGCAGATCCTCCGTTTTGATCTTAAACCGCTCTTTGCCGACAGCTTCATGGGAAAGGGCATCCACCGCTTTTCCAGCGGGAAACTGCAGCTGCAGCAGCTTTCCCGTTCTGTCAATGATCTGACCCGCGGAGATATCCGT
>JAFSHY010000176.1 GCA_017440065.1 Oscillospiraceae bacterium | reverse complement strand
GCCGGAACGGACGGAAACCAGCAGGGGGTTTTCCTAGTCGCCGAACTTCTTGCCGGTGATTTCTTCAAGCTTAGCAACGTGCTCCATGATCTGAGCCTGGATGTCGGCGTTAATCATGCGGCCGTCTTCGTAGTACTGAGTGCAGGCTTCGGTGGTGACGGTGAAGCCCTGGGGGACAGGCAGACCGATGTTGGTCATTTCGGCCAGGTTAGCGCCCTTGCCGCCAAGCAGCTCGCGCATTTTGCCGTTGCCTTCGGTAAACAGGTAAACGTATTTGTGAGACATTTATTTGACCCCTTTCAAAGTTTGAAACGCCCAGCTCAGGTGCGTTTCGTTGTGTTTTTTGTAATTGTGATCTTGACCATCCGCAATTATACCATATTCTTCCCGTATTGCAACACTTTTTATCGAAAAATTCGCGAAAAATTAAAGTTTTATTCTATGAAAGGGGACAAACTCGGAAACAGGCGGCAGCAACCCCGCAAAACAGGGCTGCTGCGTAAAAATAAAGAACGGTTTTCTGTTTTTTCGGGCGGAAAACGTGTGAGTAAATTCTGTTTTTGCGGGAAACGATTTCGGTTCGGTCAGCCTGCCTGCTTCGGAATGCGGATCGTCAGCACAATCTCGTGCTCCGTTTCCTCCTGTCCGCAGGCGGCATTGATGCCCGCGCTGCGGATGATGTCCAGATTGTGGCTGACGGTATTCAGAAACACGCGCACATCCCGCAGTACAAAACCGCGTAAGCCCCGCGGCGGCGCTTCCTTTTTCTCCGTCAGACGGTCTATGTACTGCTCGGTGGCGGCCACATTGAGCTTACGCTCGGCAATGACGCGAATGGCATCCAGCCGCTGCTGCTCTGAGGGCAGCTTGAGCAGAGCGCGGGCGTGACGTTCGGAAAGACTGTGCTGCCGCAGCGCCGCCAGCACAGCAGGACTGTGGCGCAGCAGACGCAGCTTATTGGCCACGGCGGACTGGCTTTTGCCTACGCGGACGGCGGCCTGCTCCTGACTCAGACCGTAAAGCCGCATCAGCTTTGCAAGCCCCTCGGCTTCCTCGATAAAATCCAGATCCCGCCGCTGCAGATTTTCCACCAGCGCCAGCATGCCGGATTGCTCCTCGTCCATGGCCATCACGATGCACGGCACATCGGAAAGTCCCGCCATGCGGGCTGCCCGCAGCCGACGTTCTCCCGCCACCAGCTCATAACCGTCCTCCTGCCTGCGAACGGTCAGCGGCTGCAGAATGCCGTACTGCAGGATGGAGGCGGCAAGCTCCTGCAGCCCCTCTTCCTCAAATACCTTCCGCGGTTGAGCGGGATTGGGACAGATTTTGCGGATGGGAAGGAAAACGACCCGTCCCGTTTCCATCCATGGTTTCGTTTTTGTCATGATAAACCTCCGTTTCCTGAAAAAAGTCCGTCTTCTTCGGATTTCCTGTAGTTATTTTTACCTGTCCAAATTGAAAAAGCCCACGAAACCTGTTGGGGAATACACAATAATTTGTGGATATTTCCCGGAAATGATACTATATGTTGTGAAATGAACGGAAAAGTCGAACCGCGTCAAAAAATTTGCATTTGTGCGGTGTTTCTGTTATCATAGCATCACGAAGGAATGTGCGCAGCGGCGCCGTGATACAAAGGAACGCTTATGATCGAAATCGTTACAAAAGAAAATATCGCGGAATATGAGCAGTTCGTGGAGAATCATCCGCAGGGCAGCTATATGCAGTCGAGCCGCTGGGCAAAGCAGAAGCCCGATTGGGAGTGGCACGGCTTCATCCGCCGCAACCGCCGCGGCTATATCACCGGCACGCTGGGCGTCCTCTGCCGCAAAATGCCTGTGCTGCCCAGAACGCTGATCTACGGCCCGCACGGCCCGGTCTGCGATCCCAGCGACAGGGAGACCATCCATGAGCTGATCGATGCTGCCCGCAAGCTGGGACGTCGGGAACTGACCTATCTGGTACGGTTGGATCCCTCCATGCAGGAGATCGCCCGTCCCGTTTTTGAAGCCCGCGGCTTCCGCGGCAGAAGCGGCAGAGCCTACCGCGTGGACCGTACCCGCCGTGTCTGGCAGATCCCGCTGGAAGGCCGTCTGCCAGAAAACGTGATGGATACCTATCTGGATGAGCACCGTCACCGCGTGCAGATCGCGCTGAAGCGCGGCGTGGAAGTCCGCTTCGGCGGAAAAGAACTGGTGGCGGCCTTTTCCCAGCTGATGGAGCTGGACAGTCTGCGTGAGGGTCATGTGGTTCGTCCGCTGGAATACTACGCGGGTCTTCTGGAAAACTTCGGTGATCTGGCCAAAATCTTCGTGGCGGAGTATGAAGGCAGAACGGCCTGCGCCGCGCTGGTGCTGCGCTACGGCAGAAAGACCGTCTGCATCCATGAGGCCGATGACGGCGATATCAATCTGCGCGCACGCTACCTGCTGCGCACGGCCATCCTGCAGCAGGCCATCGAGGAAGGCTGCACGGATTGCGAATTTCTGGATGTGCCCCGCGATCCCGATACGGAGGAATATGCCTTCGTCAGCGGCTTCGGCGGCTGGCTCACCAACTATGTCGGCACGCTGGAACGGGTGGAACGTCCGCTGTCCAGCCTGTTTGCTGATCTGTTTGATGCCATCTCCTCCCGTGTCAAAAAATGGCTCTATTTCCTCCGCGTCCGATAATAGGAAAAGAACCCCGCATCGAGATCCTTCGATGCGGGGCTTTTGCGTCTGTGTGTTTTTGGCATTCCGAGCGAAGTGCGGAATTTCCTGCGCATCGGAGGATCGGAAGCCGTCGGGAGGCGAAACGCCTCCCCTACGGGAAATGCCGAACGAATTGGACGCGTTTCGCGTCCCGAACCCGTCCTTGCCTCTCCCTGTGGGAGAGGTGTCCGAGCGCAGCAAGGACGGAGAGGGAAACAAGGCGCCGGGAAACCTCTCAGTCACCTTCGGTGACAGCTCCCCCAAAGGGGGAGCCAAGGGGCAGCATACGGACCGCCGGAGATTCTTCGTCGCTGCACTCCTCAGAATGACAGATAAATGGGGCCCCCATGAAGCCTGCTTCATGGGAAAAAGGAAGAACGGCAGTTGCGGTATGCAAATTCATATGCTATTTGCAAAAAAGCTGCTGCCGTTCTGACGTTGTAGGGGCGATTCACGAATCGCCCGCAAACGGCGTATCCTGCGGCGCAAATCAGGCATTGTCGCTGTCGGAGGCGGTGGGGGCGGCGAAGACCCACAGCTGCCGCGCCAGAATGGCGGCAATGGGCAGCAGGATCATGCCGCCGATGCCGAACAGCTGAAAGCCCGCGTACATGGAAAGCAGCGCCAGCAGCGGATGCAGCCCGATCTGCCGTCCCACCAGCCGCGGCTCCAACGTAGTGCGCAGCGCTGCTGCCAGCCCGTAGAGGATCAGCAGTCCCGCCCCGTACACCGTATTTCCCTGCAGCAGCTGCCAAAGCCCCCAGGGCACCAGCACCGTTCCTGTCCCCAGCACGGGCAGCGCGTCCACCAGCGCGGTGACGGCGCCTGTCACCAGCGGAAATTCCGCGCCCAACACGAAGAGCCCAAGGCTGACCGTGCCGAAGGTGATCAGCATCAGCCGCGCTTCCGCCCGCAGCCAGCCGCCCAGAGCCCGCCGCAGATTGCCCGCCAGCAGCATGCCCTTCTGTCTCCAGCTCTGCGGCATATGCTGCCGCAGCCAGTTCAGGATCGTCTGCCGCTGGGCAGAGATCATAAAGCTGGCCACCACCGTGGTCACAAGGAAGAGAAACAGCTTCGGCAGCATGGAAACAGCGCGGGACGCCAGCGAGATCAGCAGGTCGGAAGCCTGTCCCAGCAGCGCGGAGGTGTCGGTAAAAAGCTGCGTGACCCATGCCCGCAGCGCCAGCCCCAACCCGTCCGGTACGCGGTCGGCCAGACGCAGCAGCCATTCCTGCAGCGCCTCCATAGGCTGCCGCAGGCTTTCGGTCAGGGCAGGAAGCCGTTCCGTCAGCCGGGCAAGCTCGGAGGCGCAGGCCTGCAGCAGCAGGCAGATCACCAGTGCCAGAAACGCGAAGAGAGCGGACATCACCAGCGCCGCGTGTACCGCCCGCGGGATCGGGAACCGCTCCTGCAGCCTGCGGACGGCAGGCTCTGTCAGCTGCGAAAGCAGCAGCGCGATCAGAAACGGCAGCAGCACCGGCAGCAGAAAGCGGAAAAACAGCAGCACCAGAACGCAGAACAGAAAGATGTACAGGATCAGGCGAAGGAATCGATGCTCGGTCATGAAAAGCCGCCTTTCTCAAATAGTGGTTGACGGAAGAACAAAATACAGGTAATATGTACACAGTGGGAATACATTTGACCACAGCACACAAATTGCTTACAGGAGGAACCCCAATGGCAGGCAATTCAAAATACTATATCGTGGAGGCATCCGCCCTTCCGGAGGTCTTTCTGAAGGTGGCAGAGACCAAGCAGCTGCTCTCCTCCGGCGAATGCCAGACCGTCGGCGAAGCCACACGGCGCATGGGCATCAGCCGCAGCGCGTTCTATAAATATAAGGATGCCATCGCGCCTCTGCAGAATCTTATGGCAGCCAGGATCCTGACATTCCAGATGCTGCTGCGGGATAAGGCCGGCGTGCTTTCTTCCATACTATCCATTTTTGCCGATTCCGGCGCAAATATACTGACCATCAACCAGTCCATTCCGCAAAACGGCTGCGCCATGGTGACCATCACCGCGGAGACCACGGATCTGGACTGTCCGGTGGAAACGCTGCTTCATCAGGTAGAGCAGACGGCAGATGTCGTCCGCGCGGAGATCATTGCGGGGTGAAAGAATGAGAAATTTTGAATGGGATAACAAAACGGAAGTCATCTTCGGCTGCGGCACGGTCGCGGAGGCGGGCAGACTGGTGCGCCGTTTCGGCGGCAGCCGCGTGCTGCTGGTCTATGGCGGCGGCAGCGTGATCCGCTCGGGTCTGCTGGACAGGGTCGCCGCTTCTCTGGAGGCGGAGGGTATCTCTGCAGTTCGCTTCGGCGGGGTGCAGCCCAATCCGAGACTGCAGAAGGCCCGCGAGGGCGTGCAGCTGGGTCTTTCCGAGCAGGTGGACTTCATCCTGCCTGTGGGCGGCGGCAGCGTCATCGATACGGCCAAGGCCATTGCCCATGGCATCGCAAACCCCGATGTGGACATCTGGGAATACTGGAAGAAGACGGAAACCGTGGCAAAGACCACGAAGCTGGGCGTCATTCTGACCATTCCCGCCGCAGGCTCGGAAACCAGCAATTCCGCCGTCCTCACCAATGAGGAGACCGGCGCCAAGTGGGGGCTTTCCACGGTTTGGAACCGTCCCCTGTTTGCTATTATGGATCCCGATGCGGCGGCAACGCTGCCGGCCTATCAGGTGGGCTGCGGTGTGGCCGATATCATGATGCATACGCTGGACCGCTATTTTAACGCCGTCTTTGACAATGAACTGACGGACGAACTGGCCGAGGCGCTGCTGCGGGTCGTCATCCGCCATGGCCCTGCCGCGGTGAAGAACCCGGCGGACAGCCATGCCATGAGTGAGGTCATGTGGGCGGGCAGCCTGTCCCATAACGGCCTGACCGGTCTCGGCGGCACGGTGGACTTTGCCGTCCATCAGTTCGGCCACGAGCTGAGCGCCCGCTACGATGTGGCGCACGGCGCCAGCCTTGCCGCGGTCTGGGGCACGTGGGCGCGCTATGTGCTGGAGGGCAACGAGCATCGTTTTGCCCGCTACGCGAAGAATGTCTGGGGTCTGCAGGGCGCGGATGAAGCCGCGCTGGCGATGGCGGGCATCGGGGCGACAGAGGAATTCTTCCGCTCCATCGGCATGCCCACCTCCATCGGCGACCTTGGCAAGACGGTGACGGAAGCGGATCTGATGCATATGGCGGAGGGCTGCAGCCGCGGCCATACCCGCACCGTCGGCAGGATGCGCGTGCTGGATCACGACGATATGCTGGAGATCTACCGCAGGGCGCTGTAAGCATAACGGACAGAAAGAAGGGTGCGGCGCACCCTTCTTTTTTCACCCTTTTTCTCCCGCGGGAATAGGATGGTACAGCTTTGACAGGAGGGAGAAATTATGGCTTTGATCGTTCAGAAGTTTGGCGGCAGTTCTCTGGCGGGCGCGGAACGGCTGCAGCGCGCCGCGGAACGGATCGCGGATACATACCGAAGAGGCCACCGCGTTGTCGCGGTGCTGTCCGCCCGCGGAAATACCACCGATGACCTTCTGCGGGAGGCCCGCGGGATCGCGCCGGAGCTGCCCGCGCGGGAAAGCGACCTGCTGCTTTCCGTGGGGGAGCAGATCGCGGTAGCCCATATGGCGATCCTGCTGCACCGCATGGGGCTGCCCGTGGAGGCGCTGACGGGTCGGCAGGCGGGCGTCCTTACGGATCGCGTGTTCGGCGATGCCCGTATTCTTGAGGTCAGGACGGAGCGGATCCTCCGCGCCCTGGAGGAAGGCAGGATCGTTCTTGTCACGGGCTTTCAGGGCATCACGGAGGACGGCGAGATCACCACGCTGGGGCGGGGCGGCTCCGATACCACGGCGGTGGCGCTGGCGGCCTGGCTGAAAGCGGATGTCTGCCGCATCTTTACGGATGTGGACGGCGTGTATACGGCAGATCCGCGCATCCTGCCGGAGGCAAAGAAGCTTTCCGCTGTTTCCTATGCCGATATGCTGGAGATGGCGGCGCAGGGCGCCAAGGTGCTGCATGACCGATCGGTGGAGCTGGCCATGGCGCACGGGTTGGTCTTTGAGGTCTGCTCCTCCTTTCATGATGCCGAAGGAACGCTGGTCGGGCCCGCGGAGAGCGCCGATTTCTGCGGTGTGGCGGTGCGGCAGGAGGGAGAGCCGGCGGCGGTCAGCCTCATCGGGGCGGCCTGTTCACGGGAAGAGACCTTTGAGCAGGCGCTGCGTGTTCTGGAGCCGTATGCGGTGCAGGGTGCTGCGCTGCGGGAGCGGTGCGTGACGGCTTACCTGCCCAAGGAGAAAGCGGAAGCGGCGGCAAGGGCGCTGCACAGGCAGTTTTTGTCCTGAAAGCAGAGAAAACCGCAGAAAAATTCCAAAAATAATTCAAAATATATGTTGACAACGGTGCCGGAACATGATAATATACATGGGCTAAAAGAAGAAGGAGCGCATAGCCCCCACCTCCAGCCCCGGCGAAGAGGTCAACATGGATTCCGGTTTCAATGAATTTGAGGCCAATTTCTGTGCGGGTGCTGTGTGTGCATCCGCGTTTTTTTGTATTGTAAACGGAGGTGTTTACCATAGCCAAATTGGATCACGAGATCAACGAGGAAATCCGGGACAAAGAGATTCGCGTTATCGGCGCGGACGGCGCCCAGCTGGGCATTATGTCCGCAGAAACTGCTCTGCGTATGGCAGAGGAACAGGAGCTGGATCTGGTTAAGATCGCACCCAACTCTACTCCTCCCGTCTGCAAGATCATGGACTACGGCAAGTTCCGCTTCGAACAGCTGAAGAAGGAAAAGGAAGCCAAAAAGAATCAGCATGTGGTCGAGATCAAGGAAGTCAGAATGTCTCCCAATATCGACACCAACGACTTCAACACCAAGGTCAAGAGCGCTCTGAAGTTCCTGAAGGACGGAGACCGGGTCAAGGTCACGGTTCGCTTCCGCGGCCGCGAGATGGCTCATACCTCCATCGGCCATGATCTTCTGGTCAAATTCGGCAGCGATTGCTCCGAGATCGCCAACGTTGATAAAGCCCCGAAGTTGGATGGACGCCATATGTCCATGTTCCTTTCCCCCAAAAGCAACAAAAAATAAACCTGATATCTAGGAAGGAGATCCACCATGCCCAAGATGAAAACCCACAGCGGTGCCAAGAAGAGATTCAACCTGACCAAGTCCGGTAAGGTTAAGAGAGCCCACGCTTTCAAGAGCCACATCCTCACCAAGAAGACCACCAAGCGTACCCGTCACCTGAGAACCGGTGCTTACGCTGACGTCACCAACCAGGCTACCATCAAGGAAATGATTCCTTACAAATAAGTTTTGACGCTGTATCATATAGGAGGATATACAAATGGCAAGAGTTAAGGGCGCAATGATGACCCGCAAGAGAAGAAATAAGATGCTGAAGCTGGCCTCCGGTTACTGGGGCTCCAAGTCCAAGCATTTCAAGATGGCCAAGCAGGCTGTCTATAAGTCCGGCAACTACGCTTTCGTTGGCCGCAAGCTGAAGAAGAGAGATTTCCGCCGCCTGTGGATCTCCCGTATCTCCGCAGCTGTCGCTCCCTTCGACATCAACTATTCCCGTTTCATGAACGGTCTGAAGAAGGCCGGCATCGAACTGAACCGCAAGGCTCTGTCCGAAATGGCGATCGCCGATCCCGCCGCTTTCGCAGCTCTGGTCGAAACCGCCAAGAAGGCTCTGTAATAGAGTTTTTTTAAAGATTAAAAGCGATGAGGATTTTCCTCATCGCTTTTTGCTTTTGTACCTTTTGTCATTCCGAGCGCAGCGAAGAATCTCCCACGGATCAAAATATCGAAACGCAGCGGGCGGGGACGCCCGAAAACAGCTGTGAAAAACCGCCTCTGCAAGGATCCTTGCAGAGGCGGTTCGGTATTTGCCTTTTCTTTTGCGTTATATTATAATGTATGCAGAAATTCCGCGGCGGAAGAACGCTGCAAAAGCTTCAAAAGCGGCACGCCCAAAACGTAAAGCACGGCGAATTCGCCGATGGCTACCTGCAGACCGCTGATGATGATGCCCGTCAGGAATAGCTCGGCGGGATAGAAGGCGATGGCCAGCTCCGCGCCCACGATGACGGCATTGGCCAGCGCCACCGGCAGTGGGATCACCCACGGATTTTTGCAGCGGGCAGCGCCGAGGCAGCCCACCAGCGTGGCCAGCGTGCCGAAGAGCAGATCCAGCGGCAGCGGCGAGAAGAGATTGGCAAGGAAGCAGCCTGCCGTTACCGCCCAGATGGCAGAGGGCGTGAAGAAGCAGAGCATGCACAGCACCTCCGCGACCCGAAACTGGATCGGCCCGAAGGCAAAGGCGGAGGTCGTCAGCGTCACCACGGCATACAGGCATGCGATGATGCCGCAAAAGGCGAGTTTTCTGGTTTTCATGGCATAAAAATCGGGCGATCGGCAGCCGAAAAGCATACCTCGCCCATCCTTTCCCTAGTTTTGTTTAAAGACAGGATGGTTACGAACTGTCTGCTCTTTGAAAGCAGCCCTACTTTAGCATAAAAACGAGAAAAGGTCAACGAAGAAAAAGATACATCATTTAGAATTGTCATTCTGAGGAGCGAAGCGACGAAGAATCTCCAGCGGAACGAAAGAACGATGAGCAGGAGATTCTTCACTTCGTTCAGAATGACAAGTCAGAGAGGAAACATAAATCAACCATCCGAATGTCATTCTGAGGAGCGGAGCGACGAAGAATCTCCGACGGAACGAAAAGAGCGACAGACGGGAGATTCTTCGATCATTTCATTCGCTCAGAATGACAGACGGGGAAGAAACCGAAAATAACTACCCTATGTCATTCTGAGGAGCGAAGCGACGAAGAATCTCCAAGAGAGCAATAGAACAGAGCGCGGGAGATTCTTCGCTCATATCATTCGCTCAGAATGACAGATATAGGATGTATTATAAAAAGACAGAACAGAAAGGAATTTGAATCGTGTACTATGTGTATATTTTGACAAACAAATACCATACCGTTCTGTATACAGGAATCACAAATAATTTGGAAAGAAGACTCTATGAGCACACGCATGGGGAATCGGATGGATTCACAAAGAGGTATCGAGTAACAAAATTGGTGCATTTCGAAGAAACGACGGATGTAAATGCTGCCATAACAAGAGAAAAACAAATCAAAGGCTGGACCAGAAAGAAAAAAGAAAACCTGATTGAACAGAACAATCCGGAGTGGAAGGATTTAGGTGAGGAATTGGAAATTGTATCCTCTGATTTGTCATTCTGAGGAGCGGAGCGACGAAGAATCTCCAGCGGAACGAAAGAACGATGAGCAGGAGATTCTTCACTTCGTTCAGAATGACAAGTCAGAGAGGAAACATAAAACAACCATCCGAATGTCATTCTGAGGAGCGGAGCGACGAAGAATCTCCGACGGAACGAAAAGAACGACAGGCGGGAGATTCTTCGCTCATTTCATTCGCTCAGAATGACAAATGGGGAAGGATTACAGAAAGGAGGGCGTCATGTACCGCACGCTCAACAGTTATCTGCAGGAAACCTTTGGCTGCAAGGTCTATAAGCTCTCGCTGGACGGCGGCATGACCTGCCCCAACCGCGACGGCACCTGCGGCACAGGCGGCTGCATCTTCTGCTCCGGTTCCGCCGAGTTTGCTGCCTGCGGCGGCAGCGTGGCGCAGCAGCTGGAGCAGGCCAAAAGCCGCGTGGCGGCCAAGATCAAAAACGGAAAATATATCGCCTACTTCCAAAGCTTTACCAATACCTACGCACCGCCCGAACGGCTGCGCCGCCTCTATGCCGAGGCCACCGCGGCGGAGGAGATCGTGGCGCTCTCCGTGGGAACGCGGCCGGACTGCCTGCCGTCCGAGGTGCTGGATGTCCTTGCGGAGCAGAAGAAGCCCGTGTTCGTGGAACTGGGGCTGCAGACGGTTCATGAAGAAACGGCAAAATGGATGCGCCGCGGCTATGAGCTGCCGGTCTATGACCGCGCGGTGAAGGAACTGAAGGCGCGGGGCATCCATGTGGTGGCGCATATGATCGTCGGCCTGCCGGGCGAAAGCCGCGAAATGACGGTGGAGACCGCCCGCTATATCGGCGCTTCCGGGGCGGACGGCATCAAGATCCACCTGCTCCATGTGCTGCGCGGCACCGACCTGGAAAAAGAATATCTGGCGGGGCGCGTGCCGATGCTCTCCATGGAGGAGTATCTTGAAACGGTGGCCGCCTGCATCCGTGTGCTGCCGCCCGAGCTGGTGATCCACCGCCTCACGGGCGACGGCGACAAGCGTACACTGATCGCGCCGCTCTGGAGCGCCGATAAGAAGACCGTGCTCAATGCCATGAACCGCAGACTGCAAACGGTCAGACAGGGGGAAGACTTATGAAAATGACAACGCTCTGCTACCTGGAGCGGGGAGACAGCTATCTGATGCTACACCGCACGAAGAAAGAGCAGGATGAAAACAAGGATAAATGGATCGGCATCGGCGGCAAGTTCGAGGAGGGCGAAAGCCCCGAGGACTGCCTGCTGCGGGAATGCCGCGAGGAAACCGGTCTGACGCTGACGGACTACCGCTACCGCGGCATCGTCACCTTTGTATCCGATGAATGGGGCACGGAGTATATGCACCTCTTTACTGCCGCGGGCTTCACGGGAGAGCAGCAGCGCTGTGAGGAAGGCGAGCTGGCGTGGATCGAAAAGAAGCGGCTGCAGGAGCTGACCCTGTGGGAGGGCGATAAGATCTTCCTGCGGCTGCTGGAAGAGAACGAGCCGTTCTTCTCCCTCAAGCTGGTCTATCGGGGCGACACGCTGACGGCGGCGGTGCTGAACGGCAGCGCATTAAAAATCTGATACAATGCGGATTTTCCGTTGCAACGCGGCGAAAAATCGGTTATAGTGAAACTAGTTTTAAAAGGAAAAGGAGAGGATCCTATGACAAGACAAGAACTCAAAGCGCTGGCGAAGCAGCAGCTTGGCGGCGGTATTTTCCAGAACGCATGGGTCATGGCAGCGGTGGCCTCGCTGATTTACGCACTGATCAGCGGTGCTTCCTCCGTGATCCCCGTGGTCGGTACGCTGGTCGTGCTGGGCCCGCTGAGCTACGGCCTCAATTACATCTTCCTCAAGCAGGCCCGTGATCATAAGCCCATTCAGATCGGAGATCTGTTCAAGGGCTTCACCGAGGACTTTACCTGCAATCTGCTGATCGGCCTCATGAGCACCATCTTTACTGCTCTGTGGTCTATCCTCTTTGTCATCCCCGGTATCGTCAAGGCTTATGCCTATTCCATGGCCTATTACATCAAGCTGGATCATCCCGAATATACGTGGGGTCAGTGCCTTGATCAGAGCCAGGTCATGATGAAGGGCTATAAGATGACCCTGTTTATTCAGGATCTCAGCTTCATCGGCTGGTATCTGCTGGCCAGCTTCCTGTTCTATGTCGGCATCCTGTGGGTGCAGCCCTATCAGATGGCCACCCGTGCCCAGTTCTATAATGCCCTCGTCGGCTGGCAGGAGCCGCAGCAGTATCAGGATCCCTATGCCAACCGGTATCAGGCGCCCGACGCCAATCAGTATCAGAACCCTTATCAGCAGGCCAATCCCAATCCCTATCAGTATCAGAATCCCTATCAGCAGGCTGCTCCCAACCCGCAGCAGTATCGGAACCCCTATGATCAGCAGGATAATCCCTGACCTGTGACGCGCATCGCAGCGGCGCGGAGAAACCTTCTCCGCGCCGTTTTTGCGCGTCAATCAAAGGTTCGGGCATTCCGCAAAATGAACCTGCGGAACGGATGAACCCGTTCCCTGCATTTCTGATGCGGTTGGCTCATTCCTGCAACATCGTAGGGACCGGCCTCCCGGACGGTCCGAAAAATGCAACGCCGGAGATTCTTCGTCGCTTTGCTCCTCAGAATGACAGATAATTGGAACTTCTGCAAATCTGCCGTGCTCCTGACGCTGTGGGGAAAACGGAACTTTGACGGAAACGGGAAATAGCGGGAAATTCACAATTCCTTCACTTGACTTTTTGCAGATTTTCTCCAATAATATAGGATATCAAAAAATCGGAGGGAGGATCTCATGGACGAGAGCAGAGCGGCCTTTGCCAGTAATCTGATCCGTTTGCGCCAGCAGGCAGGCATGACGCAGGCAGAGCTGGGCGAAAAACTGAATTACTCGGATAAATCCGTATCCAAATGGGAACGCGGCGAAGCGGTGCCGGACGTGTTCGTCATCAAGCATATCGCCTCCCTTTACGGCGTTACCATCGATGATCTGCTCCGGCCGCACGCGGAAAAGCGCCCTGTCTACCGGGCGGGCAATGAGCCGCTGCATTACAGAACCTCCATCATTACGCTCATCGCGGTGCTGGGCATCTGGACGGTGGCTCTGCTGATTTTTGTCATCCTGTGGATGCTGGATGTCATTCTCTGGCAGATCCTCGTGTTCGCGGTGCCGGTTTCTCTGATCACTCTGCTGGTGCTGCACACGATCTGGCGCGGCGGGCGCTATAATCAGTACATCATCGGCGCGCTGGTGCTGAGCATATTTGTGGCTGCCTATCTCTTCCTGCTGCGATACAATCCCTGGCAGATCTTTCTCGTGGCGATCCCTGCGGAAGTGGTCGTTTTCTTGTGTTTCCGCCTGAAAAAACAGGATTAATCCCACAATTCTACTGTGGGGAGAGTCCCCAAAACGGCATTATCCAAATTGTAGAGCCGCTGCGGCGGGGCATTCGCTTGCCCTGTCCGCGGCGGTTATGCTATGATGAGGGCAACAATTTCTGAAAGGGGAACCCTTCGCTATGAGCACCTATACCATTACCTGCTGTTCCACCGCAGACCTCTCTGCCGCCCATCTGGAATCCCGCGGCATTCCCTATGTCTGCTTTCACTTTACGCTGAATGGCGAGACCTATCCCGATGACCTCGGAAAGTCCATCTCCTTTGCCGACTTCTATAAGGCCATGGAAGAGGGAGCCGAAACCTCCACGGCGCAGGTCAATATCTCCGAATATCTCGATTTCTTCACGCCCATTCTGGAGCAGGGACAGGATATCCTCCATGTCTGCCTGTCCTCCGGTCTGTCCGGCAGCTACAACTCCGCCGTCAACGCAGCTCTGATCGCCCGTGAACGCTTTCCCGAGCGGAAGGTCTATGTGGTCGACTCTCTGGGTGCTTCCTCCGGCTTCGGCCTGATCATGGATCAGCTGGCTGACCTGCGGGACGAAGGCAAGACCATCGAGGAAGTCCGCGACTGGGCGGAAGAGAATAAGCTCCGCATGAACCACTGGTTCTTCTCCACCGACCTCAAGTACTATGTCCGCGGCGGCCGGATCTCCAAGGCCTCCGGCTTTGTCGGCACGGTGCTGGGCATCTGCCCCCTGCTCAATATGGATGCCGAAGGTCATCTGGTTCCCCGCAGCAAGATCCGCACCAAGAAGCGCGTCATGGCGGAGATCGTCAACCGTATGGAGCAGTATGCCGAAAACGGCACGGACTATGACGGCAAGTGCTTTATCTCCCAGTCTGCCTTCCTGGAAGAGGCGCAGGCCGTGGCTGATATGATCGAAGCCCGCTTCCCCAAGCTCAATGGCAAGGTGCAGATCTATAACATCGGCACCACCATCGGCAGCCATACCGGCCCGGGTACCGTTGCCGTCTTCTTCTGGGGCCGCGACCGCAGCCTCCCCATGCTGTAAGCGCATTCATAACCGGATCGGAATTGTTCCGATCCGGTTTTTGCTTGCATTTGGACTCAACCTGTGGTTGAATATAGAAATAGACAGAAACTCAACGAACGGTTGAGCGGATTCTTGCCGATTCAACCGATCGGTGATTGCCATTTTGCCTTCGTCCGTGCATGATGAAAGCATCAAAAACGAACTTCGGGAGGAACTTTTATGGAACAGAATGTATTAGGCAAGAATATCGCGGCACTGCGAAAGTCCAAGGGTATGACCCAGGAAGCGCTGGCAAATCAGCTGGGCGTCACCTTTCAGGCGGTGAGCAAATGGGAGAACGGCCAGTCCTGCCCCGATATCACCATGCTGCCGGAGCTTTCCGATCTGCTGGGGGTCTCCATCGATGAGCTGTTCGGCCGTGCGCTGCCGGTTCCTGCGGCCGCGCAGGAAACCGCTGCGGAAACGGAGCAGGCATCCGGAGGGCAGGTCGTCTATCATGACTTGCCGTGGGAGGATGACAGAAGCACCCTGCATGTGGTGCTGTTTGCGGGACACCGCCTCATCGGCAACAGCCTCTTCAGCCGCCATCAGCGGGAAAAGCAGAAGGTGGAATTCTGCTGGGAAGGCCCTGCCATCAATATTCAAAGTGATTTTTCCGTGAACTGCGCGGAGGGCACGGTCATTCAGGGCAGCGTCACTGCCGGAGACGGGGTCAACTGCGGGGCGGTCTGCGGCAGCGTGACCGCGGGCGACGGCGTCAACTGCGGCGCCGTGGGCGGCAACGTCCGCGCCGGTGACGGGGTGCGCTGCGAGGTGGTCGGCGGCAATGTGCAGGCGGGCGATTCCGTGCATTGCGGCAATGTGGGCGGCAGCGTCCGCGCCGGTGACGGCGTGACCTGCGGCGATGTGTACGGCGATGTCCATGCCTCGGACAGCGTCCACTGTCAGGTCATCCACGGCAATGCCTCCTCGGACGGAGGCGCCCGTGTCCGCAGCGGAAGGCATCAGTCTTATACCGTCCATGTCAATGATCCCGCGATCCGTGAGGATGTGGAACGCATCACGCTCGCGGCCAAGCAGATCGCGCGGGATGCCCTCGACCTGCGGGACGGTCTCCACGGAGGGAAGCAGCCTCGGGACGGAGAAGAGAATGCCGAATAAAATAGAAATTTTAGTTGTGTCTTTGGCAAAAGAATAGTATAATACCAAGAGAAACCAAAAAACTGCTGGAGGTTATACTGTATGTTTACCAAACTGCTCAACGCTTTGAAGGAAACCCGCCGTACCATCGTCTTCACCGAAGGACACGATGCCAGAATCCTTTCTGCCGCTGACCGTCTTCTGAAGGAAGACCTGATGGATGTCATCCTCGTCGGCAATGTCGAGGAAGTCAAGGCCAAGGCTGCGGAAGGCGACTTTGATGTGTCCAAGGCTGAAATTCTCGATCCCGCTACCTACGAAGGCATGGATGAAATGGTCGCCAAGATGGTCGAGCTCCGCAAGGGCAAGATTAGCGAAGAAGATTGCCGCAAGGCTCTGACCAAGGGCAACTACTTCGGCACCATGCTGGTCAAGCAGGGTAAGGCTGACGCTCTGCTGGGCGGCGCCACCTACTCCACCGCCGATACCGTCCGTCCCGCTCTGCAGCTGATCAAGACCAAGCCCGGTGCAAACCTGGTTTCCTCCTGCTTCATCATGACCCGCGAAGGCGGCGATCCCGCTCTGCAGAAGATCTGCATGGGCGACTGCGCCATCAACCTCGATCCCACTGAGGATCAGCTGGTCGAGATCGGTCTGGAGACTGCCAAGTGCGCCGCCATGTTCGGCATCGACCCGAAGGTCGCCTACCTGAGCT
>JAFSHY010000175.1 GCA_017440065.1 Oscillospiraceae bacterium | reverse complement strand
GGGGGTGATGGCGGTGACTTCGATGAACTTGCCGTCGGGCTTGTCCTTCAGTCTGTTCATGACCTTGATGAAGTCGATCTTGGGGGTCTTGCCGTAGGGAATGATTTCTTCGGGCAGCAGACCCAGCTTTTCACGGAAATAGTCCACGGGAGGCAGAGTCTTTTCTGCTTCTTCCGCGATCTGCCAGTCCTTGTAGACAGAGGGGTCCAGAGTTACTCTGCCGTTCGCGTCTACATACTTGCCGTCAACGAATTCGATTGCCATGTAGGTTTCCTCCTTGTGAATGTGTGTGTTATATGATTTGCGCCGTCTACCTTCCGGCCTGCGGCGCTCTATCAACGGACTTATTTGCCGGTGATAACGGTGACTTCCGCGGCATCGCGGATGAGCTTCATGACCTTGCTGGTAAGCACGCTGGCGATGACGGCCTTGCGGAACTCGTCATTATAATAGGGCTTCAGCTGCTCCATGGTCATGCGGTTGCGGCGGCAGATCAGATTGAGGGCATCGGCCACTTCCTGATCCTCGGCCTCCAGCTTTTCCAGTTCCACGATCTTTTCCACGGCAGCCCTGGTGCGGATGCTTTCCTCGGCAGAGGGCTTGGCATCCTGACGAAGCTGCTCTTCCGTGGTGTTCATGAACTGGCAGTACATCTCGATGGAAAGACCCTGCTGACCCAGCTGGGCGCGCAGGTTGTTCATCTGCTCATCGATGGCGTCCTTCAGTTCCTCTTCGGAAATGGCAACCTCCACGGTGGCCGCTGCCTGATGGAGCAGGCGGTCCTGCAGATCCATCTCGCCGCGTTCATCGGAATAAGCCTGCAGGCTTTCGCCCAGCTTCTGCCGCATTTCTTCCAGCGTTTCGCAGCCGCCGACTTCCTTGGCGAAAACATCGTCCAGCTCATAATTGGTCTTGAGGCGGATCTCATGGATCACGCAGCGGAATTCCGCTTCCTTGCCGGCCAGTTCCGGAGCATGGTACTGTTCGGGGAAGGTGACCTTGACGGTGACCTTTTCTTCGGGAACCTTATCCAGAAGCTGCTCTTCAAAGCCGGGGATAAACGAACCGCTGCCGAGAACCAGCGTCTGATTCTGGGCGGTACCGCCGGCGAACTGTACTCCATTGCAATAGCCTGCGTAATCGAGGACGACTTCGTCACCCTGCTGCGTGGGACGGTCCTTCACCACCGCGATGCGGGGGTTCTGCTGCTGCAGGCGCTGCAGCTGACGGTCGATCTCCGCACCGGTGACGGTGTGGCGTTCGAGGTTGGCCTTCAGGCCACGGTAAATGAATTCCATGGGGTTTCTCCTTTGTGTGTATAGCTCTCTATCTATTATGCAACAATAAATCGAAAAGAGCAACCAGATTTTTCAGAAAAGTACCAAATTGCGTCCTTTGTCCGTTCCGTTGCCGCTTGCAATCACGGATAATTCGGAGTATGATGAAATCAAATCTACCATAAGGGGTCATGCGCTTATGAAACACGGATTTATCAAAGTTGCTGCCGGTTCTGTCCGTACCGTCGTGGCCGATCCTGCCGCCAATGCCGCGGAGATCATTGCCCGCATCCGCGAAGCCGACGAAGCCGGTGTTCACCTGCTCGTTCTGCCGGAGCTGGCCGTGACAGGCTGCACCTGCGGCGACCTTTTCTATTCCGATATGCTGACGGAAGCCGCCATGCAGGCGCTTTCCGGGATCTGCGACGCCACGGAAGGCCTGCTTCCGCTGGTCATCGTCGGTGTTCCCGTCCGTCATCGCGGCAAGCTCTACAACTGCGCCGCCGCCATTCAAAACGGCCGTCTGCTGGCGCTCATTCCCAAGACGCACCTGCAGAACGGCGGCGACAGCTATGAGCTGCGCCAGTTCACCTCCGGTGAAGCCATTGAGGATGCCGCCATCCGTTTCCGCGGAGAAGCCGTTCCCTTCGGCACGAATCTGCTGCTGCAGCACGAGGCGCTGCCGGAGTTCTGCGTCGGCATCGAGATCGGTGCGGAAAGCTGGGCCGCCTGCCCGCCTGCAGAATTTCTGACTGCCTGCGGCGCCACCGTCATTGCCTCCCCTTCCGCCTCTGCCGAGACCGTGGGCAAGGCTGAATTTCGCCGTCTGATGGCCAAGTCCGCCTCCGCACGGCTGCTTTGCGGCTATGTCATCAGCAACGCAGGCCCCGAAGAGTCCACACAGGACGCCGTCTGGTCCTCCCATCATCTGATCGCGGAGAACGGTCTTCTGCTGGCGGAGAATCCTCCCTTCGGCGAAACGGCGCTGCTGATCTCCGAGATCGATGCGCAGCTGCTGAGCGGCGCCCGCCACCGCGACACCGCCTTTACCCTCTGCGATGAAGAAGCCTGCACGGTGATCCCCTTCTCCCAGCCCATGGGCGAAACCAAACTGACCCGCTCCATCGAAAAGAACCCCTTTGTCCTCTCCGACGATCGGGAGATGGACGGCCGCTGCGAGACCATCCTGCAGATCCAGGCGCACGGCCTCAAAAAACGCATGGAGCATACCCGTTCGAAAACGGCCGTTGTCGGCATTTCCGGCGGTCTGGACAGCTGCCTTGCGCTGCTGGTCATGGTGCGCGCCTTTGATTTGATGAAAAAGCCCCGCGAAGAGATCCTCGCCGTCACCATGCCCGGCTTCGGCACCACCAGCCGCACCAAGGGCAATGCCGAAAAAATGTGCGAGCTGCTGGGTGTGACGCTGCGCTGCGTTCCCATCGGCGAGAGCGTGCTGCAGCATTTCCGTGACATCGGCCACGATCCCGAAAAGCGGGATGTGACCTATGAAAACGCGCAGGCCAGGGAACGCACACAGGTGCTGATGGACATCGCCAACGAGGAAAACGGCCTTGTCGTCGGCACAGGCGACCTTTCCGAGCTGGCGCTGGGCTGGGCCACCTACAACGGTGACCATATGTCCATGTACGGCGTCAACGGCTCCGTGCCCAAAACGCTGGTGCGCCGTCTGACCCGTTACGAAGCGGATCACGCGGAGGCTGCCCTTTCCGCCGTTCTGACGGACATCCTCGATACACCCGTATCGCCCGAGCTGCTGCCCGCCGACGCACAGGGCAAAATTGCACAGAAGACCGAAGACCTCGTCGGCCCCTATGAGCTGCACGATTTCTTCCTCTACTATCTGCTCCGCTGCGGCTTCAAGCCCTCCAAGATCTACCGTCTGGCGCGGTATGCCTTTGGCGGTGAATACACTGATGACGTCATTCTGCACTGGCTCCGCACCTTTGTGCGCCGCTTCTTCATCCAGCAGTTCAAGCGTTCCTGCATTCCCGACGGCCCCAAGGTCGGCTCTGCCGCCATGTCCCCGAGAGGTGACTGGAGAATGCCCACCGATGCCGTCAGCCGTGCATGGCTGCAGGATCTGGATGCGCTTTCCTAAAAGGAGGCTGCCCATGAAACACCGCAAGCTTCTCTTCCTGCTGCTGGCGCTGCTCCTGCTGGCAGGCTGCGGCGAACCTGTTCCCGCTCCTTCCGCCCCTGCCGCAAAACCGGATCTTCCCGCGTCTGAAGAGTCCCTGCAGGAGACGGCGGAAACCCTTGCCGCAGAAAGCGGTCTCACGCTGATCGGTGAAGCGCTGGATCTGACCGAGGCACAGCTGGACACCGTGGTCATGACGGATGTGCAGTTCTATGAGGATGAGGCCGTGGTGCGCTACACGCAGACCTATGAAGGCATAGAGATCTACGGCTCTTCCATGATCGCCGTTGCGGGAGAAGACCCCTACTGCGCCGGTACGTATTTCGACTTTTCCGAAGTCTTTGATGAGACCTTCTCTGAGCTTGCCGCTGAGGCAGCCGCCGTGCCGGACTGGATGGTGAGCAGCGATTCCTTCACCTTCCACACGGACACGCTGCGTCCCGTCATCTACACCACGGAGGAAAATGAAGCCTGCCTTGCCCGCTGCTTTGAAGCGACGCTGTCCCGCGACGGCATCTGCGCGAAAGCCGAACTGATCACCAGCCCGGATGGCTCCGTTCTGTTCGAGATCGTTCCGCTGGAGCAGCCGCTGGGCTTTACCGCGACGCAGGTCACTTCCGATATTGACGGCGCTGCTGATGTATCCCTCAAGGACGGCAGGTATTACGCCTATAACGAAGAATACAATGTATTCGTCGCCGATCAGATCCTTGAAGACAGCGACGATACCGACCATTTCCGGAACCGTTATACCGAAACCGTAAGCGGATGGCATCTCGTCGGACGAACCGACACGGATCTCATCTATTCTGATTCCTCCAAAGACTGGTCTTCCGGTACTTCTGCAGATATGCTGCAGATCCTGACCACCTACTGCAATGTGGCACAGTGGTACCGAGACCGATTCGCCTACGATTCGCTGGACGGCAAAGGCGGACGGGCAGTTCTCGCGCTCAAGAATGTCGGAGACAGCCTTGCCATGGTCGACACCGCCGCTATCATTTTTGTGAAACCGCAGGTCGCCGATATCCCGGAGATTCTGGTACACGAGTTTGCCCATGCCATGTTTACCCATGTCACCGGTTCGCCTGCTCCCCAAAATGAGACCGCAGCGCTGACCGAAGCGCTTTCGGACACGTTCGGCGCGCTGTACATGGCGGAGCACGGAGATCTGTCCTGGTATCTGGCTCCTTCGACCGATTACAGCAAGGATATCCCCGGAACGGAGTTTACAACGATGACGGATTACCGCTTCGACCGCTATTTCGACAGCAAAGAGGAAGATCCGGGTCTGCTGTACTATGTCGATATGTATCTCTGGGCCAGAGACTACTTTGGTGTCCACCCTGCGCTCCCGGATTCTATTCTTCCCGAATACATCCGTGACCCCAAAAATACCAGCAATACCACCAGCCATGACAATTGCTTCATTGTGTCCCATACGCTCTACAACATCTGGAAAAACGTCTTCCGGCAGGACAGTGAGGCCTTCGGCAATGTTCTCTTCCGTTCCCTCCGATATATGCCCGCCCAGCCCAATTTCGCGCAGTTCCGCGATGCCTTCATCCATTCCATTAAAAAGGAGTATCCGGAGGAATATGCAGCCGCTGCCGCGGGCTGCTTCGCCAATGCGGAGATCTACACCGAAGGCGGCGCCAACTTCCAGCGTATGACCAATCTGGATCAGGACGGTTATTACGCGCTGTATGAGCCCAGAGTCATCCCCTTCCTTGAAATGACTTCCCGTGAGTTTTACATTCTGGAAGAGCAGATCCAATGGGACAACTGCTACATCACCGACGGCAACATGGAAGGAACCGCGTGGAATCTGACGGGCGAATGGGAGGAAAGCTCCTATAGCTTCAACTTTGAAAACGAAAACGGCAGAGTGGACGGGACAAAGCCCGGTCTGTGCTTCCTTACGGATTTCTGCGATGGTGATCTGCATCTCTGCATCACCGATGAGGTGACCACCGGCATGACCTACGAGGAAGTCCTCACGTATCTGCCGCTGACTCCGATGGAGGTCACGCAAACGGATCTCGCTGCCATGTACAGTCCTGAAGAAGGCGTCGACGTCATCCTCTTTTTCCTCGAGCGCGGAACCGAACAGATCCTTTACCGCGCAGAGGTCTACCGCACCCCATAAGAAAAACGCAGACTGCAAAACAGTCTGCGTTTTTCTTATTGAAAGATCAGTGCGATCTCCGCATCCGTCAGCGGGCGGTATTCACCGGGTTTGAGGCTTTCGTCCAGACGGAGCTTTCCGATGGCCAGCCGTTTGAGATAACGGACTCTCGCCCCACAGGCTGCCGCCATGCGCTTGACCTGATGGCGCTTGCCTTCCGTGATCCGCACAACGGCGCTTTTATCGTCCTCCGCGATCTCGATCTCCGCGGGCAGGCACAGAAGTCCGTTGTCCGCCTCCAGCCCGTCGCGGAACCGCTGCGCCGTATCGGGGCGGAACTGCCCCGTGACCTCGATATAGTATTCCTTTGTGATCTGCTCCGCGGGCATAATGACGCGGTGGCAAAGTCCGCCGTCATTGGTCAGCAGGATCAGCCCCTCCGAGTCCAGATCCAGCCTGCCCACCGGAAAAAGATGCCGCAGCCGCGGCTCCAGCAGGTCGGTGATGGGCGGTTCCTTTTGGGATTCCGTGGCGGTCAGCCAGCCCGCGGGCTTGTTCATCATGATACAAATCGGCGGTTCCATGACCACCTGCTCGCCGTCCACACAGATCTCCCACGATGGCTCACAGCGCTGAGAGATGGCTTCCGCCAATGCGCCGTTGACCGTTACACGACCTTCGTTCACCAGCGCAATGATCTGTTTTCTCGTATATTTTCCCGATCCGCGGATGATCTCATCCAGCCGCAGCATCTGCCCCACCGCCTTTCTTCCCACAGTATAGCGGGCAGGCGGTCAAAAAGTCAACCTTCTGTCCTGCGAATACCGGAGGAGATCCCCTCCAGCGCCCGAATGGCCTCCATGGTCATGCCGGGCGCTTGCAGCAGATCCTTTGTGGTCACCATGCCCACCAGCTTGCCGCCGCTGACCACAGGCAGCCTTCTCACCCGTTCCTTCGCCATCAGGCCCGCCGCCTGCGCAAGGCCGTCCTCGGGGCTGACCGTGACGAGCCTTCTCGTCATGATCTCCCGCACGGTCTGCTGTCCCGCATCCTCATTGGACGCCACGGAGCGCAGCACGATATCCCGATCCGTCAGCATCCCGCGCAGCTTCCCGTCTGCCGTACAGACCGGCAGGCTGCCGATATTATGGCGGCTGAGGGATCTTGCCGCGACGGATACGGTCTCCTCCGGCCCGATCGCGATCACGTTTCCCGACATCACATCTCTGATCCGCATGATGATTCCTCCTTATCACGGTTGCAAAAACCGCCCGGTGCAGCTGCACCGGGCGGTTTCAGACTACATATAAGGAATTGTTGCCGGATCTTACGGAAATAAACCTTACTTCTTCAGATAGGCATCGATGGCGGCTGCGCCCTTCTTGCCTGCGCCCATGGCGAGGATGACGGTGGCAGCACCGGTAACGGCATCGCCGCCGGCGAAGACGCCGTCACGGGTGGTCATTTCGTTCTCGTCCACGATCAGGCCGCCCTTGCGGTTGGTTTCGAGGCCGGGCGTGGTGGAGCGGATCAGGGGGTTGGGGTTGGTGCCCAGCGCCATGATGACGGTATCCACATCCAGAACAAATTCGGAGCCGGGAACTTCGATGGGTCTGCGGCGGCCGGAAGCGTCGGGCTCGCCCAGTTCCATGCGGATGCATTCGATGCCGACCACACGGCCGTTTTCGTCGCCGATGATCTTGGTGGGGTTGCAGAGGGTCTTGAATTCGATGCCCTCTTCCTTGGCATGGTGGACTTCTTCGGCACGGGCGGGCATTTCGGCCTCACCGCGGCGATAGACGATGTAGACATGCTCGGCGCCCAGACGGATGGCGCAGCGGGCGGAGTCCATGGCCACGTTGCCGCCGCCGACAACGGCGACTGCCTTGGACTGGATGATGGGGGTATCGCTCTCTTCCAGATAAGCCTTCATGAGGTTGGTTCTGGTGAGGTATTCGTTGGCGGAGAAGACGCCCTTCAGCGCTTCGCCTTCGATCTTCATGAACATGGGCAGGCCTGCGCCGGAACCGACGAAGACAGCCTTGTAGCCCATTTCGAACAGTTCGTCAATGGTGAGGACCTTGCCGATGACCATGTTGGTCATGACTTCAACGCCCTTGGCGGCCAGTTTGTCCACTTCGTTGGCAACGATGGCCTTGGGAAGACGGAATTCGGGGATGCCGTAGACCAGAACGCCGCCTGCGGTATGCAGTGCTTCGAACACGGTGACAGCATAGCCCTTTTCAGCCAGATCGCTGGCGCAGGTCAGACCGGCAGGGCCGGAACCGACGACGGCGACCTTGATCCCGTTGGATTCCTTCTTTTCGGGCATCTTGTTGACATTCTTCATGTACCAGTCTGCAACGAAGCGTTCCAGACGGCCGATGGCAACGGGTTCACCCTTGACGCCGCGGGAGCAGCGGGCTTCGCACTGGCTTTCCTGGGGGCAGACACGGCCGGACAGGGCGGGCAGCGCGTTGGTGGAGGTGATGATCTCATAGGCAGCCATGAAATCGCCTTCGGCGACCTTGGCGATGAATTCGGGAATGCGGACATTGACGGGGCAGCCTTCCACACAGGGAGCCTTCTTGCAGTTCAGGCAGCGCTTGGCCTCGTTGATGGCCATTTCATCGGTATAACCCTGAGCGACTTCGAGGAAGTTACGGGCGCGGACAGCAGGCTCCTGCTCGGGCATGGGGCACTTCTTGGGATCCATATTAAACTTTGCCATTGTCGTTTCCCCCTCTTATTTGATCAGATCATTTGCCAGCTTCTGCATGCGGCAAATATGAGTCTTGTTGGTTTCGGCTTCTCTTTCGCGGTAGACGGAGTTGCGTTTCATCAGCTCGGCAAAGTCGACCTTATGACCGTCAAAGTCGGGGCCGTCCACGCAGGCGAACTTGACTTCGCCGCCCACGGTAACGCGGCAGCCGCCGCACATGCCGGTGCCGTCGACCATGATGGGGTTCAGGGAAACGATGGTCTTGACGCCGAAGGGCTCGGTGGTCTTGGCAACGAACTTCATCATGGGGATGGGGCCGATGGCCAGAACCTCGTCGTACTGCTTGCCGGATTCCAGCAGCTGCTGCAGCTTGACGGTAACAAAACCGTGCTCACCATAGGAGCCGTCGTCGGTCATCAGATAGAGGTTATCGGAAGCCTGCTTGAACTCGTCCTCCAGAATGACGATATCCTTGTTGCGGAAGCCGATGATGACGTCGGTTTCGATACCGGCATCCTTAAAGGCCTGAGCAGAGGGCAGCGCGATGGCGCAGCCGACACCGCCGCCAACGACGCAGACGCGCTTGAGGCCTTCGGTCTCGGTGGGACGGCCCAGAGGACCGACAAAGTCCTGAATGTAGTCGCCTTCTTCCATCATGCCCAGCATGTTGGTGGAGAGGCCGACCTTCTGGAAGATAATGGAAACGGTGCCCTTCTCGCGGTCATAGCCTGCAATGGTAAGAGGAACGCGCTCGCTCTTCTCATCCACGCGGAAAATGATAAACTGACCGGCCTTGGCTTTCTTTGCCACGAACGGGGCTTCGATCTCCATCATGGTAACTGCGGAGTTCAGTTCCTTTTTACGCACGATTTTATACATACATCTGATCCTTCCTTCTGAGATATTAAATTTCAGTGCTGTATGGGTTTTAACTCAATCGATATAATTATACTGTCTGTATTCAAAGATTGCAAATAGGAATCGGCGAAAATTGCGGTTTTTTCAGAAATTCTTGTAGAAAATTTCCGAGATCACGCAGTCTTCCCGCCGAAGCAGCGTTCTGTCGTAGCAGCAGGCCAGTTCCGCGGCGGAAACGGGTTCCGGCTTCTCCAGAATTCCCGCCGCATGGGCCAGCACGCCCAGCAGCTCTTCGGGGCGCAGCCGCTGCCGCAGCAGGCCGAGATCGAGATCCCGATCCCGCTTGCTGAGCCTTCTGCCTTCCGGGGAAAGCAGCAGCGGCACATGCAGATATTCGGAAGTCGGCAGGCCGAGGCATTGCTGCAGCCAGATCTGCCGCGGCGTGGAACCGAGCAGATCCCTTCCGCGCACCACCTGCGTAACGCCCATGGCGGCATCATCCGCCACCACCGCCAGCTGATAGGCAAAGACGCCGTCTGAACGGCGGACGATGAAATCACCGCATTCCTGCCGCAGGTTTTCTTCGTAATGACCCTGCAGCAGATCGTCAAAGCCGATGACCCGATCCGGCACGCAGAGGCGCCATGCCGGTTTTTTCGTTTTTTCTCTGCGCTCCGCCTCCGTCAGCCGGCGGCAGGTTCCTGCATAGATAGGCGTGCCGTCCGAAGCATGGGGCGCGGAGGCGGCATGCAGCTCGCCCCGCGTGCAGTAGCAGGGATAGATCAGCCCCTGCCGTTCCAGCGTTTCCAGCTGCTGCCTGTAAAACTCCCCGCGCAGGGATTGCGCCTGCCCTTCCCGATCCCAGTCAAGCCCCAGCCAGCGAAGATCCTCCCGCAGCTGAGCGGCATATTCGGGACGGCAGCGGTCGGGATCCAGATCCTCGATGCGCAGCAGCAGTTCTCCGTCCGCGCTGCGGACGGAAAGCCATGCCATCATCGCGGCGAAGACATTGCCGAGGTGCATCCTGCCGGAGGGGCTGGGCGCGAATCTACCCGTGACCATGTTATCCTCTCCTTCGGTAGCCGGTCGCGAAATCCACCTGATTGCGCAGCGGCCACGCGCTGTTATAGCGGCGCAGGTTATCGCAGCAGATGGCAGTAATTTTGTTTTCCGTTTCCTCCGCGCCGAAACTGGGGCCTGCCACATGGGGCGTCAGCACCACATTGCGCAGATGGCGCAGCGGATGGTCGGGCGGCAGCGGCTCCGGTTCCGTGACATCCAGCACCGCGCCGAAGAGATGTCCCTCCTGCAGCAGCTGCGCCAGATCCTCCGTGACCACAAAGCTGCCGCGGCCCACATTGACGAGGATGGCATCCTCCTTCATGCTGAGCAGCCGCTCGCGGTCAAAGTAATGGACCGTGTGCTTCGTTTCCGGCACGCAGCCCACCACCAGATCGGCCAGCGGCAAAAAGCGGTCGGCCTCTGCCATGGTGATGATGCGGTCAAAATCCGTGCTTTGCGGACGGCGGCTGCGGAACACACCGATGACCTTCATGCCGAAGGCCTTCAGCCGTTTTGCCGTCTGCGTGCCGATATCACCGGTGCCGAACACCAGCGCCGTGGCGCCGAAGAGCAGCTTTTCCCTGCCCGCGGGACGGGCAACGGTGCGGAACTGATACGTACGGTAGGCCGTCAGATGGCGGCAAAGGGTCAGTACACCTGCCAAAATATGTTCCGAGACCGTAATGCCGAAGGCGCCGCTGGCATTGGTCAGCGTGACGCCGGCGGGAAAGTTCGGATTCTTCACATAGCGCTCGGCGCCTGCCCATGTCAGCTGCAGCCAGCGCAGGCTTTCCGCCATCTCCAGTTCTTCTTCATTCGGCTCGCCGATGATGACCTCCGCCGTGCGGAAGGCGGCATAGCGCATCATGGATTCGCTGTCCGGCGCGAGAACTTCCACCTGAAAATTCGGGCCGGCCGCTTCCCGCAGCTTTTCGACTGAAGCTTCGGAAAATTCCGCGGTGATGAGAAGTTTTCTCATTCTGTTTCCTCCACAGGCAGTTCCACATAGACGGGCGCATGACCGACGGCGGGCAGGAACGTATCCAGCACATCCGTCATAAGGATCTTCAGAGAAGAGGTATTCTTGCAGGGATGGCAGCCCATATATTCCTGCGCTATCACGGGGCGGTCGATGACCAGCTGTACGGCGCCCTCGGGGTCGTTCATCAGCGCCAGCACCGTGGCGGAGCCGGGCGTGACGCCCAGCAGCCGCTCCATATCCTCGCCGGAAGCGAAGGAAAGACGGGAGCAGCCCAGCTGCTGGGACAGGTACTTGGTCTTAAACACCTTCCCACCCTCGATCAGCAGCAGATAAAACTGCGTCTTCTGACGGTTGCAGAGGAAGAGATTCTTGCAGATCTCCGTGCCCAGCATCTCATCCACCGCCAGGCAAGCTTCGATGGTGGCGGCTTCCTCGTGATCCACACGGTCATAGGCGATATTCAGCCTGTCCAAAAGGTCATAGCAGGCGATCTCGGCGGGCAGTCTGCCCGCGGTATCCGCAGGTCTTCCCTGCTGCAGCGTTGTCATGTTC
>JAFSHY010000174.1 GCA_017440065.1 Oscillospiraceae bacterium | reverse complement strand
CCACCGGCGAAGAGGCCATGGAAGAGACCATCCGTATGCTGAATGTCTATGCCGATTTCTGCGAAAACGTGCTGGCAATGCCTGTCACCCGCGGCCAGAAGACCGACAAGGAAAAGTTCAACGGCGCTGAAGCTACCTACACCATCGAATGTATGATGCACGACCGCAAGGCGCTGCAGGCAGGCACCTCCCATTACTTCGGTGACGGCTTCGCCAAGGCCTTCGATATCACCTATACTGACAAGAACAATCAGAAGGTCAACCCCCATCAGACTTCCTGGGGTTCTTCTACCCGTCTCATCGGCGGCATCATCATGACCCATGGCGACAACAACGGTCTGATCCTGCCTCCCAAGGTGGCTCCCATCCAGATCATCGTGGTGCCCGTGGCCCAGCATAAGCCCGGCGTCATCGAAGGCGCCCAGGCGCTCTGCGACCGTCTGAACGCTGCGGGCTTCCGCGCCAAGATCGACGTTTCCGACAACAGCCTCGGCTGGAAGTGCGCCCAGTATGAAATGAAGGGCGTTCCCGTCCGTGTGGAAATGGGTCCGCGCGATATGGAAAACGGCCAGTGTGTCATGGTTCGCCGCGACAACGGCGAAAAGATCTTCGTCAATGTGGCTGACCTCGAGAAGGTCGCTGCCGAGCAGCTGGAAGCGGTCCACAACGGCCTCTATGCCAGAGCCAAGAAGAATCTGGAAGAAAACACCTACGCGGCCTATTCTCTGGAAGAAGCCAAGCAGATCCAGCAGGAAAAGGGCGGTTTCATCAAGACCATGTGGTGCGGCGAGCTGGAATGCGAGCTGAAGATGAAGGAAGAAGCCGGCATGACCTCCCGCTGCATGCCTCTGCAGCAGGAACACCTCGGCGATGTCTGCCCCATCTGCGGCAAGCCTGCCAAGAAGATGATCTACTGGGGCGTCGCATACTGATACCCAATCATAAAAAATGCTCCCTGCGGCAATTTGCCGCAGGGAGCTTGATCTTTATGGGAAGCAGAGCCGCAGGGTGGAGAAGGCCACCAGCTCTGCCAGCTCGGTCACGGTCTGCACTGCCGTTTCGCTCAGCACGGCCAGTTGGGCAACACTGCGTTCCAACTCAGATTCTGCAAGATCTGCCGCTTCCGCGGTCAGCGCCAGCTGCTCCGCTTCATCGATCTCCGCCTGCCGTTCCGCTTCATACTTCGCGTCAAGGCCCAGCGTGTATTCCGTCATCATCCGGCAAAGCTCGCCCAGCCGTTGCTCGGAATAATACACGGAATCCGTCATGACCACAAGAAGAAACGGATTCGGCGTGTAGACGATGGCAGCATCATGGAGAAAGTTTTCCGTCATGCCGTATTTGTGGGCGATGGCGTAATCGCCCTCATACAGGCGGAAATAGCTGCCGGGATAGGCATCCTTCATATATGCAATGAGATCGCCGTAAAGCTCAGATTCGCCGTAAAGGTGGACGAGTACCCGCATCATATATTCGGCGCTGGCGGAATTGGAAGAAAGAAACTGCCATGGGATCTCTTCCTCGCTCCAGCCCGAATAGGCAAGCAGCTCACGGCGGTAAGCGCGGTAGTAGCCGGAGGAGTATCCTACCAGGTACCGCTGCAGCGCGTGGGACACATCGTTGTCGGAGAGGTTTACGCTGAGATACTGGGCGGAAGCCAGCGGCATGCCGTCAACATAATCGTAGTAGGAGCGTTCGCCCGCTGCGACCTTATCCACGATCCGCATATTGAGCGGCAGCTTGTAAAGGCTGCCCGCGTTCATCATCTTTTCTTCATTATAATACCAGTATTCGCCGGTCTTGGTGTAAAGGTAACCCATGGAGAAGTTGGATTCGTTCAGTCCGTGTTCTGCCATATACTGCGCCATGATCTCGTCAAGACCTTCGGACCATTCGGTAAAATAGTCCGTTACTTCCTGTGGCTCCAGAGCATGCACGGGAAGAATGCAAAGGGTCACGGCCAGCAGCAGGGCCATGAGCCGCGTGAGTTGTTTCATAAAAGGGGCTCCGTTCGGGGGATTTTCCGCGCGTACGCGGCTACCGCCATTGTAGTCCTTTTGTCGGAAAAAGTCAAATGAAGGGCGTGTATCCCGCGGGATACACGCCCGGTATTTATTGCCACAGGATCGAGGTGGTCTGTGTGCGGCAGAGATTGCCCTCCGCGAAGAAGGTGGTAAAGCTGCCGTCTGTTTGGTCATAGACCTCCGCTGTGATCAGTTCTTTACCGCTCAGATCCCGCTTGACGGTCTCGACCAGCAGGAATACGGTACCGTCTGCCGGGGTCAGCTCCGCGGGCAGCTGCCCTGCGGGATATTCCTCCCGATGCAGGATCTCTCCGTCCTGCCCCATATGCAGCAGAATGACGGAATCGGGTCGATACATCTGCCCGAAGGAAACGGCGGCCTCTGTCCGCTCCGTTATGCCGTTTCGGGAAACCGCTTCGTCCAGCGTCTGGGTAAAGCTGATCCCCTCGGAGGCGATGTCGCTCTGGAAGGAACTTCCTCTGCCGGGAACGGCATAGACCCGTCCGTCCGCGGTCTGATAAATGGGATTCATCTCGAAGATGATGTCTTCTTCACTGATCACGCGGTAGAGCGTGCCGGAAAGCAGCAACTCTTCACATTCATCAGCGGATTTGATGTGGGTCTTCACATCGCAGAGACCGTCCGAGCTGCCTGCGGCAATGTATTCGCCGTGTTCATCGGTCATCGTCGGCGCCATCAGCGCCCAGCCTCCCAGATGGTCAAAGCTCCATACCTGCCGCCCGTCTTCTTCTGTAATCAGCTTTGCGTCGTACTGCCGCTCAGGGAAATCGAGGGCGGCAAAATCACCCTGCTTAAGCTTGCGGATTTCGGCATTTGTCAGTTCCACCGTGATGGGCTCCGTATATTCGCTGTCCATCATATCCAGCGGTTCTGTGGTGATCAGTACGCCGATCATCCTGTCCTTTTCGGAATTGCCCGCATCGGGCTGCGCCAGCCGGCAGCCGCAAAGCAGGGCGGAAAGCAGGATCGCTACTATTATAATAAGGAATGGTTTACGCATTTTCCTCATCCTCCTCCAGATTGCCGTCAAATTTCAGAATGTCGCCCACATCGCATTGCAGGTAATAGCAGATGCGGTTGACCGTGCCGAAGCGAATGCCCTTGGCCTTGCCGCTGCGCAGGATGGAAAGATTCGCCTCCGTAATGCCGATCTTGCGGCAAAGCTCCTTGGAGGTCATGCCGCGCTGTTTCAGGATCTCATCCAGATGTACCTGTATTGCCATACTGCCCTCCTCAGATAAAGAGGTCGTTGTCTTCCTGCAGTCTTCGGTTTTCCGCCATGTAGCGGGTGAGCAGCAGAATGCCCAGCACGAAGATCAGCTCCATCATGGGAAGCACAACGGAAATATGGACATTAAGCAGGCGGTCAAAGAGGAACAGCTGCAGAACATTGAGAACGGCAACGGATACCACGGAAAGGATCAGGGCAGTACGGCAGAGCGCAGAAAGCGATTCGGCTGCAGCCAAAACGCCCTCGTTCTCTTCCTGCGCAAGATCCATCAGCGAGATTGCGCGGAAGATCACCGGCAGCGAGACCGCAGAGGGCAGCGCCGCCACCAGATGCCGGAGCACGGTAAAGAAGATCTCCGTATCGGAATAGGTAAAAGGGGAGAGCGGGTCCGGAGTAAGCCGCATCATGGACAGCTCATCCAGCATCGCCGGCAGCATAAAGCCGAAAAGATCGAATACATAGTAAAACGCGGCGGCGCGGAGCAGCCTGCTGAACCACAGCGCAAGCTGCGCCCGGTCGGAAGCGAAAATGCTCCGCAGCACCCGCAGCGTCAGCCATGTGCCGAGCAGCGACCAGATGACAGCGCACCAAACGCCCTCGGTACCGGGAACGGTCAGATATCCCGGATTGACCATCAGCCAAAGAATGGGGAAGAGGGCGGCGGAACAAAGCACGGGAAGAGAATCCTCCGCGTGCAGCGGGGCAGAGCGCCGCAAAAGCAGCAGCGCTGCCGCAGGAAGCAAACAGACCGCGATGTAGAGGAGGATGGCTGCCAGATTGCCGGCAGAGCCGGATAGGGACAGCATCCGCAGCAGTGTTCCAAGCTGGGAGAAGGGGAATGCAGACATCGCGGGGAAGAGATCGGGCAGCAAATTGCCCAGGATCGACAGCGCGAGGCACAATACCGCCTCGCTGATCAAAAGAATGCGAAAAGATCTGTGCTTGATCATGAACAAAACCTCACTTTCGATTATTGTTTTACGATAATCTCTGAAATCAGCCTACCACAGAAATTATCGTTTGTCAATAATTTAGTTGAAGGCGAATTCAATTTTGTGTACCTCGCGGGCAAGATTGGTGAAATTCTCCGAAAGCAACAAAAATTCTGATAATTTTTATACAAAATCCCAAAAAAGTGCTTGACATTCGTGGCAGCGTGTATTATTATAAACGAGCGCGTGAAGGGAATACCTGCGCGCAGTATGCGATGAAGCGGGAGATTGCGTCGAAAGGCGGTAACTTCCGCAGAGTATGTCCGGTCATCGGGCGGCTGAAAGCTTGATCCTGCAGCGTATATCGCCGCAGTGAAAGTTGGTTGGCCGACACACTTCGTCGGCCTTTTTTCATGGTGCGGAATGATACGCACGGAAAAGCGGATAAGAGCTTTCGACCGTACCCAGCGAGACAAAGAGTACTGAGTACGTCAAACTTAAGGAGGAAACACCACAATGGCAAACCAGGAAATGATCAGAATTCGCCTGAAGGCTTATGATCATCAGCTCATCGATTCCAGCGCAGAAAAGATCGTCGAAACTGCAAAGCGCAACGGCGCACAGGTCTCCGGCCCCATCCCCCTTCCCACCAAGAAGGAAATCATCACCATCCTGCGTGCTGTCCACAAGTACAAGGATTCCCGCGAGCAGTTCGAACGCAGAACTCACAAGCGTCTG
>JAFSHY010000173.1 GCA_017440065.1 Oscillospiraceae bacterium | reverse complement strand
CCTTCGGCGGTTCCCCTCCCTTTAACAAGGGAGGCACAGAAGCTGGAAACGCATAAAGGCCCCCTTGTCAAAGGGGGCTGTCAGCAAAGCTGACTGGGGGATTCAAAAGGTGGTTGCCCGTGAACTACAAGCACAACACGAAACTGACGCCTTTGGCCAAGCAGCTGCGAAAAAACATGACAAAGGAAGAACGACACCTTTGGTATGATTTTTTGCGCGATTATCCTGCCCGTATTCTGCGGCAGAAGGTAATCGATGGCTACATTGCGGATTTTTACTGCCACGCTGCCCGATTGGTGATAGAATTGGATGGTTCGCAGCACTATGAAACTGCGGGAGCATGGAAGGATCAAATCCGTACCGAACATCTGCAGGGCAGAGAACTGTCCGTAATCCGAATCCCCAACAATGCAGTAAATGACAATTTTAGAGGTGTGTGCGAGTACCTCGATGAGCAGCTAAGCCTTCGAATACGGTAAAGACCCCTGAAAGGGGACTGTCAGCAAAGCTGACCGAAGGATTCCCAAACCTTCCGAAGTAGGAATCCCTCCACCGCCTTCGGCGGTCCCCCTCCCTTTGACAAGGGAGGCTTATAGGCTGCATGATGCGAATAAAGGCCCCCTTGTCAAAGGGGGCTGTCACCGAAGGTGACCGGGGGATTCTAAAATCCTCCGAAGGATGAATCTCTCCACCGCCTTCAGCGGTTCCCCCTCCCTTTGACAAGGGAGGCATTCTGATCGAAACAACAACCCCATGACAAGGAGGTTAATCCATGTCCCAAATGAGAATCGGACGGATCAATGAAGAAATCCAGAAGGAACTCTCCGCTCTGATCCGTACCCTGAAGGACCCCAGAGTTCAGAATACCATGATCTCCATCACCTCCGTGGATACCACCGGCGATCTGCGCTATTCCAAGATCTTCATCAGCGTGCTGGAAAAGGACAGAAGCAAGGAGGTCATCAAGGGCCTCAAGTCTGCCGGCGGTTTCCTGCGCCGCGAGATCGGTAACCGTCTCAAGCTTCGCTATACGCCGGAGCTGATCTTCGTGGAGGACGACTCCATTACGCAGGGCGCCAAAATGTACGCGCTGCTCAGCTCTCTGAAGGTGCGGGAGGACGAGGATGAAGAATCTGACAATCCGTGAAACGGCAGACTATCTGCTGCAGCACGACAACTATACCATTCTGACCCACCGCCGTCCCGACGGCGATACGGTGGGCTGCGCCGTTGCCCTCTGCCGCGGTCTTCGCAAGCTGGGCAAAACGGCTTCCATTTATGAAAATCCCCAGTTTACGCCCCGCTATCTGCCCTATCTGCAGGGTCTGACTGACCCGACCGTACAGGGCACGGTGATCTCCGTGGACATCGCCTCCGACGGCCTGCTGCCCAACGGCTTCGCGGGCGAGGTTGCCATGCTCATCGACCATCACGGCTCCAACAACGGCTTTGCCGCCGAGGGTCTTTTGATGGCGGATCGGGCTGCCTGCGGCGAGATCCTGCTGGATCTGCTGGAACTGATGGGCGCAGAAGTGGACAGCGATATGGCGGATGCGCTTTATATCGCCATCTCCACCGATACCGGCTGCTTCCGCTATTCCAATACCACCGCCAATACCCTCCGTGCCGCTGCCCGTCTGATGGAATGCGGCGCGGATACGGTTTCCCTCAACAGAATGCTGTTTGAGATCAAGACCAAGGCACGGTTTGATCTGGAAGCCTATCTGACTGCCGATATGCGGCTGTACGCAGACGGCAAGATTGGCATCTGCACGCTGCCCCTTTCCGAGATGCGCCGCATGGGCGTGACGGAGGACGATGCCGATTCCATCGCGGGCTTTGCCCGCAATCTGGAAGGCGTTCTCATCGGCGCGCTGCTGCGGGATCTGCCGGACGGCAAGAGCAAAATTTCTCTGCGTACCGATGACCGCATTTACAGCGCCTCCGAGATCTGCGCGGTGCTGGGCGGCGGCGGTCATAAGGCGGCTGCCGGCGCATCCGTGGAGGGAACGCTGGAGGACTGCCGCCATGCGCTGCTGCAGGCCATCGAACAGGTGACGGGATTGCAGGTGAAGGCATGACGGGAATTCTGATCGTCGATAAGCCTGCGGACTGGACGAGCCAGGATGTGGCCGCCAAGCTTCGCGGGGTATTCCATGAGCGCCATGTGGGCCACGGCGGAACGCTGGATCCCATGGCCACCGGTGTGCTGCCCGTGTTTCTGGGCAGAGCCACCCGCGCCGTACCCTTCTTTGAATCGGCGGATAAGGAATATGTGGCGGGCATCCGCTTCGGTCTGATCACCGACACGCAGGATACCACCGGCAGAACGCTGGAGGAACGTTCCGTTTCTCTGACGGAGGATGCGGTGCGGCAGGCGCTTTGCGCCATGCAGGGCCCGCAGCTGCAGGTTCCGCCCATGTACTCCGCCGTGAAGATCGGCGGCAGAAAGCTTTACGAGCTGGCCCGTCAGGGCAAGGAAGTGGAGCGCAAAGCCCGGGAGATCGAGCTGAAGGAGCTGGAACTGCTGTCCTTTGACGGCTGCGAGGCCGTTTTCCGTGTGGTCTGCACCAAAGGAACTTACGTCCGCACCATCTGCCACGATCTTGGGCAGAAGCTGGGCTGCGGCGGCTGCATGAGCAGCCTGCGCCGTACCCGTGCCGGTGCGTACCGGGCAGAGCAGGCCTTTACCATGGAGCAGATCTTAAACGGCGAAGCCGAACTGCTGCCCGTGGAATCCATGTTTCTGGAGCATCCCGCAGTTCAGCTTTCTGAACGGGAAGAGCAGCTTTGCCGCAACGGCAATTCCTTCCGCCGCCGCGAACTGGCGGACGGAACCTACCGCTGCCATGCTCCTTCGGGCGAATTTCTGATGCTGGCCCGCTGCGAGGCAGGCACGGTTTCGGTTATCCGCAGCTTTTTTGAGGTTTGATATGAAAAAACGGATCATTGCGCTGGGTTTTTTTGACGGTGTGCATCTCGGTCACGGCGGCCTGCTGCGGCAGGCGCGTCAGCGGGCCGATGAGCTGGGCGGCATTGCAGCCGCCATGACCTTTGACCGTCATCCCGGCGAGATCATCAGCGGAAAAGCCATGCCGCTGATCACCTCCCGCAAGGATCGGGAGCATCTGATGCGCTCGCTCTACGGCATCGATGAGGTGCTGTTCATCCATTTTAACCGTGCCATGATGGAAATGCCGTGGCGGGAATTTGCCGAGGATTGCCTGCTGGGTGATCTGCAGGTCTGCCATGTGATCTGCGGCGAGGATTTCCGCTTTGGCCACCGCGGCGAAGGAACGGCAGCACTGCTGGCGGAATTCTGCCGCGAAAAGCAGATCGGCTGCGATATCATCGGCGAGATCGCGCTGGACGGCGTTCCCGTGCATTCCACCCTGATCCGCAGCCTGCTGGAACGGGGCGAACTGGAGGCGGCTGCCCGCTATCTGGGTCATCCCCATTGCCTCAGCGGCACGGTCATCAGCGGAAAACGGCTGGGACGCACCATCGGCATCCCCACCGCCAATATTGCAGTGCCCCACGGGGTGCTGCCGCTGCCCAACGGCGTCTATGTCACGAAGGTGGAGGCGGACGGGCAGGAATATCTGGCTGTGACCAACGTGGGCAATTGCCCCACAGTTTCGGAGGGCGCTCCGTTGGTGGTGGAGCCGTGGCTCCTCGATTTTTCGGGCGACCTGTACGGAAAGGAGATCCGCATCTGCTTCTATCAAAAGCTGCGGGATGAAAAAAAGTTCCCCTCGCTGGAAGCGCTGCAGGCGGAGATCTTCCGCAACGCGGAGCAGACAAGAGCCTATTTCAATCAGAAAAACGACCTGTCCTGAGGGACAGGTCGTTTTTTGTTTGAGATGGGATCATGCCAGCTCGCCTGCGTCCAGCACGAACTGGACAAAGGCCAGAACGCCGGCGCGGAAACCGTCTTCGTCGGGCATGAAGTCATTGCAGTGCGCCATGGTGGTGCAGCCCTTTTCCTCGTTTCCGGAACCGTAGCGGAAGAGCAGGCCGGGCATATCCTGCAGCAGCCATGCAAAGTCCTCCGTGCTCTTGCGCAGGGGAACATCCATCAGGCCGACACCCTCCAGCTTTGCGATGCTCTTTTTGAACGCATCCACCAGGAAAGCCTTGTTGTGGAGAGGCGGCGCGCTCATCCGCCATTCGTATTCCACGGTGCCGCCGAAGTCAGCAGCAACTTTTTCGAGGAATGCAATGCAGCGCTCACGGACGCGGGCGGCAAAAGCCTTGTCAAAATAGCGGAAGGAGATCTTCAGTTCGCAGGAATCGCAGATGACATTGTGAGCCGTACCGCCGTGGAAGCAGCCGAGGCTCCAGATGTAGACGCGGTCGCCCACCTCTTCTTCCACGATCTTCTTCATACCTTCCTGCGCCTTCAATGCCATCTGAATGGCATCGATGCCCTGCTCGGGAAGGGTGGCGTGGGCGGTCTTGCCGCGGAAGGTGATGGTGATGGGGTCACAGGCAGACATATAGTCGCCGGCGCAGACGCCGATGGTGCCGGAAGGCACACCGTTGTCGCAATGGAGGGCGATGCCGTAGTCTGCACCTTCGGTGACACCGTTTCGGTACATCTGTTCTGCGCCGCTGTCGGCGCATTCTTCGCTGGGTTGGAAAAGGAAGCGGACCTTGCAGGGAAGCTGATCCCTGACGCGGGAAAGAATCCGGGCGGCGGTCAGCAGGATGGCGGTGTGGGTGTCATGGCCGCAGGCGTGCATTCTGCCGGGAATCTCCGAGGCGTAGGGCAGGCCGGTTTTTTCGGTGACGGGCAGCGCGTCCATATCGGCGCGGAGCAGCAGCGTTTTGCCGGAGCTTTCTGAATTCATGTCTGCCACAGCGCTGCAGGGGGCATAGCGGTCTGTCCAGGTGAGGCCCATCTTTTCCAGCTCGGAAGTGACAAGGGCGTGGGTCTCCGGCAGGTCAAAGCCCAGTTCGGGGCGGCGGTGAAGGGCTCTGCGGATGTCTACACAGTACTGAAAATCTTCCTGCGTAAAGAGTTCGGTTGCAAGCATAGGTAGATACCTCCGTTAGTTTAGTTGATCGGCGTCCAGCGCGAACTGGACAAAGGCGAGAATGGCGGCGCGGAAGCCGTCCTCATCGGCGATGAAGTTGTTGCAGTGGACGGAAGATTCGCCGTATTTTTCCGGGTTGCCGGAGCCGTAGGAGAAGTTGACGCCGGGCTTTCTCAGAGAAAAGTAGCTGAAGTCCTCGCTGCCCATGCTGAAGGGGGTCAGCACCTCGGTCACGCCTTCCAGCCTGGAAAGGCTGCGGGAGAAGGCCGCGGTGGCGGCTGGGTCGTTGATGACGGGCGGGGCGCTCATGTTCCAGTCGATGTCCACGGTGCCGCCTGCCTCGTCGGCAATGCTCTGCAGCAGGGCAATGCCGCGCTGCCTGACCTTGGCGGCAAAATCCATATCGAAGTAGCGGAAGGAGAAGCGCAGCTCGCAGCGGTCGGAGACCACATTGTGGGCGGTGCCGCCGTTAAAGTAGCCCAGCGCCCAGATGTGGTTGCGGTCGCCCACCTCTTCGGCAACGATCTGCCGCAGACCCTCCTGCGCCTTCAGCCCCATCTTGATGGCATCCACGCCTGCCCACGGACGGGTGGCATGGGCGGTCTTGCCGTGGAAGACGACGGTGATCGGATCGCAGGCGGCGGCATGGTCACCGGGATTCACACCGACGGTACCGGCGGGGTAGCTGTTGCTGCAATGAGCGGCGAGGCAGAAATCCACATTGTTCATCACACCGTTTTCCGCCATGACCTTCGCGCCGCTCTGCTCACATTCCTCGCTGGGCTGGAACAGCACCATGACGCGGCAGGGTAATTGCTCCTTCACGCGGGAAAGCACTCTGGCTACGGTCAGCAGGATGGCGGTGTGGGTATCGTGGCCGCAGGCGTGCATTCTGCCGGGGATCTCGGAGGAGAAGGGCAGCCCTGTTTTCTCCGTCACAGGCAGGGCGTCCATATCGGCGCGCATCATGATCCGCGGGCCGGAAGCTTCGGGATTCAGCCATGCCACGGCGCTGCAGGGCGCATAGCTGTTGTTCACTTCCAGCCCCAGCTTCTGCAGCTCGGCGGTGACAAGGGCGGAGGTTTCGGGCAGGTCAAAGCCCAGCTCAGGGCGGCGGTGGATCCTTCTGCGGATGTCAATACAGTATTGCAGATCTTCGTTGGTCAAAAGTTCGTGTGCAAGCATAAAGAATCCCTCCGGATGTATTCGAAAAGGCCAAAATCTGCTGCCGGTCCAAAAGCCTTCCCCTTGAGGGGAAGGTGGTCGAGCGTAAGCGAGGCCGGATGAGGTGGCGTCTGTTATCAGGTTTGCCAATCTGTTTCCTGTATCCGTATGCGGCGACAGAACCCCTCATCAGTCATGCTGCGCATGACAGCTTCCCCCCAGGGGGAAGCCTTTTGGGGCAGCAAATTGAGAAACCCTGTATCCGGGAATTTCCGGATACAGGGCGCAGAAATTTAACCCTGACGGGCGATCATGTAGTCGCGGATGCGGCCAACGCCCTTCACGATGTTCTCATCGGAGGTGGCGAAGGAGATGCGGACGTAGTTCTTGCCGGCTTCGCCGAAGGCATTGCCGGGAACCACGATGACGTGGTTCTTGTCCAGCAGATCGAGGGCGAATTCCTTGCCGGTCATGCCGGTGGCGGAAACATCGATCATGGCATAGAAGGCGCCCTTCGGATAATGGCACTTGAGGCCGGGAACGGTCTCGAATTCGGAGGTGATGAGGGCGCGGCGGCGCTCATAGCTCTCGCGCATCATGGAAACGCATTCCTGACCGCTTTCCAGCGCGGCGATGGCGCCGAACTGTGCGGCAGAGTTGACGCAGGCGGCCACGTTCTCCTGGAACTTGATCATGTTGCGGATGACCTCGTTGGGGCCGATGGCATAGCCGACGCGCCAGCCGGTCATGGCATAGGTCTTGGAGAAGGAGTGGATGATGATGGTGCGCTCTCTCATGCCGGGCAGAGTGGCGATGGAGGTAGCCTTGCCGCCGTCAAAGACCAGCTGGCTGTAGACTTCGTCGGAGATGACATAGAGGTCATGCTTGATGGCGATCTCGGCCAGCTTCTTGATCTGCTCCTCGGCAGCGATGCCGCCGGTGGGGTTGGCGGGGGAGTTGATCAGGAAGGCCTTGGTCTTGGGAGTGATGGCAGCTTCCAGCGCTTCGGGGGTGAACTGGAAATCGTTCTCGGCAGAAACGGGAACAAAAGCGGGCTTTGCATTGCAGAGCAGCAGCTGGCGGCTGTAGTTGGTCCAGCAGGGGTCGGGCAGCAGGATCTCATCGCCGGGATCGAGCAGCACGCGCATGGCGAGGAAGAGGGCTTCCATACCGCCGGCGGTGACGATGACTTCCTTTTCGGGGTCATAGGCAACGCCCTGATTCTTTTCGTAGTTCTTGCAGATGGCCTGACGCAGGGGCAGGATGCCGGCGTTGGGGGTGTAGCGGTGTTCGCCGTTCTGCAGCGCCTTGACGGCGGCGTCCACGACATGGGAGGGAGTCAGGAAGTCGGGTTCGCCGACGGTGAAGCTGACGACGTCGTCCATGACGAGGGCAAGGTTGAACATCTCACGGATGGGGGAATTGGTAACTTCAATGGTAGCGGTGGAAAGCGGTTTCATGGGAAAACTCCTTTCATTTATCTCCCGCGCAGTCCGGCAGCGGGATAGGCTCAAATTTGTGCTCCATCAGAGCAAGCAGCGTGTGGCTCTTGGAAACGCCGCGGCACTGTTTCAGCCGAATCAGCTTGTCCTCCAAGGCTTCGGTTCCGGCGGCGCAGACCTTCAGAATGTAGTCGTATTCGCCGGTGATAGCATAGCATTCCAGAACATCGGGGTCGGTGCGGATGTAGTCCATCAGTGTGGGCTCCTGAACGAACTGATCCAATGTCAGAAGAATGTAGGCCATAACGGGTTTTCCGACCTGTTTGCTGTCGGTCAGAATGGTGAAGCGCTGGATCAGCCCGGAGGATTTGAGGCGGGCGATCCGTTTGTTGACGGCAGGAACAGACAGATTGACCTGCGGTGACAGAGCGGTGGCGGTGGAATCGGCCTGTTCCGCGAGAAGGTGCAGGAGCTTGGCATCGATCGTGTCCATAGTGACCTCCTTCTGTAACGAAACTTCTGCTCTGATTATATTCCTTTCGGTTTAAAAAAACAAGAAATAGAAGGAAATAAGAGCAAAATACTCGCGATGCGGGAGGGAATGGCGCGATGCTGCGCCCAAACCAAAGCATGGAAACGATTCAACGACCATTTGAGTCGCGGTTTCGGGAAAACGCGAGCAGTAACGGGCTTAAAGGCAGGTCTGCCAATCCAATATGATGCTGCCGTCTTCGCGAAGAATGCAGGGAATGCCGATGCCGCCCGCGGCGCGGATCTCATCAAACAGGGGACTTTTGTCCCGCAGCTGCAGAAACTCCCGCAGGTGAGCGAGGTCCGTTTCGAATTCACGGTATTCATAGGCGATGCCTGCTTCACGGAAGGCGGCAATGCAGGCGGTGCAGTCGGGGCAGAGGTCGGTTCCGTAGATCTTCAGCATGGGGCGCCTCCTTCGTTTTTTCTTATCATAGCACGGTCTGTCCGCCTTCGCAAGAAGCGGAGGAAGCATTGACATTTCCGGGATCGGAATTAGAATGGAATTGCGGTTGTTTTGCGCCTTGCCGCGGGATTCTCGGAAAATGAGAGTAAAATCCGCTTCTGTTGGGTGGACTTCTCTCCGTCAGAACCGTAGAATCGGGGCAGAAACGGCGCCTAAAAACCAATCAGGAGGAATCCCTATGGAAAAAAGAACCATCGGCGGTCTGATCGCCGCCTTGCGAAAAGCCAACGGCATGACCCAAAAGGATCTGGCCGAGCGGCTGAATGTATCCGATAAATCCGTGAGCCGCTGGGAGCGGGACGAGGGTGCGCCGGATCTTTCGCTGATCCCTGTGATCGCGGAGATCTTCGGCATCACCTGCGATGAGCTGCTGCGGGGCGAGCGGAAGTCCCCCGCGGAGCGGACAGAAACGGAAGCCGAAGAATACGGCACGCCCAAGGGAGAGAAGGAACGCAAGCGGATGCTGCGGGTCAGCCTTTCCCGCTTCAAAAGCCGCAGCGTCATCGCGCTGGGCGTGGCGCTGGCGGGACTGATCGCGGCCATGGTGGGCAATTTCGCGCTGACGCGGGCCTATCTCGGCTTTTTGCTGGGCGCCGTGTTTTATCTGGCGGCGGCGGTCTGTCAGGCGGTGTTCACCAACAGCGCGCTGCTGGCCGTTTCGGAGGACAGCCTGCCGGAGCAGGAGCTGGGCGGCTACAAGCGGACAGTCCTCTTCTGGACGGAAACCGTGGCGGCGGTGATCCTCTGCCTGCTGGCCTTTTCGCTGCCCCTGCCGCTGCTGGTCTACGATGCCCATGCGGGCATCAGCTGGAGCGGCTGGCTCGGCAGCGGGCTGCGTCTCGGCGCGATCTGCCTGCTGCTGGTGCTGATCGCGGGGCATTTCCTCAATGCCGCCCTGCTGAAGCGACAGGTCTATACCAGAGAAGATCCCGCCCGATACTGGCACAATCACCGCCTGAAGCAGCGCTGCGCGCTCCTGCTGCTGGGGCTTTGGCTGCTGACCTTCCTCGGCCATTATGCCGCCACGGCGGGCTTCAGCCCCTATCAGCTGGCGGAAGGGACGGTCTTTGAAGATTGGGACAGCTTCAAGGCTTACATGGAGCAGCCCATCGCCTATACCCATCCCTCCCATGCGGAAACAACGCCGATCCGTGCGGACGTGGCGGAAGCGCCCTCGGAGGTTCCCGTGGGCGAGCCGACCTATTACAATGAATTCGGCATCGAGATCACAAAGGAGGAGGCCTTCACCCGCACGGTGGAAAACGGCAAGGGCGAGGTGGTCTGCACCTATCTTGCCTATAACGAGGCGGTGGCAAGCATCCGCTACGGCGGCGGAGAAACCATGCTTCCCGTCAAGGTCACTACCTTTGATGAGATCCGCGAAGCACGGGCGGAGATCCGCTGGAGAAATCTGTGGTTCTTCCTCGGCTACGGGCTGGAGCTGATCGCCGCCGCGGTGCTGTATGGGATGCGCCGCGTGAAACAATAAAGCAAAAACCCTGCCGTCGGCATTGGTGCCGACGGCAGGGCTTTTTCTTAAGGCTTCAGATATTTTTCAAACCAGCTGCCGATCTCGGTCAGACGACCGATGCGGTTTTCGGGCTTTCCGATGCGGGAAAGGCCGTGGCTTTCGCCGTGGAAGAGGGCAATGCGGGAATCCACGCCGTTCATTTTCAGCGCCGTGAACATCTGGAAGGCATCGCTCATCCAGCAGCGGTAGTCCTCGTCCGAATGGATGAAAAGGGTGGGAGTTGTGGCTTGCGGCGCATATTTCAGCGGAGAATGCGCCCAAACCGTGTCAAAATCCTCCCACGGAGTCGTACCCAGCTGGGACATATTGTGGTTAAAGCCGATATCCGTGCAGAGGGATTTGGTGAGGTAATTGGAGATGGAGCGCTGGGAGGCTGCCGCCGCGAAGCGGTTCGTGTGGCCGATCATCCAGTTGCACATAAAGCCGGCATAGCTGCCGCCGCAGGCGCCCACGCGGGCTTCGTCGATATCGGGATAGCGGCGCAGTACCTCATCGAGGAAGTCCATAAAGTCCCGGTAGTCGATGCCGCCCAGCTGCCCGGTGATGTTGGCGAATTCCTCGCCGCGTCCGTCGCTGCCCCGCGGATTGGTGTAAAAGACGAAGTAGCCCTGATTGGCGAAGCACTGCATCTCGTGGTGGAAGACCCCGCCGTAGACGCCCTTCGGCCCGCCGTGCATCTCAAAGATGGCGGGATACTTTCTGCCCGCCTCATAGCCCACAGGCTTCAGCACATAGCCGTCCAGCTCCCAGCCGTCGCGGTTACGGAAGGTGAAGTATTCCGGCGTGACCACATGATGGGCAGCAAGGTATTCTGTGTTGAAATGTGTCAGCTGCCGCTCTTCGCCGCTGCGCAGATCCAGCGCCCAGACCTCGGGAAGATCCGTGCCGCGCATGGCGGTCATCAGCACCAGATCGCCGTGGATGCCGAAGCTGTTGAAGGAGCCGGGCGTATCGCAGACGGTCTCGATGCGGCCGTCCCGATCCATCTTTTTGAGATGGGCATTGCCCCAATGCAGCTGCGGGAACCACAGGCAGTCCTGCGCATAGGCCATGGTGCTGCCGCCGCCGTAGCCGCAGTCCGTGCCGACGCTGCCGGAGGGCGAGGCATCGCAGAAGGGCAGCAGGCGGTGTTCGCCTGTCTGCAGGTCATAGAGATAATAGCGGGGATTTCTGCCGGAAAATTCGTAGGTCGTGCCGGTGTAGAAGAGGGTGTCCTCTCCCATGAAGAAGAGAGAACCCACCGACATGGCCTCCTGCTCCACCAGCGTTTCGGTCTCGCCCGTGGCGAGGTCATAGAGGAAAAGCCCCGATGCCCGCGGCAGCACATCACGGAATTCCGTGCCGGCATAGGCCAGCTTTTTGCCGTTCGGAGAGAGCTGCATGGCGGTCACATTGCGGTACTGCGGCGTGATGAGCCGCATTTCTTCGCCGTGGAGCAGACCGATGGCATTGCGGATCTTGTTCTTTTTGCCCTGTCCGTCATACCAGAAGGGGATTTCGTCAAAGACCCAGAGATCCTTGCCTTCTTTGGCGGTGTTGGGTGTTTCCTCTTCCTTGCCTTCGCAAGGGTGGGAGAGAAGCGCGGCATAGCCGCCGTCCTGCAGCGGCAGCAGGGTCGTGATCTTTTCCTCGCGGGAGAGGAAGGGTTCGGCTTCACCGCCGTCGATGGAGATGCGGTACCACTGGGTCTCCTTTCCGTCCTTGTCCCGCTTCGCGCGGAAGACGACGGAGGTGTCATCCAGCCAGAAGGCGCCCTTGGCGTCGCCGCCGCGGGTCAGCGGGCGGTATGTGCCGGAGGGCAGCTCCATCAGCCAAAGGTCGGCGTCGTAGCCGTTCTTTTCCCGGTTCGGACGGTTGTCCGTAAAGATCGCGTGGCTTCCATCGGGGGAGATCAGCAGGTCGGAAAGAAAATGAAAGCGGTAAAGATCCTGATAGGTAATCTGTTCCATGGGCTGCACCTCATTTCAGATGGAGATCCATCCAGCGGAGGATCTCTTCCATGCGGCGGATGCGGTTCTGCGGCTTGCCGGAGCGGGAAAGCTCGTGGGTCTCGCCCTTAAAGAGGCACATTCTGGCCTCGCAGCCGTGCATTTTCAGCGCCGTGAACATGGAAACGGCTTCCACCAGCCAGCAGCGGTAGTCCGCGTCGGAATGGATGAAGAGGGTGGGCGTTTTGGCATTGGGGGCATACTTGAGGGGAGAATGCCACCAGAGTTTATGGACATCGTCGCGGGTCGTGGCTGCCTGATTGGACGGGGTGAACATGGGGCCGATGTCGGAGGTGTGCTCAAAGGCGATCCAGTTGGAGATGGAGCGCTGGGAGGCTGCCGCGGCGAAGCGGTCGGTATGGCCGATGATCCAGTTGGTCATAAAGCCGCCGTAGCTGCCGCCGGTCACGCCCACGCGGGCAGGATCCGCGTCGGGATACCTGCGGAGCATCTCGTCGGTAAACTGCATCAGATTTTCGTAGTCCACCGTACCGTACTTGCCGTTGATGTCACCGAATTCGTCGCCGCGTCCGTCACTGCCGCGGGGATTGCAGAAGAAGACGAAATAGCCCGCGTTGGCCCAAAGCTGCATCTCGTGATGGTAGACCGTGCCGAATACGGTGCGGGGGCCTCCGTGGATATGCAGGATGGCGGGATACTGCTTTCCTGCTTCATAGCCCGCGGGCTTTAGCGCCCAGCCGTGGATCTCAAAGCCGTCGGGATCGGTGAAGGTATGGAATTCCGGCTCGATGATCTGATGGGAGGCCGTCCATTCGTCATTGAAGAAGGTGACCTGTTCGCCATCCAGATAGAGCTCGGCCAGCCTGCTGCCGTAAAGACCGCAGACCAGCGTGTGTTCGCCGAAGACGTCGAAGGTGTCGCAGGCGCCGTCCGGGGTCAGCAGACCGGAAAGGGTGCCGTCGGAGGACAGGCGGCGCAGATAGCTGCCGTTGTTCACGGTGGTCACGAACCAGAAGTCGCCGTCCTGCAGCTTGTAGACGCGGCCGTTGTCAAAGCGGGCGTCGGAATTGACGGAGCCGCCGTCTACGGAGGCTTCATATTCCGAAAGCAGGGTCAGTTTCCCGCTTTCCGCGTCCATGCGGTAAAGGTCGGGGTACTGATAGGCACCGTATTGGCTGCCATCTGTGGCAGCCACAACGATGCGGTTGCCTTCCATGGCAAAGGCGCTGACACGCAGCGTGTCGGGCTGCAGCAGGCAGCGCTGCTCGCCGCTGTCCAGATCCGTCAGCCACAGGCCGGGCTTGGGCTCTCTGCTGCGGAAGCCTTGCCATTCCATGCCCTTAAAGAGCAGCTTTGTGCCGCTGACGGTGAAATCCATGGTCTGGAACCACGGGTCGGTCAGCGGTTTCAGTTCTTTGGTGGAACGGGTATAGAGCCAAAGACGCTGCCGCTTACCGGAGGTAAAGCCGCCGCCGTTGCTCCAGAAGGGCGATTCCTCCAGCACCTCGTAGGGCGGGTTTTTCAGCCGCTCCAGCGCCTTGCTCCGCTCGGCTTCATCCATGGCGGAAAGGTCGGGGCGGTGATTGTCATAGGTGGCAGCCACGATGTAGCGGTCTTCGTCCACGGGCATCAGCCGCTTGGCGAAGAGCGGCAGCGTGAAGGCCAAGGCGGCTTCACCGCCGTCGGGCGAAATCTCGTACCAGCAGCTCAGCTCCTCGCCCGCTTCCATGCGTTCTTTGAGCGCCTTGTCACGGGCGGCAGGGAAGAGCAATGTGCCGCTTTTTGTCCAGATATAGGATTTGGCGTCACCGCCTGCGGTCAGACGGCGGATCTTTTTTGTTTCGGTGTCCAGCAGCCAAAGGTCACCGGGATAGCTGTTTTTCTCCAAAGACGGCTGCTGCACGACGAAGGCAGCGGTTTTCCCGTCCGGAGAAAAGCCGGGCGCGCTGACCAGACGGAAATCCAGAAAACTGTTGATCTCGATCTTTTTCATGATGTCCTCCTTCTGTTACATTTGCTCCATTTTATCACATTCGCACGAAAATGAGAAGGATAGATGCGTGATATTTGCGTGCCGCGGAAATGCGAAACCTGAAATACTGTGATATAATGAAGCGGAAGGAGGACAATGCCATGAGTTATGAACCAAAGACCCTGTGGAACCGTCATTTTATCACGATCCTGATTTTCGGCTTTCTCACCGGAACGGCGGGACAGATGGTAGGCCCGCTGCTTTCCAAGTATTCCCTTTCGCTGGGGATGCCGCTGGCCTTGGCAAGCAGCCTTGTGGGACTTCTCAGCGGCATTTCCTGCTTTGCCCGGCCCTTTGCCGGCGCAGCCGTGGACCGTCTGAACCGCAAGCATATGATGATGCTCAGCCTGGCACTTTATATCATCGCCTACATCGGCTACCGCTTCTTCCCCTATGTGCCCGCCATTGTCATCAGCCGCGTGATCCAGGGCATGGGTTCTTCTATGCTGGGCATCTCCCGCATGGCCTTCGCTACGGAGTTTATTCCGAAGGACCGCATGGGCGAGGGCGTGACCCTCAGCAGCTTCGGTGTGGTCATCTCGCAGGCGCTGGGCCCCGGTATCGGCCTCTGGGTTGCGGAAAACTGGGGCTATCATGTCTGCTTTACCATTGCGCTGGTTTCCTCTTCGGTGGGGCTGCTGCTGATCTCTCTGATGCCTTACCGCCATACGCTTCCGGAAACGAAACGGAAGATCACCTTCTCCGGCCTCATCGACCGCCGCATCCTCCCCTACGGCTTGCTGGCAGGTATGCTGGGCATGGTCACCAATATGGCCAGCTCCTTCGTGGCGCTGCTGGGCGATGAGCGGAATATCCCCAATGTGGCGCTGTTCTTTACGGTCTACGCGGTGCTGGCCGTGATCCTCCGCCCGCTGACGGGACGGCTGCTGGATCGGTACGGACTCTCCGTGCAGATCTATCCTGCCTTTGTCATCGTTTCTCTGTGCTTCCTTTGCCTTGGCGTTGCGCAAAGCCTGCCCATGATCCTGCTGGCAGCAGTCTGCAAGACGCTGAGCCAGGGCGTTGCCCTGCCCAGTATCCAGGGCAGCGTGATCAAGAAGCTGGGCAGAGAGCATGCGGGCGTGGCCTCTGCCACGATCCTCATCGTGCAGGATGCCTTCTGCTGGCTGGCGCCCACCGTGGGCGGCTTCATCGCTACCGGTCTCGGCTATACGAAGATGTTCCTGATCTATGCCGCGTTTGCGCTGCTGGGCATCCCCGTCTATTGGCTGCTTCAGCGCCATGAGGCAAAACATCCCATCCGATAAAACACAAAATGATGCGGCAGCTTCGGGGAAAGAAGCTGCCGCATTTTGATAGAAAGCCCCTTCCGCTCGTTCCGCGGAAAGGGGCTTAGGTTCCGGCTCAGGCAGTGTCACGCTGCCGTCTTTGGAAAGCGTATCCGCCTCCCACCGGGAAAAATCTCTGAGCTCTCACCTCAGAGCATGGCAAGGATCTGCTCCTTGGGGCGGGCGCCCAACGCCTGATTGACGATCTTGCCGTCCTTGATGACCATGAGGGTGGGGATGCTCATCACCTGAAAACGGGCGGCCAATTCCTGCTCCTCATCCACATTGATCTTGCCTACCTTGATGTCGGCGCGTTCTTCCGCGATCTCCTCCACCAGCGGGACAACTCTGCGGCAGGGGCCGCACCACGGCGCCCAGAAGTCCAGAAGGACGGGCTTATCGGACTGCATGACTTCCTGTTCGAAATTCTTGAGATTGATATTGAGAGCTGACATTGTGAAGTCCTCCTTTGTTTTTTTCTTTATGGCCCTAGTATACCCCAATATTCCGAATTGTTCTGTGACGAACTCACCAAAGAGAAAAAGCGAAGAAACGGGCCGTTCTGTATGATGCAGAACGGCCCCAACATTTTCAGTATAGCACCGTAATTTTCTTTCTGTCAATGTGTTTTTGTGATATCTGTTGGATTCTGTAGGAATGCACAAGTGGTTTTTGTTTGATTTGTATAATATTGCGTCTTGCGAATCAAAAAATTCTGTGCTATTTTATAGTCAGAAAGGGTGATACCCGATGTACAAATTCACTCCCGAAGGACTCAATCAATAAGGGATGAGTCACTAGACGAATCATTCGAACCCAAATATCTGAAAGTTTTAACCTACGTTCATACAGGCATCTCGCTTCAGAGAATCACCAAACAAAACAAAGAAATGTAACCGGAAGAAAAAACTGACAGAATACGGTCGAACGAATCGCCTAAACCGCCTCCGAATAATCGGGGAAGCATCGCAAAAATGCGATGAGCTTTCTGAAAAGAAAGCATGACCCATATTGCATCCCTCATCAGAACGCAGCGAGCAGCGAACTGAAAAAAGAAGAGCCGAATGCTCCAAAGGATGCCGTATGAATCTGCAGAAAGAGAGGTTAACCAAGGATGTTAGATATCAAGATAGCAATGAAGTAGCCCTTGATCGATGATGTGAAAACACGTTGATCAAGGGTTACTTCATTTTTATCTGCTTACGCGGGGAATACCACCGCTTCAGAACGTTTTTGTGCCAGTGTTCCGGCAGAACTTCCGAAGATGCAGAAACGGCAGACAGGTTGTTCCTGTCTGCCGTTTCTGCATTTACCCGGGTGTTACTTACGAACCTTCTTCACAAAACGGAAGTATTCGTCCAGGATTTCATTCAGCATGCCGTCGGGATTTAAATGGTTCGGATTGTGAAACGCTACCTCGTGTTTCAGAAGATCCGTATTCTTGTAGCTGACAACGTGCTTCACACCGTCGATCAGGCCGCGGTAATCGCTGCCTGTTTTCTCTTCGGCAATTACCCGCTGCACAAACCCGCGGAGCAGGGCGCCGACTGTAGTACCGTTGGCCTTGGCGTATTCGGCAAAAGCCTCAGCGTCTTCGCGCTTCATGTTCGCACCGAGCGTCTTCATATTTTCCTTGTCCCATTCTTTTGCCATTGTGTTTTCCTCCGTTCAAACAAGTTTAACGTAATTGCGAATACGTTGTATTTATAAAATAACACGTATTTACGAATACGTCAATACCAATTTTCAAAAAATTTTCGGGCGATTCGTGAATCCCTCTACGACGTCAGAACGGCAGCAGCTTTTTGCAAGTATCCCATTTCATGGGAATTTGCCGACCGTAGCAACCATTCTTCCTTTCCCCCGCGAAGCAGGCTTCGCGGGGGCCCTTTTTATCTGTCATTCTGAGGAGCGGAGCGACGAAGAATCTCCGACGTTCCGTTTGCTGTCCCTTGGCT
>JAFSHY010000172.1 GCA_017440065.1 Oscillospiraceae bacterium | reverse complement strand
TCCCATCGGCTGCAAGATCTATCATGATCTGGGTGTACAGTATGGAGTGCCCACGCCCATTATTGACTCCATGATCGTGCTGGCAGGCGCCATGCATAAAAAGAGCTTCTTCACGGAAAGCCGCTATACGCTGGATTATCTCGGCATCGGCAATATGTCCAGAGAAGAACTGCTGGCCTATCTGAACGAGGGCGTTTATAACCGTTAAAAGACTGCTGCCGGGAGAACTCCTCCCGGCAGATTTTTATATGGGACTCGAAATGTGCTTCCGGTTGTGGTATAATGGTATAAAACGATTGGGGAGGAAATTCCGATGCGTAAGATCAAATGGGGTGTTTTGGGAACCGCAGGTATCGCGAAAGGCTGCACCATTCCCGGAATGCAGCAGGCAGAAAACTGCGAACTGTATGCCATTGCGGGCAGAGATCCGCAGAAGCTTGCAGATTTTCAGAAGGAATTCGGCTTTAACAGGGTCTATGAAGGTTACGATGCGCTGCTGCGGGACGAAGCCGTGGAAGCCGTCTATATTCCGCTGCCCAATGAGCTGCATTACGAGTGGACAATGAAGGCGCTGAAGGCTGGCAAACATGTACTTTGCGAAAAGCCGTTGGCTCCGACGGTTGCACAGATCGAAGAGATGATCGCCTGTGCGAAGGAAAACGGCGTTGTTCTGATGGAAGCCTTCGCGTATCTGCACAGTCCTTTTATCGCGGCGGTCAAGAAAGAATTGGATTCCGGAATTATCGGTGATGTGCTGTATATGGAATCCGCGTTTCTGACCTCCGATTATGACCTTTCCAATATCCGTATGCGGAAGGCTACCTTTGGCGGCTGTACCTATGACCTTGGCTGCTACTGCACCAGTCAGATCCTTTGGATGCTGGATCGGGAGCCTGTTTCCGTGAAAGCGGTGGCAGACTTCTCCGAAGAGGGCGTTGATGTGCTGACTTCCGCGCAGGTATTGTTTGAAGGCGGCGTTCGTGCCTCGTTCCTTTCCGGTATGTGCCTTGCTACGGAGAAGAATCACCGCATCGACCGCTTCTGTATCTTTGGAACAGAAGGCAGCATTTCTTCCGATGTGCGGTTCAATCAGGAAGGCGAGCTGACTTACCGCATTACGAAGAACGGAACCGTGACGGAAAAGACGGTCAAAACACCGCATAATTACCGCCTGGAGGTGGAGCAGCTGGGCCGTTGCATCACGGACGGAGAAGAGCCTCATGTGTCCCATGCCTTCACCGTCAGAAATGCCAGGCTGATGGAAGCGGTTCTGAAAAAGATCGGATATTGACTTCGACGGATTCTGACATCTTCTTTTTGACTATATGCGAAAAGTGTGCTATACTTGTTCGGAAACGAGGTGAGCACCATGAAACAGGACGGCGTGAAGATCATCGTCAAGAATCAGAAGGCATTCCATGAATACTTTGTGGAGGAGCGGTTTGAAGCCGGCATGGAACTGTACGGAACGGAAGTGAAATCCATCCGCGCAGGTACCTGCAATCTGAAGGAAGCGTGGTGCCAGATCAAGGATGGGGAAGTGTTTGTCCGTCAGATGAATATCAGCCCCTACGAAAAGGGCAATATCTTTAACCGCGATCCGCTGCGTCCCAAGCGCCTTCTCCTGCATAAGCGGGAGATCCACTATCTCAGCAGTAAGGTGCAGCGCGACGGTTATGCCATTGTCCCGATCTCGATCTATCTCAAGAATTCCAGAGTCAAAATGGAAATTGCCCTCTGCAAGGGCAAAAAACTGTACGATAAACGCGAAGATGCTGCCAACCGCGATGCGAAGCGCCAGATCGACCGCGTGATGAAAGAAAGGAATGTCCGAGCATGAGTAATCCTATCGTAACCATCGAAATGGAAAACGGCGGAATCATCAAGGCTGAACTGTATCCCGAAACCGCGCCTCAGTCCGTCCGTAATTTTATCTCCCTCATCAATCAGAAGTTCTATGACGGCAAGATCTTCCACCGCGTGATCTCCGGCTTTATGATCCAGGGCGGCTGCCCCCTCGGCACCGGTACCGGCGGCCCCGGTTATCATATCAAGGGTGAATTCCTCTTTAACGGCGTTGACAATCCTGTCAAGCATAAGAGAGGCGTTCTCTCCATGGCAAGAGCCATGTCTCCCAATTCTGCCGGCAGCCAGTTTTTTATCATGCATCAGAACGCGCCCCATCTGGACGGTCAGTATGCCGCCTTTGGCAAGGTCATTTCCGGTATGGAAGTTGTGGATCAGATCGCATCCTGCAAGACGAACTTCAGCGATAAGCCCCTGGAGCCTCAGGTCATGAAGCAGGTCACGGTCGATACCTTCGGCGTGGAGTATCCTGAACCCAATAAGCTTTAAGTCTATAACCGGGGAGCTTTTGCTCCCCGGCCATCACGGCAATTGCCGCCCATATGGGGCCGTACCGGTTTCGACGGGGGCAGTGAGGCCGGATAAGCGGGCAGAGGCGCCATTCCTCTTTAAACGGGCAACTTTTTAAAATTAACTGACAACAATACTGTTGCTCTGGCTGCCTAATTAGGCGCCCATCCGCCCCGGAAGGACCACGAGCCGGGCTCGGGTGTGATCTGAGTGGTGAACATGAGTACGGTAAGCTTTGCCCGTGCCATGCATCATGAAGCTACTGATCCGTCGAGTGTGTTTGTTCACGCTTCGGAAAGGGAATGTAAATAATAAACTACGCCCGTAGAAAGTCTTGTCAAGTTGCTTTCGGACAGGGGTTCGACTCCCCTCGGCTCCACCAAATGGACATTGGAC
>JAFSHY010000171.1 GCA_017440065.1 Oscillospiraceae bacterium | reverse complement strand
TCGGCGGTGTGCGCCGTGGCAACGGTGCCGTGCAGGGTATCAAAAAAGCGGTAGCGCAGCGTTCTGGCAGCCTCCTCGAGGGAAAGGCCGTGCTGCCGCGCATAAGCGGCGGCGTCGCCGCTGCCGAGGTGGAAGGGGATCTGCCGCGTTTCGCAGAATGCACGGACAAAGGCTTCGTCGCCGTCGGATTCCGTGCCCCGCAGGCAGTGGTTAAAATGGGCAGCGGCAACGGTGATGTCCAGCTCCTGTCGCAGGCTGTGCAGCAGCAGAAGCATGGCCATGGAATCCGCGCCGCCGGAAACGGCGCAGATGACCGTATCGCCGGGCGAGAGCAGCTGCTGCTCGCGGCAGAACTGCAGGATCTTATCCTTCATCGTGCTTCCATTCCCGATCGGCGAAGGTGGTGTACTGCGGCATCCACTGCAGCTTGACCGTGCCGGTCTCACCGTGACGGTTCTTGGCAATGATGCATTCTGCCACATTCTTTTCGGGGGTGTCGGGGTTGTAATAATCGTCGCGGTAGAGGAACATGACCTCGTCCGCGTCCTGTTCGATGGCGCCGGATTCACGCAGGTCGGAAAGGATGGGGCGCTTGTCGGGACGGCTTTCGTTGGCACGGGAGAGCTGGCTGAGGCAGATGACGGGAACATTCAGCTCCTTCGCCATGATCTTCAGCGCGCGGGAGATTTCGGAGACGACGGTGACGCGGTTCTCGGAACGCTTGCCGGCTTCGGCGGCGGTCATCAGCTGGAGATAGTCGATGATGACGAGGCCGAGGTTGTCGATGCGGCGGCACTTAGCGTTCATTTCTGCCACGGTGATGGAGGGATTGTCATCGATACGGATGTCGGTCTGGCTGAGAGCGGAGGCGGCCATGGTGATCTTGGTCCATTCGTCCTCGGAGAGATGACCGGTGACGAGATTCTGGTTGTCCACGAAGCTTTCCGTGGAGATGAGGCGCAGCGCCAGCTGCTCGCGGGACATTTCCAGCGAGAAGAAGACCACGGCCTTGCCGGAATACTTGGCGGCGTGGAGGGCGATGTTCAGGGCGATGGAGGTCTTGCCCATGCCGGGACGGGCGGCGATCAGCACAAGGTCGGATTTGTTGAGGCCGTTGATCTTCTTGTCCAGATCGCGAAGACCGGTGGAAAGGCCGGGGAAAGCCTGGTCGAGGCGGGAAAGCTCCGCCAGACGGTCAAATACCTTAACGAGGACGGTGCCGATATGCTCAAGACCCTCGGCGGAGGAACCCTTGCGCAGGGCATAGATCTTCTTTTCCGCGCTTTCCAGAATGCCGGAAGCGGTGCCGGAGCCGTCCTGCACCATTTCCACGATATCGGTACCTGCCTGCGAGATGTTGCGCAGCAGGGACTTATCCCGCACGATGGCGGCATATTCCGATACGTTGGCAGCGGTGGGAGTGATCTCCATCAGCTGCATCAGATAGCCGGAGGTGGTCTCCTCGTCGTAAACACCGCGCTCCTTCATCTTGTTCATCACGGTGATGGGGTCGATGACCTCCGAGAAGTTGAACATGGAGTAGATGGTCTCGAAGATATCCCGGTTCTGCTGCAGGAAGAAGTCCTCCGGACGCAGAAGGCCGATGACATTCGGCACGCAGCGGCTGTCGATCAGCATCGAGCCGAGGACGGACTGCTCCGCCTCCAGCGACTGCGGTACCTGCCGTGCCAGTAATTCATCCATGTTTTTCACGCTCCTGTGTCTTGATGTAACATACTGTCATTCTGAGCGAAGCAAAGAATCCCACACACGGTTTACTTGATGCAGCGGAGATTCTTCGGCCTGCGGCCTCAGAATGACAAAGGGGAAAAAGCCGACGTTTCCACCTCATCCGGCCTCGCTTTTGCTCGGCCACCTTCTCCTCAAGGAGAAGGCTTTTTTGTTGGCAGACACTTTGAAAGGCTTCCCCTTGGGGGGAAGCTGTCAGCCGAAAGGCTGACTGATGAGGGGTGCAAAGTTCCTTATTTTTCCACCACGTTCAGCTTGAGATCGGCGGTGATCTCATAGCCCAGCTTGCACTTGACGGTGTAGCTGCCGGTGGTCTTGATGGCCTCGTTCAGCACGATCTTGCGGCGGTCGAGGTTGATACCGGTCTGCGCCTTCAGGCTTTCCGCGATCTGCTCGGAGGTCACGGAGCCGAAGAGACGGCCGGCGCCGCCGCCCTTGCAGGCCACGGTGACGGTGATCTCGCGCAGCTTGTGGGAGATCTCCACGGCTTCGGCGCGTTCCTTGGCCTGACGTTCCGCCACGGCCTTGTCGTTCATGCGCATGGTGTTCACATTGTCTGCGGTGGCTTCGATGGCCAGCTTTCTGGGAAGGAGGTAATTGCGGCCGTAGCCTTCGGCGACCTCGATGAGCTGACCGCGCTTGCCCTTGCCGCGAACATCCTGCTGTAAAATAACCTTCATGGTATTGTCACTCCTTTTTGGAAATGGGGATTATGCTTCTTCGCTTTTCGTCATGTCGTTGTAGAAGCGGTCGATGGAATCCACCAGCCGTTCCACCACGCCCTTGAGGTCGGTGCTCGGGATCTGCGCGCCGGCCGTGGCGGGATTGCCGCCGCCGCCGAGCCGCTCCAGAATGACCTGCACATTGGCATCGCCGAGGGAGCGGGCGGAGATCATCACCTTGCCCTTGGAGGGGAACAGAACGAAGGATGCGGTGATGCCGTGAATATTGATGAGCTCGTCGGCCGCCTGGGCGGCGATGACCCGTCCGACCTCATGGTCGAGGACGGAGATGGCGATCTCATCGCGGTAGATGCGGGCTGCCTGCACGATCTTATAGCGGGCCACGGTGGTGTTGAAGTCGTTCTGCATCATGCGCTTCACATCCACGGTGTCGGCGCCGAGGCGGCGCAGGAAGGCGGCCACATCGAAGGTGCGTCCGGTGGTGCGGACGGAGAAATTCTTGGTATCCAGCACGATGCCGGACATCAGCGCCATGGCCTCCACAGGCAGCACGTCCTTGGGATCCACGGCGTACTGCAGCAGCTCTGCCATCAGCTCGGAGGCGGAGGAGGCGGTGGGCTCGTGGTAGTTGAGGACGACCTGCTCAATGTAATCGGCGGCGCGGCGGTGGTGGTCGACGACCACAACGCGGTTCATGGAATTGAGCAGCGGACGGTACTGCACCTGATCGGGACGGTTGGTATCCACGATGATCAGCAGACTCTTGGCATCCGCCATAATGAGGGCGCTTTCGCCGGAGAGGAAGCAGTCCTTGTATTCCGGCACCTCGTTCAGACGGTTCAGCAGCTCACCCACGGCGTTCTGCTCATAGTCCACGATGATACGGGCTTTTTTGCCCTTCTTGCGGCAGATGGTCTGAATGCCGGTGGCGGCGCCGAGGACGTCGAGGTCGGCATTGTTGTGACCCATGATGAAGATGTGGCTGGACTGGGCGATCAGCTCCGTCAGCGCGCTGGCCATCACGCGGGCCTTGACCTTGGTTCTGCCGCCGGACTCCTTGGCGCGGGCACCGTAGAAATTGAAGTTGTAGCGGTCCTTGATGACGGCCTGATCACCGCCGCGGGACAGCGCCATTTCGATGCCGAGACCGGCAAAGTTGTAGGATTCCGCATAGGATGCGCCGTCCTTGCCGATGCCGATGCTGACGGTGGCGGCGATGCCTGCGCCGTTCACGACTTTGCGCACCTCATCCAGCAGGAAAAACTTGTTTTCGATCATGCCCGGCAGGTGCTGAGCCTCAAAGATGAAGAGGTAGCGGTTGCGCTCCATGCGGCGCAGCAGACCGCCGGTGCCTTCTGCCCAGTGGCGCACAGCATTGTTGATGGCAACGTTGAGGGCGGACACGTCGTTGTCCGTCAGGTTGTTGGTCAGTTCGTCGTAGTTGTCCACGAGGATGATGGCCACCACGGGGCGGGAACGGGAGTATTCTTCCTTGACGGCCAGATATTCCGTCATATCGATGAAATAGAGGTTCGCCAGCTTGCCGGGATATTCCTCGCTCTTGGGGGAGACCACGTTGCCGTAGATATGGTAGCGGCGGGAGCCGATCCGCAGTTCCGGACTGGTGCGGACGGAGGCGTCGCGGAGGAAGGAGAGATCCAGATCCGGCAGGAAGGTGCCGAGAGGCGTGGCGATCAGCTCTTCCCGCATGCCCAGCATCACGCAGAACAGGCGGTTCGCCCAAAGGATCTCCTCAGTTTCCAGATCGAGGACGACCTTTGCCACGGGGGCATCGCTGCGGATGGCCACGTCCTGCGCGTCCAGCGTGTTCTGAATGTAGTGCAGAACGCCCTTTCTGCGCTGGCGGGTGTTGATGGCGGAATACACCAGCATGATGAGTGCCGCACCGGCCTCGGCGGCAGCGATATAGTATTCCCCGAAGAAGGCTGCCGCACCGGCAGCCACCAGAAGGATGGCCATATATACCCAAAGATCGGGCTGAAGCAGGCGATGAAGTTTTTTATTCAAGTACAACACACCTTTCGGTCCGTATGGTTAGCTATAAGTTATAATATTATAGCAAATTTCCATGGACGGGGCAACTAGGAAAAAGCCCGCTTTCAGACAATTTTCACCGCCCGAACGCGCGCTGAAAATTTTTGGTATACAACCGGGCGGTTTTGTGGTATACTGAACCGAACATGCTTCCGGCAGGCGGGCTGATGCTGCCGGAGCGGAACGGATATAAGGCGCTTCGGCGCTGTGATATAACTGACAGGTTCATACGCGAAGCGGCAGGCAGGATACGGAGAGAAGAGAGACGGGTCTTCTCTGCGGGATCGTGTGTGCTCCGGTTTTCTGTTGCCTTTTGGCGATGCAGCACCGCTTTGCCTCTTCGCCCCGAACAGAAAGGAAAGGAATTTTAATTGGCTGAAAAACTGAAAATTATGTCTCTGGGCGGTCTTGGCGAGATCGGCAAGAATATGACCGTCCTCGAATACGGCAAGGATATGATCCTCATCGACTGCGGCCTCGGTTTCCCCGAGGATGATATGTACGGCATCGATCTGGTCATTCCCGATGCCTCCTATGTGGTCAAAAACCGGCAGAAGCTGCGCGGTGTGTTCCTCACCCACGGTCATGAAGACCACATCGGCGCCCTGCCCTATCTGCTGCGGGAATTTCAGGCCACGGTGCACGGCACCGCGCTGACGCTGGGTCTTGTCCGCAGAAAGCTGGAGGAGCACGGCCTCGATAAAACCACGAAGCTGGTCACCCACCGTGCCGGCGATGTGATCCGCGCCGGCTGTTTTGAGGTGGAATTCATCCATGTGAACCACTCTATCGCCGATGCGGTGGCTTACGCGGTGAAAACACCCGTCGGCACCGTTGTCATTACCGGTGACTTCAAGATCGATCCCACCGACCCCGAGGGTATGATGGATCTGACCCGTCTGGGTCAGCTGGGCAACGAGGGCGTGCTGGCGCTGCTGTGCGAATCCACCAATGTGGAGCGTTCCGGCCATTCTCCCTCGGAACTTTCCGTGGCGGAAGGGCTCGACCGCCAGTTCAAGGGCTGCAAGCAGCGCATCATCGTCACGACCTTTGCCTCCAATATGCACCGTCTGCAGACCCTCTTCGATGTGGCCAGCCATCACGGCAGAAAGGTAGCCGTCACCGGCCGCAGCATGGAAAACATCCTCAAGGTCTCCACGGAGCTGGGCTATCTGAAGCTGCCTCCCAACACGCTGGTGGATATCAGCGAGATCAAGGGTCTGCCCAAGGATAAGGTTTGCATCGTCTGCACCGGCTCGCAGGGCGAGGATATGTCCGCCATGTACCGCATTGCCTTCAACCTGCACCGCCAGGTGGAGCTGCAGCCCGGCGACCGCGTCATCATCTCCGCCTCTGCCATTCCCGGCAACGAGAAGGCCGTGGGCAAGATCATCAACGAGCTGTACCGCCGCGGCGCGGATGTGGCTTATGATAAGTCCCTCGACCTGCATGCCTCCGGCCATGCCTGCCGGGAGGAACTGAAGATCGTGCATGCACTTGTAAGACCCAAGTACTTTGTGCCCGTTCACGGCGAACAGCGCCATCTGCACACCCATTCCCGTCTGGCGCAGATCATGGGCATGAAGCCGAAGAACATCTTCCTGCTGGAGATCGGACAGGTGCTGGAATTCACCGCCAAGACCTGCCGCATCAACGGCACCGTGCCTTCGGGACGGATGCTGGTGGACGGCGCGGGCGTGGGCGATGTGGGCAGCGTGGTGCTGCGCGACCGCAAGCATCTGGCCGAGGACGGTATGATCGTCGTGGTCATCAACCTCTCCGCCGAGGACGGCTCCGTCATCACCGGCCCCGATATCGTCACGCGAGGCTTCATCTATGTCAAGGACAACGGCGAGCTGATGGAGGAACTGCAGATCGTGGCGGCCCATGCCATCGATCAGTGCATGACCCGCCGCGTGAACGACTGGGCGACCATCAAGAATGCCGTGAAGAACGAGCTTTCCGGTTATCTCTATAAGAAGACGAAGCGCAACCCCATGATCCTTCCCATCATCATGGAGGTTTAAGAAATGACCGATCCCGCCATTTTCCGAAAATGGCGGGATTTTTTTGAAACAGACCCTTGACTTTGACGCACCGTCAACTGCTACAATGGCAGCAGGAGGGATGAGAGATGGAATATTCCGTTCAGGAACTGGCAAAGCTTTCCGGTGTCACGCCGCGGACGCTGAGGTGGTATGATCGCATTGGTCTGCTGAAGCCTGCCCGCACCGCGGAGAGCGGCTACCGTTACTACGGCCCGCAGGAGGTGGACCGGCTGCAGGAGATCCTGTTTTGCCGGGAACTGAGCATGGAACTGAAAGAAATCGGCGAATATCTGGATCGGCCGGATTATGACAGAACAGAGGCGCTGCAGAAGCATCTTGCTGCCCTGCAGCAGAAGAAAGCGCGGCTGGAAGCAGTCATCCGCTGCGTGGAAGAAACCATTGAGGCAAAGGAGCAAGGAAAGATCATGAAGGATAAACAGAAATTTGAAGCGTTCAAGCGTCAGCTTGTGGATGAAAATGAAAAGAAGTACGGAAAAGAAGCACGGCAGAAATACGGCGACAGAGCCGTGGATGCCGCCAATGCCGTTGTTATGGGCAGAACGCCCGAGGAGCAGGCGGAATGGACTGCGCTGGATGCGGAGATCCTGCGCCGGCTGGAGGAGGCCGTGAAAAACGGCGCTTCTCCCGCGGAAGAAGCGGGCAGAGCCGTTGCGGAGCTGCACCGCCGCTGGCTGACCATCTCCATGGGCAGCTATGATCCTGCCCGCCACCGCGGCATCGCGGAGCT
>JAFSHY010000019.1 GCA_017440065.1 Oscillospiraceae bacterium | reverse complement strand
CCTTGACAACATCGCCGGGGGTCTTGATGCGGTTCCAGCTCAGTTCGGAAACATGAACCATGCCGTCAACACCGCCGATGTCCACGAATGCGCCGTAGGAAGTCAGGCTCTTGACAGTGCCGTGGTACTTCTTGCCGACTTCGATCTCGTTCCAGATCTTTTCGATGGCAGCCTTATGGGCTTCGCGGGTAACCTCGCGGATGGAACCGACGACTCTGCGGCGAGCGCGGTTGACCTCAGTGATCTTCATTTCAACGGTCTGCTTGACCAGGGTGCTCAGATCGCCGCCCTTGGCAATGCCGGTCTGAGAAGCGGGAATGAAGACGCGGATGCCCTTGACGTTGGCAACGACGCCGCCCTTGTTCTCTTCGGTGATAACGCCTTCGACAACAGTCTTTTCTTCCTTGGCTGCTTCGATGTCGTCCCAGATCTTGACGGCATCCAGACGCTTCTTGGACAGCTGGGCAGTGCCTTCGCCGTCGTTCACGCGGACAACGATGACTTCGATCTCGTCGCCGACCTTGAACAGCTCTTCAGCCTTGGCGTTGGGATCGTTGCTGAGTTCGGCAGCGGGTATGTAACCTGCATGCTTGGTGCCCAGATCCACACCGACTTCATTGCCGGAAATGGAAGTGACGATGCCGACGACCTTATCTCCTGTATTTAAAGTTTTGATGGACTGCTCGAGAAGAGCCTCAAAGGATTCCTCGATGACGCCTTCAATCTTGATTTCTTCGCTCATAGTGTTGTTGACCTCCTTTATTATCCACGCCGGTGTCGACGCACCTGCCGTGATGCCAATGGCATTTGCTTCAGAATAAAGACTCAAATCCAGCTCTCCGGCGTTATCGACCAGAGAAACATTCTTGCAGTTCTGAGCGCAGATCATTGCCAGCCGGTTCGTATTGGAACTGGCTTTGTCGCCGACCACTACCATTGCATCGCACTGCCGGGATAACTCGGTTGCCTCTTCCTGCCTTTTTTCTGTTGCTCCGCATATTGTATCAAATATTTTTTGATTTGTACACACCTTTTTTGCAATTTCGGTACATTTTTTCCATAATTCTTTTGTGCTTGTGGTCTGAGATACCATGGAAATGGGAAGATTTGCATTTTCCGCATCGGAAGAAAGCCATTCGCCCAGTTCTTCCGCGTCCTCAAAGACCAGAGGATGGCAGCACCAGCCCGCGATGGCCATGACCTCGGGGTGATGCTTCTGCCCGATGATGACCGGCTGGCGTCCTTCTTTTTCCGCCTCGGAGACCAGCTTATGGATGCGGCTCACGAAGGGGCAGGTGGCATCGATGACGGAAAGGCCTCTTCTCTCCAGCTCCTCAAAGGCAGCCTTCGGCACGCCGTGGGAGCGGATGATGACAGTCTCGCCGTCCTGTGCCTCCTCGATGGCATCGATCTGACGCACGCCCAGAGAGGCAAAGCGCTCCACCACATGGCGGTTATGGATGATGGGGCCGAGGGTCACGGCCTTCTTCCCTTCCCGTACCGCCTGCTCCACCAGCTCCACCGCGCGGTTCACACCGAAGCAGAAGCCCGCGGTCTTGGCAAGGATCACCTTCATACAAGATCTCCCAGCTTTTCACGGATGATGGAAAGCAGATGATCGATGCTCTGCTGCAGATTCAGCTTGGAGGTATCCACGCGGATGGCATCGGGTGCGCAGCGCAGCGGCGCGATGGCACGGGTGGAATCGCGCTCATCACGCTCCTCAATGTCGGCCAGCACCTGCTGGAAGGTGATCTTCTCGCCCTTTTCCTCCAGTTCCTTCAGGCGGCGCTTTGCGCGTTCACGGGCAGAGGCCGTCAGAAAGATCTTCACATCCGCATCGGGCAGCACCACCGTGCCGATATCACGGCCGTCCATGATGACATTGTTGGACTTTGCCATATCCCGCTGCAGATCCAGCAGCACATCCCGCACCACAGGATGGGCAGACACCTGAGAGGCGCCCTGCGAGATCTGAGAGGTACGGATCTCATCGGTGACGTCATAGCCGTTCAGGATCATATGCTGGCGGCCGTCACCGGGGAATTCGATCTTGATATTGACATCGTCGATCAGACGGTTGACACCGTCCCGATCCTTGGGGCTGATGCCCATGAGGATCATATGATAGGCCACCGTACGGTAGATGGCGCCGGTATCCAGATAAACGCAGCCCAGCTCCGCGGAAATGGCCTTGGCCATGGTGCTCTTACCTGCACCGGAAGGGCCGTCAATGGCGATGGAATAGTAACGCATAAAAAGTTCCTCACTTTCTCTCTGTTCTGCCCGCGGCGGCAAAGGCCGCGGCATGGGCGGTCGCCCACGCGATCTGCAGGTTGAAGCCGCCGGTATAGGCATCCACATCGATGATCTCACCGGCAAAATAAAGGCCTGCCACCTTTTTGGATTCCATGGTTTTGGGATCGATCTCCGAAACCTTGATGCCTCCCGAGGTCACGATGGCTTCCTCCACGGGACGCGGTCCATAGACCTTGATCACGAATTTCTTGACCGTTTCCAGCAGCGCTCTTCTCTGCTGTCGGGTGACGGAATTGCACTTGGTCCTGCCGTCGATGTCCGCCATCTCCAGCACCACAGGGATCATGCTGCGGGGCAGCAGCGCGCCCAGCGTGTTTTCCAGATCGCGGTTCTGATTTTCCTCAAAGTCCCGCAGGATGCGGGAATCCAGCTTCTGCTCATCGAGGGCGGGCTTCAGATCGATCTCGATGCGGTATGTATCGCCCTTCTTCCGATGAGCGCTGGCAGAGAGGATCGTCGGGCCGGAAAGACCGAAGTGGGTAAACAGAAGTTCTCCGAAATCTTCAAACGCGACCTTATTCTTCTGATTGACCATACGCACGCGGACATTGCGGAGCGAAAGTCCCTGCATCCGCGCGCACCATCCGCCATCTTCCACCAGGGGCACCAGCGAGCCCACCGGCTCCACCACCGTATGCCCCAGTTCCTCCGCCAGACGGTAGCCGGAGCCATCCGAACCGGTCAGCGGATAGGAACAGCCGCCGGTGCAGAGGAGCACACGCTCGGCAAAGCGGTCGCCCTTATCCGTCCGCACACCGGTCACAGCACCGTCTTCCGTCAGAATGGCAGTGACGTTCGACTGCTCCGTCTGCACGCCGCCCTGCTTCATCCAAAGCTTCAGCGCATCAATGACGCTGGCGGAGCGGTCGCTGACCGGAAAGACGCGGTTGCCTCGTTCCGTCTTCAGTTCACAGCCCAGCTTCTCCAACCGCTGCATCATAGACGCGGGCGGATAGCCGCAGACCGAAGAATAAAGGAACCGGCCGTTGCGGGGAACATTCTGCAAGACTTCTTCTGCCGTGCAGTTGTTGGTCACATTGCAGCGTCCCTTGCCGGTGATATACAGTTTTTTGCCGAGGCGCTCGTTCTTTTCCAGCAGCAGAACATGCAGCCCCAGTTCCGCGGCCTGCGCCGCGGCGAACATACCGGCAGCACCGCCGCCGATGACGATCAGATCTGTTTTCAATGCTTATGTACTCCTCGCACTGATTTAAGTATGTTTTTGCGGTTTTCCGCCCCGGAAACGCCGCGAATCATCGTAAACCTTCCCGTATTCTCCGTTCATTGTACATACTTCCGCACGGTTTTGCAACCGGAATACCGGCAGAAAATCATGCCATTTCGGAAAGCAGCTGCTCCGTTTCCTCCGCCGTCAGTTCCCGCCACGCACCGGGCTTCAGATCGCCCAGCCGCAGGCAGCCTTCCGCTACCCGCTTCAGCCGCGTGACCTTCAGATCCGCCGCCTCGCACATTCTTCGCACCTGACGGTTTCTGCCCTCGTGGATGATGACCTCCAGCACCGCCACATCCCCCTTGCGGGAAATAAGGCGCACCTTCGGCGTTTTGATGGGTCTTCCGTCCAGCTCGATCGGACGGCGCAGCAGTTCTTCCGCGCCGTCACGGTAGCCGATCACGTAGGCGATATAGGTCTTATCGACCTCATTTTTCGGGTGCATCATACGGTTGGCCAGTTCGCCGTCGTTGGTCATCAGCAGCAGACCCTCCGAGCCGAGATCCAGCCTGCCCACGGGATAGACCCGCTCTCCGCAGTCTGCCACCAGTTCCGCAACAGTCTTTCTCCCCTGTTCATCGGACAGGGTCGTCACATAACCACGAGGCTTATAGAGCAGGAGATAGCGCCTGGTGGGCAGCTTAGGCAGCCGCTTGCCGTCCACCTCAATGATGTCCTCCCGACGGTCTGCCGTATCGCCCAGCTGCGCCGTATTGCCGTTCACGCGAACTCTGCCTTCTCGGATCAGCTCCTCTGCCTTTCTGCGGGACGCGACGCCTGCCGCGGAGAGCAGCTTTTGCAGTCTTTCTTCCATATTATCCTCCCGTCAGCCGAAACGGAAACATCCGTTTCCGTTCCCGGCTTTCGATCGTTTCTTCAAATCGCAGCGGGACAGATCCCACCGCTTTTCCTTCCACGCAGATCACCGCCGTTCCCGCCTCGCTGTCGCGCTCCACGGGCGCATAGACAAAAGGCGGCAGCTGCAGCTCCACGGAATAGGTTTCCTGCTCTGCCATAGGAAAGACGAAATCTTCCTCGGCATACACGGCAGCGGTATCCTTCTCGCCTCCCGTTACAGGCACAAATCCCAGAACGCTGCCCTTCTCCGCCAGACACACAGGCTGATAGAAGGAAAAACCGTAGTCCAGCAGGGCGGTATGGTCATTCCAGTCATCGGGCGCGTGGATCGTCACGGCGATAAGCCGTCTGCCGTCCCGTTCCGCCGCACTGACAAGGATCCGCCCCGCTGCTTTGGTATAGCCCGTTTTCACACCAACCGCCCCTTCGTAACGAAAGAGCAGCTTGTTGTGGTTTTGGAGGCTGCGATTGCCCACGGTGACCGTTTTGCAGGATACCGTCCTGTAAAAATCTTCGTTCTCCATGGCATAGGCCGCCAGCTTCGCCAGATCGCGGGCGGTAGAATAGTTGCCGTCATGATCCAGCCCGTGGGGATTCCCGAAGTGCGTTTCGGAAAGCTCCAGCCGCTCGGCCTTTTCATTCATCATATCCACGAAGGCAGCCTCCGAACCGCCGCAGTAGATTGAAAGCGCCGTTGCCGCGTCGTTGCCCGAATGGAGCATCAGGCCATAAAGCAGATCCTGCACGGAGAGGATCTCCCCTTCCCGCAGATAGAGGGAAGAGCCTTCAATGCCCACCGCTTCCCTGGGGATCTGCACGCGGTCTGCCAGATTGCATTGCTCGCAGACCAGCAGCGCCGTCATGATCTTCGTGGTACTGGCGATCAGCGAGCGTTCGTCCGCGTTTTTTTCATAGAGTACCCGACCGGAATCCGCATCCATCAGAATGGCCTTCCGCGCGGAAAGCGCAGGAGCAGCCGATGCGGAACAGGACAGGAAAAGGACGGCAGCAACCGTCGCCGCTGCCGTCCTGAGCACATTTCGTTTCATTTCCATCACCGGGAACAGTATGCCCCCGTCTGATAGAACTATGCAGCGGACTCTTTAGACCTGCTCGTCCTTCGCGGTGGAAGCAGTCTTCTCATTGATGAAGGCCATCAGCTGATCCGCGAATTCGGGCGCCTTTTCAATGAGGCGGTCAGCCGTCGTGCTGGCAGGCACCGCCACGGGGATCATGCGGGTAACGCCATCCTTGATGATAAGGAAGGACACGGGATTCAGCGTCACGCTGGCGCCCGCACCGCCGCCGAAGGGATTGCCGCCCTTCTGCGTCTTGGTGGTAAAGTCGGTGCCGCCTCCCGCAACGCCGTAGGTAACCTTGGTAATGGGGATCACAGTGGTACCGTCTGCCGTAACGATGGGATCGCCAACGACCGTGTTGGTATCCACCAGAGCCTGCAGTTTTTCCATTGTGGTTCCGATCATATCATGGATTGGATGATTCATGCTGCACCGCCTTTTCTTTTTTCGCTTTCTTGTTGTTCATCAGTAGTTTTACAGCGCCGAAGCCGTAACGGAAGAGATAGCCAAACACACGCCAAAGGGTCAGCGTGACGATGGCATCCGCCACGATCCGCGTATCTTTACATTCATAATCCAGCACAGGCTCCACATCATAGCGGTGAATGCGCAGCGCTTTCGTCAGCAGGCTCATGCCCGCGCCGCAGATGCCCCATGCCACGCCGTAGTTCATGGCGGCAGCGGCGGCATCGCCTCCGCCATAGGTGATGCGGAGCTTCAGCTTCCAGACCGTAAAGAGCTTCCGAAGGTCACCGAGGGCATGGAGTCCCAACTTCACAAAGGGCAGGAATTCCTTGATCATGGCACCAAGAGGTTCTTTTTTCTTCGGCTTTTTCGGTTTTTCTCTGGTCTGCAGTTTTTTGAGTTCTTTTTTCTTCTTCTTTTCCTCCGCGGCCAGTTTCTTTTTCCGCTTCTTTTCCTTCGTCACCGCGGGATCCTCCGGCGGCTTCGGCTTTGCGGGAAACACACGGAAGCGGATCAGGCCCAGCACGAGCTGCACCGTCACGCCCTTTTCATTGTAAATGACGCGGGCGCCGATGGGCAGCAGCAGAAGGAAGAGAAGAATGCCAAGGGTGATCAGAAGACCCTTCATGCATTCGCCTCCTGTTCAGCCGCTTCCTCCTTCTTCGCAAGCTCCTCCATGGCGATCTGTTCCGCGTTGCCGAACTGGAGGCGGTTGATCTCCGGCAGTTCCGCCAGGGAGGAAAGGCCAAAGGTGCGGAGGAAATCGGGCGTTGTCTGATACTGGATGGGGCGGCCGGGAACATTGAGTCTGCCGCATTCCTCGATCAGCTTTTTGGTCACCAGCGCACTGATGGTATAGGAGCTGTCCACACCGCGGATCTGCTCCACATAGGCCTTCGTGGCGGGCTGGTAATAGGCAATGATCGTCAGCGTTTCCAGCTGAGATGCCGAAAGCTTCGGCGGTTTTCTGGTTTCCAGCGCCGTGGTGACGTAGGAGACCATTTCCGAAGAGGAGCACATCTGATAGCTGTTTTCCAGCTTGAGCACACGGATGCCTCTGCGTTCAAAGGCCAGCCTGTCCAT
>JAFSHY010000170.1 GCA_017440065.1 Oscillospiraceae bacterium | reverse complement strand
TTTCACATCTACAAAATCGCTTGTAAAAATTTCGACCGTAGAAACGGCGAAACCCCCGATAAAATCGGGGGTTTCTTGGGCAATATCTTTTTCATTGCCCTTTGATGGCGGAGGCGGTGGGATTCGAACCCACGTGCCGTGTTACCGACAACTCGATTTCGAGTCGAGCTCGTTATGACCACTTCGATACACCTCCACGGGGTGCTTTTGCGGTTTTTCCGACCAAGCGATGGTATTATAGCATCCTTTCTGAGAAAAATCAATCACGATTACCGCATTCCCGCATTTTCCCGCGCTTGCGGCCATGGGCAAAATATGCTAGGATAGAACCACTCCATCAGGAAAGGATCACCGCCATGAATTACCCCAATGTCTGCCTCCGCAGAGGCGAGGAGCAGGATATCCGAAAGGGTCAGCTCCGCATCTTTGACAATGAGATCGATTGGTATGACGATATCTGCGAAGACGGCGGCATCGTGGACGTGCTGGACAGCCGGGAGCAGTTCGTTGCCCGCGGTTTCTTTAACAGCAAATCCAAGATCGTTGTCCGCATTCTGACCCGTGACAGAGAAGAGACCATCGACCGCGATTTCTTCCTGCGCAAAGTCCGCGCCGCGTGGGACAACCGACGGGCATTGGGCTTCTCCGATTCCTGCCGTGTGATCTTCGGCGAAAGTGACGGTCTGCCCGGTCTGACCGTGGACAAATACGCGGACTACCTCTCCTTCCAGACCGTATCCCTCGGCATGGAGGCATGGAAGGACACCGTGCTTTCCGTCCTCATTGAGGTATTTTCTCCGCTGGGCATCATGGAGCGCAACGATCTGCCTGTGCGCGAAAAGGAAGGCATGGCGCAGAAAAAGGGCTGCGTTTACGGCGAAATCCCCGAAGAGATCGAGATCATGGAGCATGACGCCAGAATGTACTGCGATCTGCTGAACGGACAGAAGACAGGGCATTTCCTCGACCAGCAGGAAAACCGCGGCAGGATCCGCCCCTATGTGAAGGACCGCACCGTGCTGGATCTCTGCTGCTGCACCGGCGGTTTCTCCGTCCATGCCGCTCTGTACGGCGCAAAGTCCGTGGAAGCCGCGGATGTTTCCGCCGACGCGCTGACCATGGTGCGCCGCAACGCGGCGCTGAACGGGCTCACCAATGTGACCACCACGGAGGCCAACGTCTTCGACCTTGCGAAGCAGTATTGCGACGAAGGCCGAAGCTATGACACCGTGATCCTTGACCCGCCAGCCTTTGCCAAGAGTAAGAAAGCGCTGGAAGGCGCCTACCGCGGCTACAAGGAGCTGAATCTGCGCTGCATGAAACTGGTGGCTTCCGGCGGCTACCTTGTGACCTGCTCCTGCAGTCAGTTCATGACGCAGGAACTCTTTATGAAAATGCTGCAGGATGCCGCCGCGGACTGCGGACGGAACGTCCGCCTGCTGGAGCTGCTGATGCAGTCCCGCGATCATGCCGCTGCCCTCACCGCCGATCAGGCACTTTACCTCAAGGGCTGCATCCTGCAGATCACCGATTAAAATACAGAGCAGACACGCGAAATGCACGCGAAATGCGTGTCTGCTCTCTGCTTTTCAAAAAGCCTCCCTTTACACAAGGGAGGCTTTTTCTTTCTTACGTTTGCGGGTCAAAGATCCAGCAGCTTGAGGTCTTCCTCGCTGACCTTGCGAAGCTCCTTTTTGCTGAAGATATCATAGATACAGGGAACGACGAAGAGGGTCATCAGCGTGGCATACAGGAGGCCGCCGATACAGACCACCGCCACGGGGCGCATCAGCGAGGTACCTGCAGACTGATTGAGTGCCATATCCAGAAGACCGAGGATGGTGGTGATGGTGGTCATCAGAATGGGACGCATTCTCGTGACGCCCGCTTCCACGATGGCCTCACGGCGCTCCATGCCATCCAGCCGCAGCTGATTGATATAGTCCACGAGGACGATGCCGTTGTTGACGATGATGCCCGTCAGCATGACAAAGCCGATGAGCGCGATGACGCTGACCTCCATGCCGCAGATCAGCAGCGCCAGGAAGCCGCCTGTAAAGGCCAGCGGGATCGTGAACATGACGATAAAAGGAGACTTGAGCGACTGGAATTGGGCCACCATGACCAAATAGACCAGAATCACGCCCAGCAGCAGCATCAGCAGCAGCTGCTCCACGGCCTCCATGATGGTCTCATTTTCGCCGGTGAAGGCATAGCTGACGCCTTCGCCCAGTTCCGTACCGGCGATCGCCTGCTGCGCGGCAGCGGTGACGAGGGTAACGTTGTAGCCCTCCTTCAGCGATGCCGTGACCGTCAGATACCGCCGCTGATTCTCGCGGCTGATGGAGGAAAGGCTGAAGGTCTCACGGATCTCCGCCACGTCATCCAGACGGAACTTCGTGACCGTGCCGTCCTTTCCCGTGGTTTCAAAGGGGTAGACCCGCAGCTCCTCCGCCGTCAGCACCGCCGCTTCGGGCTTTTCGATGATGACGGTGGTGGCATTGCCGCCAAGCTGCATGGTGGCAGCGGTCTGGGAATTGGTCAGCGCCTTGGCCAGTTCCATATAGATCTGCGCCACGGTGATGCCCTTTTCCATGGCCGCGTTGCGGTCCACATCGATGTGCAGAGCAGGCGCCGCATCCTGCAGGCCGTCCGATACCGAGGCAACGCCGTTCAGATTGCCCAGCACGATGGCCGCTTCCTTCGCCGCGTTCTGCAGCGTATCCATATCATCCGCATAGATCTGCAGGGAAATACCGCTGCCGGAAAGCATGCTCATATCCATCATGGCAGATGTGGAAGAAACCGTACAGGGCAGGTCGGCGCAGAGCGCTTCGATCTGCTTGCCCACGGCAGCACCGGAGGCTTTTTCATCCGCCAGCGTGATATAAACCGTAACATCGTAGCTGATGCTGGAAGCGCCCAGCACCGTGGTCTCCGAAGAAGACATCATAGCGCCCACGGTCTCGATGCCCTCCAGCGTGCCGATCTTTTCCAGCACTTGATCGGACAGGGCCTTCGCCCCTTCCATATCTGTGCCTTCCGGCATGGAAACGGATACATTGACATTGGGCATATCCATGGCGGGCATGAAGATAAAGCCCTTAGACACGCTCAGATAGCCGCTGACTCCCAGCAGCGCCAGCGCCAGCAG
>JAFSHY010000169.1 GCA_017440065.1 Oscillospiraceae bacterium | reverse complement strand
TATTTACGATGAAATGCATCCCATGTACACGGTGTTCAATCAAGAAAAGAAGAACTTTACAGGTATCTGGACTTATTTTTCGGAAGATTATGATACTTTCTTGAAAAACTACACGATTGACGCTGAAAAATATAGCACCTCCACCCGTTATGCACCCAAAGATGGAACGCCGTCCAATTCATTCAATATCTCTATGGTTCCGTGGCTGGAATTTTCCGGGTTCAACATAAATGTTTTTGATGACGGACATTTCCTGTTGCCGATTTTCACAATGGGAAAATACTTCGATCAGGACGGTAAGCGCATGCTTCCACTTGCAATACAGGTACATCATGCTGTCTGTGACGGATATCATGTCGGCCTGTTCGTCGAGAAACTCCAAAGATATATTTATCATTTTAGCGGAAGTAACTAATTACAATTTGTCGAACAGGGCAGGAATGCTACTTTTAGGCTTTTTTACCCCATTCCTGCTCCGTTTAGGCACTCTTTCGCAAAATAACAACCATGCCATTGGCATGGTTGTTATTTTATTGAGAGGGGAGTCGAAAGGCGGCTCTTGGTAGCGTGCCGGTGGCATGTTGCAACCGCCGTGGCTTTTCCGTAGAAATGCGACTCCCCTCGGCTCCACTAACATATAATCCCTTTTGCCAGAAGGAAAAAGGGCCTGTTTTTCGTACGGATTGCACAAAAATGGTTGAAACTATAGAGATTAATGCCTGCGGTCATAATTTGCGTTAAGGTTCAAATGCCGGTGAATCTTGAACTTTTCGGTGACTCTCCTGTCAGTAGAGTCCGATATTCTCCCTATTGTAGAGCGTAGTTTCCCAAAAGTAGCTGGAAGAATATCGGATGAGTTTGATAGTATCGGGGCAGCAAACCGAAAGGATCTCGATAATGAAGAATGTCAAAATCGTGGCGGATTCTTCCGCTGATGTACTGGAACTGAACGGCATTCCGTTTGCCGCCGCTCCTTTGAAAGTGATTACCGATGTACGTGAATTTGTGGATGACGCGGACCTGAACGTGGGTGAGATGGTCTCTTGGTTTGACTCTTATAAGGGTAAGAGCAAGACCTCCTGTCCGAATCCCTCTGATTGGCTGGACGCCTTTGGTGATGCCGATGAAGTATACTGCGTAACGATCACCAGCGGACTTTCCGGAAGTTATAATGCCGCCTGTATTGCCAAAAGAATGTACGAATCGGAGCATGAAGGAAAAAGAGTCTGCGTGATCGACTCTCTTTCCGCAGGCCCTGAACTGGTTCTTATCATTGAAAAGCTGGAGGAACTGATTGAGCAGGGGATCAGCTTCGATGATATTTCTTCCCGGATCGAGGCATACAAGCAGCAGACCGGTCTGACTTTTATGCTGCAGTCGTTGAAGAATTTTGCCGCCAATGGAAGAGTATCTCCGGCAGTGGCAAAGATCGCAGGAGTACTCGGCATCCGCATTGTGGGTAAAGCCAGTAATCAGGGAACGCTGGAACCCACCAACAAATGCCGCGGCGAAGAGAAATCCCTTTCCGCGATCCTATCCCATCTTAAAAACTGCGGTCTATCCAAAGGTAAGGTTCGGATCGCGCATTGCATGTGCGAAGAAGCCTCCGATCATCTCAGAAAGATGATTCTCAAGTGTATGCCCGATGCCGATGTTCGGATCCACCTGTGCAGAGGCTTATGCAGCTATTACGCGGAAAAAGGCGGTCTGCTTGTCGGATTCGAGAAATTCTAATTATATATTTTTTGAATGATCCGTGCGGGATTTCCTGCGCGGATCATTTCTATTTGACCGATTTATCATCTTTTTGCGGGCCTTTATAAAAAGATGTGAAAGAATCATGATTTTTTCAACATTTCTTTGACTTTAGTAATCGTTTCTGCTAGAATAATTACACTTTAAATCAACAGAGAGGTTGTAAATTATGGAAAATCGTGAACGTTTATCTTCGCGCCTCGGTTTCATCCTGCTGAGCGCAGGCTGTGCCATCGGCTGCGGCAATGTTTGGAAGTTCCCGTGGATGGCGGGTCAGTACGGCGGCGGCGGATTTGTTTTGATCTATGTGCTTTGTCTGCTGCTTTTGGGCCTTCCTGTTATGGTCATGGAATTTGCCATGGGCAGAGCATCTCAGGCCAGCCCCGTGGGCATGTATCAGAAACTTCAGAAACCCGGTCAGAAATGGCATCTGCATGGCTATCTTGCCCTGTTCGGCAATGTATGCCTGATGTCCTTTTATACCTGTGTATCCGGCTGGCTGATCTATTATTTTGTCAGCTTCCTCACCGGCAATACTGCCGACCTTGGCTTTGTGAATATGATCACGAATCCCTCCCTCAATATGATCTTCATGCTCATTGTTGTGGTCGTGGGCTTTGCCGTTCTTTGCTTTAATCTGCAGGGAGGCCTTGAGCGTGTCACCAAGTATATGATGGTTGCTCTGTTGATTTTAATGGTCGTTCTTGCCGTCAACAGCTTCACGCTTTCCGGGGCTGCGGAAGGTCTCAAGTTCTATCTGCTGCCCGATTTCTCCAAGATCACGCCCAATGTTGTGGTTGGCGCTATGAATCAGGCCTTCTTCACACTGAGTCTTGGCATCGGCTCCATGGCAATTTTTGGCAGCTATGTCGGCAAGGAACGCAGCCTGCTGGGGGAATCTGTCAATATCATCTGTCTGGATACCTTCGTAGCCATTACCGCGGGTCTGATCATTTTCCCCGCTTGCTTTACCTACAATGTTGAAGTTGGCTCCGGTCCTTCTCTGCTGTTTGATACCATGGCTTCCGTGTTCCTCGGCATGGGCGCCGTCTCCGGCAGGATCTGGGGTACTCTGTTCTTCCTCTTCATGGTATTTGCTGCATTCTCCACCATTCTGGCGGTGTTCGAGAACATTCTTGCCTGTGTCCGTGAACTGACCGGCTGGAGCAGACCGAAGGGCTCTCTGATCTGCGGCATCGGTCTTGCGCTGACCTCTACCACTACCGCTCTTGGCTACAGTGTGCTCCAGTTCCATCCCTTTGCGCCCGATTCCGCATGGCTGGATTTCTGGGATTTCATCGTTTCCACCAACCTGCTGCCGATCGGTTCTCTTATTTTTGCCGTGTTCTGCTGCAGTAAGCGTTACGGTTGGGGCTGGGATAACATGATTGCGGAAGCCAATGTAGGCAAGGGTCTCAAAGTCAAGGCCTGGATGAAGCCCATTTTCTGCTATGTTGTTCCCATTGCAATTCTTGTCATTTATGTCATGGGCCTGATCAGCTTCAAGTGGAAATAATCTGATTTGTGTTGACCGCTCCGTTGATACGGAGCGGTCTTTTTCTGTAAATTACCGATTGAAATTCGAACGAATGTTTGATATAATAAAACAAACGTTCGAATTGAGGTGTGAATATGGAAGGAACAAACTATCCTGTTGAGATGATATCGGTATGCAATGCAGAGGGGAATCTGACGCCGATCCGCTTTCGTTATGAGCTGGAGGATCAATCTGTCCGCACAGTTCAGATCGCGGAGGTGATCTCCATGCGGAATATTTCTCATGTGGGTTCTGAAACAATGGTTTTTCTTTGTCGTGCCAGCATGGAAGGGGAAAGCTGCCTTGTGGAGCTGAAATACTCCATTCGGACGCACCGCTGGAAAATGTTCCGAACGATCTGCTGAAAAAACGCAGGCATGCTGTCATGCCTGCGTTATGCTTATTCCGGAATGGAAATATCGGGCGTGTCGGGTTTCTTCAGCGTCTTCTTTTTTTGCTTCAGCTCCTGCTGCAGCGCTTTTACGCGCAGCAAAGAAAGCTCTTCCCGCTGCGTGGATTCTGCAATTTCTTTTTCGGCGGCGGAGATCACAGTGCAGCAATGCTTCAGTTTGCGGCGGCCTTCCGCAGTAGATCGCTGCTGCTCGCGATAATACCAGTGTCCAAGTTCCCGCTCCGTGGCAGCGATCAGCTTGGTATTCTTCTTTAAGGTCTTTTTAGCCTTGGAAGCATCTTTCTTCGCGGATTTGATCTCAGATTTCATTGCTTTCTGATCTGCCTTAAAATCAGCAAGCTGCTGCTTTGTGGGTTTCATCCGTGTCACCGCCTTTTTTCTTTATCATATCAAATGATGGAAAAAGATGCAATGCACAATTCACTTGCGAAATTCGTACAACGGGATTATAATAGCGCAAAGAGTGCATCTGCATTCAGTATATGGAAAGGAAGATAATCAATGAAAAAGATCATTGCGCTGCTGCTGGCACTGACCATGCTGCTCAGCCTTGCTGCCTGCGGCAAAAAAGTCGAAGAAGAACCGGAAAAGCCCGAAGCGGAATTCGAAGAATCCTCCGATGAAAAGTCCCTGCTCTGGGAAGAAGAGGAAGAACCTGCTGAAGATGAACCCGCCGAGGAAGAACCTGCTGAAGATGAACCCGCTGAAGAAGAGCCTGTTGAGGAGGAGCCTGTTGAGGAAGAGCCCGCCGAGGAAGAACCTGCTGAAGATGAACCCGCCGAGGAAGAGCCTGTTGAGGAAGAACCCGCCGAAGAACCCGCTGAAGAGGAAACGCAGTTTGCCGGCCTCGGTGAGATGGAAGGCGGAACCTACTGGAACGACGATCTTGGTTTTGGCTGCGAACTGGACAGCGAATGGGTCTTCTTCACGGAAGAACAGGTTGCGGAAATGAATCAGCTTGCCATTGACGCATACGATGACGAAGCCATTCGTGAGCAGCTCTCCAAGGCCAATATGTTCTATGACATGGCCGCTCAGCGTGTGGACGGTATGGGTATGCTTCAGGTCGTCGTGGAAAACATCGGCATCGTATATGGCGCCATCCTGACGGAAGAGCAGTATCTGGATATTTCCATGCCTCAGCTGGAGACTCAGCTGCCTGCGGCAGGCTACACCAACCTTTCCATGGAGAAGGTTACGATCGAGTTTGCAGGCCGTGAGTGCATTGCTGCCTCTGTCTACGGTGAAGTCAACGGTATCGCCATCTATCAGCTTCTCGTGCCCATTAAGGTCGGCACGCAGATCGCGTTGTACTCCGCTGTTTCCTATCTGGAAGACAACAACCTGGAGTACATCTCCAACTTCTATGCGATCGACTGATCTCTGACACATAAAAAGCCCTCCGGTCCGGAGGGCTTTTCTTATTCCAGAGAAAAATCAGAGTCTTTCCATTTGGCGAATTGTGCCTTTTGCGGAAGGGCGGGATTTCGCTTCAACGGATCGTAGTCAAAGGAAAGGCAGCGGCGGTCTTTGGCGACCGTGCCTTTCTTTTTGCAGATCATATGATCTTCATCCAATTCCGCCGCGTGTGCGCAATTCGCGCAGAAGCGGTATTCCGAATCTTTGAACAGCATTCCGATTCCTCCCGTGTCTATCTTTTCTTTATTATAGCGCACCTATCTGCGAATTTCCACAGGAAAGTGAAAAACATGGCGAAGGAGAAGATCGCCCACACGGCGGTGAGCAGAAAATCGGAAACAGGCACGGGGGAGCTGAAGGCTGCTGCCGCGGCAGGGATTTCGGTCAGGGTCATGGAGAACGGTACGGCAAGCAGAAGGCTGATCACGGCATGAATCAGCTTCCCTTTGAGATAAGTTGTTCCGCTTATTCCCTCCGGAAGCAAACAGGAAAGCACCTGGAAATGGACGCAGAATCCGGAAAACCCTGTCAGCACAGCAAAGAACAAAAATTTGATACGTGGATCAAGGGCTGCTTCGGAAAGGACATATAAGCCGTTGGTAAGCTCCATCAACCCACACAAGACAGCGGATATAACCGGTTGCCTCGGTAGTATCCTGCAGACCATCCTGCAAATCACGGAAAAGATGATCACAAAACCGGAAACAGAGATCATCGTCATGCTGCCGGACTGTACGGCCTTTGTGAAGGCTTCTGCGGGAAGCATTGCAGATGCGTTCTGACGCTCAGGACAGCGAGATGCATCGTTTGTCCGCATGAGGATCCCTGTTAAAACGGCAGCGAGTATATGGATCAGCAAAAGCATGACACCTGCTTTTGCTGAATGCAGAAGTCTGCTGCCGACCACTGCAATCAAAAACACCGGACTTGCATTGGTGCAGCAGGCGGGCAGACGTTCCGCGGTGGATTTGGAGACCGCGCCGCTGTGATAAAGCGCTGCCAGTGTTACGGCACCGATGGGATAACCGCACAGCATCCCCAGAAATACCGCGCAGACTGCCTGCTCTTCGCAGCCGAGAAGCCTGGCGGGAAGCTTTGCCCACGGAAGAAAAATACGGTCAGCCGCACCTGAAAAGATCAGAAACCCCGATAGCACCGAAAAGGGGAACAGAACAGGGATCAGCGTTGTGGCGCACAGCTTCAAAGCGGCGAAAGCAGCCTGCGAAAACATGGCGCTTTCTGTCAGCATACAGGATATTACGAGCAGAATAAAAGGGAACAGCAGGTACTCAGTCATCCTTCGCTTCATCGCGTCACCTCCATGGACAAGGAATATGCTGCGGTTTGGTAAAATATCCGCTTCGCAGCCATAGGATGTTTCGGGAGCGTGATGATATGAGCGAATTAAACCGAGTTTTACCGGAGCTTTCAGCCCGAGCAGGATTACCGCGGGAATTGCTTCCCGGTGTTCCTGTGATCGAATTGAAGGGAGACCGAGCTGTTATGATCGAATCGCACCGCGGGATCGGCGCGTATTCCGAAGAGAGGATCACGGTGCTTTGCCGAAAAAATACGGTGACGGTGGAAGGTATTGGTCTGCAGCTGCATCAGATGGATCGAAGCAGAATCGTGATCACGGGTACGATCCGCGCGGTATTGCTGGAAAGGAACTAGGATGAACAGAGTGACTCAATTTTTTCGCGGGTATGCCGAGATCCTTCTGGAAGCCGCTGAGCCGGAACGATGCCTGAATCGGCTGGCGGCAGAAGGGATCTTCGTGCGGGACGTCAGAAAGCGTTCTTCCTTTTCCGCAGTAATACGTGTATCCTATTTAGAAAAGAACAAAGCGGTGAATTTGATCCAAATGACACAGGGAGAGGCATCGGTGCAAGCGGAATACAGAGGGGTATTCGCTTTGCAGGATGCGGGAAAACGTCCGGTTCTTGCGGCTGGGATTCTTCTGGCAATCCTTGCTTTGCTGGTTCTGCCTAAATATGTGTGGGTCATTACCGTTCAGGGAAATGAAGCGTTGTCCGAACAGGAGATCCTTCGCGCTGCCGAAGAATGCGGTGTTATGTTTGGGGCAAAGAATTCCGAGCTGGATTCGCAGAGAATCAAGAACAGGATGCTGCAAAAGCTGGATGCGCTTCAATGGGCCGCGGTAAACTGTTCGGGCGGACTCTGCGAGATCCGTGTGAAGGAACGGACGCCGATGCCGCAGGTGCTGGATCATAAGCTGATCACGGATGTTGTGGCGGGAAAAGGCGGAACGATCACGGAGGTACGCGTGCTGGAAGGCACGGCTCTGTGCGAGGCGGGAGATACGGTGGAAGCGGGGCAGCTGCTGGTTTCCGGCATATTGGATCCGTCCGTTCACTTGCGCACCGTTCACGCGCAGGCGGAGATCTATGCCGTCACGAACCATGAATCCACGGCTGCAATGCCGGAATATCACACCGTTCGGACGGAAGAAACCTTGCGTCACGCGGCCCATTTTATACGTTTTGGTCGTTTTCGGATAAAATTATCAGGAAACAGTAGCAATTGTACCGCAGGTTGTGATAAAATGATATCAAGGCATACTATGACCTTGCCGGGCGGTTATGTGCTTCCGTTGGAATGGATCACGGAAACCTGCATCCATGCAGCATGTTCGGATGAAACGCTATCTGAGGAGGAAGCAGCCGCTGTGCTGGAGCCGTGGCTGGATCGGTCGGTTCTGTCCCGGACGGTGGGCGGAAAGATCCGTTCTGTAAAGCGGGATATGGAGATTTCCGAAAACCGGATCTTATGTACGGTGCAGTATACCTGCAGCGAAATGATCGCACGGGAACAGGAAGTCAATTTATTTGGAAGTGAGCAATACTATGGCAGAACGAATTCTGAACGCGGAACGGATTGAACAGCTGATCACCGCGTTCGGCTCTTTTGATGAAAATACGAAACGGATCGAGCAGGCCTTTGATGTGAAGATCACCGTCCGCGGTACCGAACTGAAGATCACCGGTTCGGAGGAAAATGCGTTTTTGGGCGCCAAGGCTATGGAAGCGCTGATCAACCTTGCCGCGAAGGATGAGGAGATCGACGAGCAGAAGGTGCGTTATCTGATCGATATGGTGTCGAAGGGTGAGGACGGTAAGGTTGCGGAGCTGGGAAAAGACGTGGTCTGCGTCACCGCCAAGGGTAAGCCCGTCAAGGCCAAAACCCTCGGTCAGCAGCGTTACATCCGCGCTATTCAGAATCATACGATCACCATCGGTGTTGGCCCTGCCGGTACCGGCAAGACGTATCTGGCGGTGGCGGAGGCCGTTACGGCATTCCGTCAGAAGAAGGTTAACCGCATCATTCTGACCCGTCCCGCGGTGGAAGCGGGCGAACGGTTGGGCTTCCTGCCGGGTGATCTGCAAAACAAAGTCGATCCCTATCTCCGCCCGCTTTATGACGCCCTCTTTGAGATGCTGGGCGCGGAAAGTTTTGCCAAGTATCAGGAACGCGGAGATATCGAAGTGGCGCCTCTGGCTTATATGCGAGGCCGTACGCTGGATGACAGCTTTATCATTCTGGACGAGGCGCAGAATACCACGCGGGAACAGATGAAAATGTTCCTGACCCGTCTTGGCTTTGGCTCCAAGATCGTCATCACCGGTGATGCAACGCAGATCGACCTGCCTGCCGATAAGGTGTCCGGCCTGAAGGAAGCCATCCGTGTGCTGGAGGACGTTGAGGATATTGCCATCTGCAAGCTCTCTGCCAGCGATGTGGTGCGCCATGCGCTGGTGCAGAAGATCGTTGCCGCCTACGATTCCTATGAGAAAAAATCCAGGCCGCTGCCTGAAAAGACCTATAAATACAAGAGGAAATAAACTATGAAGCATCACGTTGCCGTTTCTTTTACCGGTTTTCGCAATCTGATCCTGGCGGCAAAGCTGCGCAAATATATCTCCGCTGCGCTGGAAGCCCAGCAGGTTCCCGTTGCCTGTGAGATCAATGTTCTTGTGACGGATGATCCCACCATTCAGGCGCTGAATCAGGCCAACCGTCAGATCGATAAGTCCACGGACGTCCTGTCCTTCCCGATGTTTGATCTTACCGCGGGCGAGCTGCCCGAAAGCTGGGAGGAATATATGGATCCCGATACGGGCAGAGTGCCCTTGGGTGACATGGCCATTTCCATGGATCACGCCAAGGCGCAGGCCAAGGAATACGGGCATTCCGCCAATCGGGAAGTCGGTTATCTCACCGTGCATTCCATTCTGCATCTCCTGGGCTATGACCATGTGGATGAAGGCCCGATGAAGCAGCAGATGCGCGAAAGGGAAGAGGTCATCCTTTCCTCGCTGGGACTCAAAAGAACGGTGTAAGGAGAATTCAATATGATTACGAAAAGCTGCATGATCACCATCGCCGGCCGTCCCAATGTCGGCAAGTCTACTTTGACCAATGCCCTTGTCGGCGAAAAGGTCGCGATTGTTTCCAATAAGCCTCAGACTACGAGAAACCGCATCTGCGGTGTGGTCAACAGAGAAGATACCCAGTACATTTTCGTGGATACCCCCGGCTTCCACAAGGCCAGAACCCGCCTCGATGACTTTATGGAAAATGTCGTCCGTGAATCCGTCTGCGATGTGGATGCGGTTCTGCTGCTGGTGGAACCCATTGCCAACGTGGGCGCGCAGGAAGAGGCGCTGATCCAGTCTATTAAGGCCAGCGGTGAGCCTGTGATCCTTGTGATCAATAAGATCGATACGGTCGAGCCTGAAAAACTGTTGCCGGTTATCGATGCATACAGCCGTTTCTGCAATTTTGACGCGGTTATTCCCATCTCCGCGAAGACCGGTGACGGTGTGGAAACTCTGCTGAACGAGGTTGCCCGTTACGCGCAGGAAGGACCGCAGCTGTTCCCGGAGGACATGACCTCCGATCAGCCCGAACGTCAGATCGCGGCGGAACTGATCCGCGAGAAGCTGCTCTGGTGCCTGGATAAAGAAGTTCCTCACGGCACCGCTGTGGAGATCACCCGCTTTACCGAGCGCGACAACGGCATCGTGGATGTAGAAGCTACCATTTACTGCGAAAAGGCCAGCCACAAGGGTATCATCATCGGCAAGCAGGGTGCGATGCTGAAGAAGATCAGCACCATGGCTCGTCAGGATTTTGAAAAGTTCATGGGCACCAAAGTGTACATGGAAACCTGGGTCAAGGTAAAGGAAAACTGGAGAGACAATCTCTTCCAGCTTCGCAATTTTGGCTATCAATAAGCAGAAGGAACTGCCAGTATACCGTCTCTTCTTTGGTTCATTCTAACGTTAGAACCGATGAAGGGAGAAACGTATGGAAGCTGCGGATTGGATGAAGCTTTTTCTCGAGACCGGTGCGCCGGAATACTATCTATTTTACAAGGAAGCGCTGCGGGAGCAACCTCCGATGGAAGGTTGAGCTCCCCTACATAGAGCTATGTTCTATCAAACAGAAGGCATTGTTTTAAGGGAAACGGCCTATAAGGATTCGGATAAATTACTGACCGTGCTGACAAAGGATCACGGCAAGGTCACGCTGAAGGCGAGAGGTGTACGCAAGAACACCAGCCCGCTGAAAAGTGCCTGCCAGCTTTTGGCATATTCCGAATTTACCTATCAGGAGATGCGCGGGCAGCTGATCGTGAAAGAAGCGGTCTGCCGCGAGATGTTTCCCGAACTTCGTTCCGATATCGAAGCGGTCAGTCTGGGCTTTTACTTTGCTCAGGCTGCTGAGGTGCTGTCTGAAGAAGATTATTATGATCCCGCGCTGCTTTCGCTGCTGCTCAATTCTCTCTATGCGCTGGCCAAACTGAAAAAGCCGCAGGCTGTTGTGAAGGCTGCGTTTGAATGGCGGCTGGCCTGCATGGCGGGATATGCGCCCGATTTGGGCGGCTGCGCCATCTGCGGCAAGCGGGAGCCGGATCGGTTCAATGTCAACCGCGGCGTGCTGCAATGCGCTTCGTGTCAGCATGAAGAGATGGACGGACTTCGTCTGCCTGTGTCTCCCGGAACGCTGACCGCGCTGCGCTACCTGTCCTCCTGTGAGGAAAAGAAGATCTTTTCTTTCAGCCTTGGTGAGGAGGCTATGCGGGAGCTTTGCGGTATCACGGAAACCTATCTGATCACGCAATTGGAGCGCGGTTTTTCCACGCTCGAACTCTATAAATCTCTGTTCTATACGAACAATTATTACGGTGAAACTTATGAATGAAATGCTTGAACATTCCAAATCGACCTTGGAACTGCCTGCGGTGTTGGCGCTGCTTGCGGATTGCGCCGTCAGCGAGGAAGCCAAGGATAAATGCTTGAAACTGGAACCCTCCACGGATGCGGACGACGTCCGTCAGCTGCAGGATGAAACGGAGGCTGCCCGCCATCTGATCGTCATTAAGGGTACGCCCGGCTTCCATGATGTGAAAGATGTCGGCCCTTCTCTGCACAGAGCCGACCGCGGCGGTACGCTCAGTCCCATCGAACTGCTGCGGATCGCCGGCGTGCTGCGTTGCGCCAGAAATATCAAGGAGTATTCGGACAGCGAAGAAAAGTCTGTGCTGGACGGTTATTTCTTTTCCTTGACCGCCAACCGATATCTGGAAGACCGCATCGTCAATTCCATCCTTTCGGAAGAAGAAATCGCGGACTCCGCTAGCCCCGAACTGGCTGATATCCGCCGCCATATGCGGGCACAGAGCGCGAAAATTCGCGAGTCGCTGCAGAAGATCGTATCTTCTCCTTCCTATGCAAAATACCTGCGGGAGCCGATCGTGACGCTGCGTTCCGACCGCTATGTGGTTCCCGTGAAGAGCGAATTTAAGAACGAGATCCCGGGTCTTGTGCATGACGTATCTTCCAGCGGCGGTACGTTCTTTATTGAACCCATGTCCGCCGTCAATGCCAATAACGCGCTGCGTGAGCTGCTCACACGGGAAAAGCGGGAGATCGAGCGCATTCTTGCCGAGCTTTCCGCGGAAGCGGCATCCCATCGGGAACAAATCGAGATGAACTGCCGTACCCTTTGGCAGCTGGATCTGATTTTTGCCAAGGCCAAGCTTTCCCTCCGCATGGATGCGGTGCAGCCGCAGATCCGCACGGACGGCACGCTGGAACTGAAGCGTGCCCGTCATCCGCTGATCGAAAAGAAGAAGGTCGTGCCCATCTCCATTCGCCTCGGTACGGATTTTGACACGCTGATCGTAACAGGCCCCAATACAGGCGGTAAGACCGTTACGCTGAAGACGGTCGGTCTTCTGACGCTGATGGCGCAGTGCGGTCTTCAGATCCCCGCGGATGAAGGCAGTGCCGTCAATCTGTTTCGCTCTGTCTTTGCCGATATCGGCGATGAACAGTCCATCGAGCAGTCCCTTTCCACCTTCTCTTCTCATATGAAGAATATCGTTTCCGTGGTGGATGCCTGTGACGGCGATTCTCTTGTTCTCTTTGACGAACTGGGAGCCGGCACTGACCCCGCGGAAGGTGCCGCCCTTGCCATCTCTCTGATCGAATTCTGCCGTAATATGGGCGCCAAGGTCGTGGCTACGACCCATTACGCGGAACTGAAGCTGTACGCGCTTCGCACAGCGGGCGTCATCAATGCCAGCTGCGAATTTGATGTGGAAACCCTGCAGCCGACTTACCGTCTGCTGATCGGTATCCCCGGCAAATCCAATGCTTTTGCCATTTCCCGCAAGCTCGGTCTTCCTGAGCATATCATTGACAAGGCAAAGAACCTCGTCAATGAGAATGATCAGAACTTTGAGGATGTTCTCAATCAGCTGGAGCAGCAGCGGCAGGAAATGGAACGCGCCAAAGAAGAGGCGGAAAAGCTGCGCCAGGAAACGGCCCGCATGAAGGAAAAATCCGAAGCCTACTACGAGGAAATCAAGAAGGAACGGGAAAAAGCCACCCAGCAGGCCAGAAAAGAAGCGCAGATGATCCTCGATGATGCCCGCAGAACGGCCAATGCTGCCTATGATGAGCTGAAGCAGCTGCGCAAGCAGATGCGAAGCGGTGATGTGCAGGGCATGAATGAACGTCAGGCGCAGGTTCGCCGCAGCCTCAATGAGGCAGAGGAGAAGGTGCGTGAAAAGAAGGAAACGGTGGAACGTCCCAAGCCTACCCGTTCGGTCAAGGTCGGTGATACCGTGGAGCTTCTGAAAATCGGAACAAAAGCCACGGTGCTGGCAATCAACAAGGACGGCACGTATCAGCTGCAGGCCGGCATCCTCAAAGTCAATGCCAAGCCCGATGAAGTATATCTCCTTGAAAATGAAGTGCAGCAGGTCGTCAAGCGCCATTTGGAAAGAAGCACCCGTGAGCTTCGTAACGTTGGAGGCACACCGGAACTGGATATCCGCGGCATGGCATCCGATGAAGCCATCCCTGTTTTGGATCAGTTCCTCGATAATGCTGTTATGTCCAAGCTGGCATCAGCCCGCATTATCCACGGCAAGGGCACGGGAATTCTGCGCAAAGCCGTCCACGATCATCTGCGCAGAAGCCGCTATATTAAGAAATATCGCCTCGGAACCTACGGTGAAGGTGAGGATGGCGTTACGATTGTGGAATTTTAAGTTGACTTTTCAGTGCTAAATGTTATTATATCTTTACCGACCGATTAAGGAGTGAATCCATATGTACATGAAGGAAACTATCGTGAAATGTGAATCCGGTCTTCATAACAAGCAGGCTACCTATTTTATTCAGAAGGCTAACGACTTCAAGGCTACCATCTGGGTCGAAGTCGAGAACCGCAGAATTAATGCCAAGAGCCTTCTTGGTGTCCTCTCCATGGGCATCACCACCGGTACGGAAGTATCGCTGATCGCCGAAGGACCTGATGAAGAAGAAGCAGTCGAAGCGCTGACCGAAATGCTGCTGAAGGACATTTTCTGATCGTTTTTTGAATGCTCTGCCTCAATGACAAGCGCTGGCATGCCAGACTGCTGCCATTGAGGCAGTTTTTATGGAGCAACCATGGTTTTTGAAGAACTTCGAGAAAAAGCGAAAACTTTACCGCAGGCGCCCGGTGTTTATCTGATGATGAACGCTTCGGGACAGGTGATCTATGTCGGCAAGGCGAAGAAACTGCGCAACCGTGTTAGCCAGTATTTTGTGGATTCCGTGTCCCATTCTCCCAAAACGCGCAAGATGGTTTCCATGATCGATCATTTCGACGTCATCGTTGCCCGAACGGAATTTGAGGCGCTGGTACTGGAATGCTCGCTGATCAAGCGGCATATGCCCAAGTACAATATCCTGCTGAAGGACGGAAAAGGCTATCCTTACATCCGCATCGACCTTCGGGATGAATATCCCGTCCTTTCCATGGAATCCAGGGCGGGGCAGGACGGCGCACTCTATTTTGGCCCGTTTGGCGGCAGATATCTGACGCAGCATCTGCTCGATACGCTCCGTACCACGTTCCGTCTGCCGGGCTGCAGCCGCGTGTTCCCGCGGGATCTGGGCAAGGACAGACCCTGCCTCAACTTCCATATGGGCATCTGCGACGGCTGGTGCCGCCTGTGCATGACGTCCGATGCCTATCGGCAGCGGATGGAGCAGGTCGTTCTCGTCCTGCAGGGGAAGCACGGCGCGGTCACAGAACAGCTTAAAACCGAAATGGAAGCAGCTGCGGAGAATCTGGAATTTGAGAAGGCGGCGGAACTGCGGGACAGGCTGAAATCCGTGGCTGCCCTGGGAGAAAAGCAGCTGGTAACCGCCGGCACCATGGCCGATACCGATGTGATCGGGTATTATCAGAACGAAGCGAAAGCCTGCTTTACCGTGCTTCATTATGTGGGCGGCAATCTGCTGGACAAGGATTATGTGATCGTAGCGCCTTCTGAGGAAGAGGAAGCCGTTTCTTCGCTGGTCAAACAGTATTACCTTTCCCGCAGAATGGCGCCAAAGCAGATCCTGCTTCCCGAGCCGATGGAAGACAGCGAGCTCTATGAAGAACTTCTGCAGCAGGAACTGGGCAGACGAGTGCATATCCGTGTTCCGCAGCGCGGTGACAATGTGCGGCTGATCGACATTGCCCGCAGAAACGCGCAGGAAGAAACGGAACGGGTGACGACCAAGGAGGAAAAGCGGCAGGGCGCCATGAATCTGCTGCGGCAGATGCTGGATCTTCCCGATCTGAGCCGTATGGAATCCTACGATATCTCCCATACCGCAGGCTCCGATATCGTTGCTTCCATGGTGGTATTTGAAAACGGAAAGCCTCTGAAAAGCGACTATAAACGCTTCAAACTGGAAAACATGGAAGAACAGGACGACTACGGCGCCATGCGGCAGGTGCTGCTGCGAAGATTCGGTCATTATCTCAATGAAGATGATGGTTTTTCCGCAAAGCCCGATCTGCTGCTGATCGACGGCGGCGAGGCCCATGCGGCGGTTGCCTGCGGTGTTTTGGAGGAGCTATCTCTGTCGATCCCTGTTTACGGTATGGTCAAGGATGACCGCCACAGAACGAGAGCGCTGATCACGGCGGACGGCAGGGAACTGGGCATTTCCGCCACACCGGCAGTATTTGCCCTCATCGGTACCGTGCAGGAAGAAACACACCGCTTTGCCATTACCTATCATAAGACGCTGCGCAGCCGCAGATTAAAGCATTCCGAACTGGATTCCATTCCCGGCATCGGAGAAAAGAGAAAATCGGATCTGCTCAAGCATTTCCGTTCCATCAAGGCGATCCGTGAAGCAGGGATCGAGGACCTGCAGCAGCTGCTGCCGAGACCCACGGCCGAAGCGGTATTCCGTCATTTCCATCCGAAGGAGGATCTATAATATGAGAGTGATCACAGGCTCTGCCCGCGGTGTCCGTCTGCAGACGCCGGAAGGGCTGGAAACCCGCCCCACAGGCGATAAAGTAAAGGAAGCGCTGTTCAGCGCCATTCAGTTCGAGATCGAGGGAAGAACGGTGCTGGATCTCTTCGCCGGCAGCGGTCAGCTGGGCATTGAGGCGCTGAGCCGCGGTGCGAAGCGTGCCGTGTTCGTGGATTCTTCCCGTGCCGCCGCAGCGCTGGTGAAGGAAAATCTGCGTCGTACCAAGTTCACAGATCAGGCTTCCGTCATCTTCTCGGACTATGCTTCCTATCTTTCCCGCTGCCGCGAAACCTTTGGCATTATCTTCCTGGATCCCCCCTATGCGGAGAGTTTTCTGGAGAAATCTCTGGAGAAAATCGTGGAATTTGACATTTTGGCAACAGGTGGTATAATAGTCACCGAAAGACCCGAAGGAAAGGAACTTTCTCTCGAGTTTGAGGGCTACACCCGCTCCAAGGATTACCGCTACGGCAAGACGCTGGTGACGCTTTATCGCAAACAGATTTAAAGGATGACGACCTATGAAGATCGCGATCTACCCCGGCAGCTTTGACCCTGTGACCAAGGGCCATTTGAGCATCATTGAACGGGCTGCCAACATTTTTGATAAGCTCGTTGTATGCGTAATGGTGAATTCAGGCAAACATCCCATGTTTAACCAGCAGGAACGGGTTGCTCTCATTAAGAAGGTGACGGGACATCTTCCCAACGTGGAGGTGGAATGCTCCTGCGATCTTCTGGCGGAATATGCCCGCAAAAAGGGCAGCTGCGTGATCGTAAAGGGTCTTCGGGCCGGCTCCGATTTTGAAAACGAATTCCAGATGGCACTGATCAACCGTAAGATCAATCCCGAGCTGGATACCATGTTCCTTACCACGGAGCATCAATATATGTACTTAAGCTCTTCCATTGTCAAGGAGCTTGGAAAATACAGCGTTCCGCTGCAGGACTTCCTGCCGGAGGAAATCATTGAAGATTTCGAACGCAGAGTCCATGAACGGAAAGGGGAATAACTTATGCCCAACGGAATTGAAGAACTGATCAGCACTCTGTACGAAATGGTTCAGGATGCATGGAGCCTGCCGCTCGGCGCGGACAAGTGTGTTCTGGAGCGTGATAAGGTTCTGGATCTTTTGGATGAGATCAACAACCAGCTGCCCGGTGAATTCAAGCAGGCCAAGACCATCGTCGATGCCCGCAACGAGGTCATCAACAATGCCAAGCGTGAAGCGGAGAGCATGCTGAAGCAGGCAGAGCAGAAGGCCCGCTCCATGATCACCGAAGAAGAGATCTATCGCAGAGCACAGATCGAAGCGCAGAAGATGCTGGACGATACCAAGCTGGAAGCGGACGATGTCGTTCAGGCAACGCAGGAGAAGCTGAAAGAGCTTCGTGCCGTGACCAATGCCTATGTGCTGGATGCGCTCCGTCAGACGGAGGATACGATTGCTACCGCGCTCAAGGATGTGGAGCTGGCAAAATCCCGCTTTGAAGATCTGGTGACGCCGAAGGATACGGAAACAGAGCCTGCGCAGGAGTCTGACGCAGAAGAAACCTCTGCGGAAGAACCCGAAAACAATTGACAATCAGCATGATTTCCTGTATGATGAGCAGGAAATCATGGTAAAACGCTGTGAAAAGGAATAGTACGTCCTGCGGATGCGCAGAGAGAAGGCGGTCGGTGCAAGCCTTTCTGATTCAGGACGGAATGTCACCTTGGAGCGGACGGCTGAACAATGCAGTAAGCCGATCCGGGAACCTCCCGTTACAGAGGATCAAGTGCCCGCTATGCGGGAATTTAGGTGGTACCACGGAGTTTACTTCGCCCTGATCATTCGGTCAGGGCGTTTTTAATGATCAAATACATGCAGGAGTGTGAATCATAAATGAAAGAACTGCCCAAGGTGTATGAACCGAAGGAAGTGGAACAGTCCATTTATCAGATGTGGATGGACAAGGGCTACTTCCATACGGAACGCGATCCCGAAAAGAAACCCTTTACGATCGTCATGCCTCCCCCCAACGTGACCGGTCAGCTTCACATGGGTCATGCCATGGATGCTTCTCTGCAGGACGTTCTGATCCGCTATAAGAGAATGCAGGGCTATGCCGCCCTGTGGCTTCCCGGTGTGGATCATGCCGGCATTGCCACGCAGATCAAGGTAGAGGAAGAACTGCGCAAGGATGGCGTGACCCGTTATGACCTCGGCCGTGAAAAGTTCCTCGAAAAGGTTTGGGATTGGAAGCACAAGTACGGCAACCGTATCGTGGAGCAGCAGAAGAAGCTCGGCTCCTCCTGCGACTGGGACCGTCATGCCTTTACCATGGATGAAACCTGCTCCAAGGCCGTCCGCAAGGTCTTCGTTGACCTCTATCATAAGGATCTGATCTATAAGGGCAGCCGTATCATCAACTGGTGCCCCAACTGCATTACCGCTCTGTCTGACGCTGAGGTCGAGTATACCGATACGCCCGGTCATCTGTGGTATATCCGCTATCCTCTGACCGACGGTTCCGGCGATCTGGT
>JAFSHY010000168.1 GCA_017440065.1 Oscillospiraceae bacterium | reverse complement strand
GCGGACGATCTCGGGATCCTCGTTCAGACGGATCTTCATGCGAGATACCCCGCGATCATCAGGTTCAGCGTTTCCTTGCTTTCCGCGCCGACAAAGCCGGTCAGCGTGCGGCGGTTCTGCACGAGAACGACGGTGGGGATGCTTTCGATGCCGAAGAGCTGCGCCAGTTCGGGCTGCTCGTCCACATTGACCTTGCAGAACTTGACCTTGGGCTGCTCGGCATTGGCTTCCTCGAAGACGGGTGCCATCGCTTTGCAGGGGCCGCACCAGTCCGCCCAGAAATCGATACAGATGAGGCCGGGATCCTGCAGGACTTCCTCTTCAAAGTTTTCGGAAGTCAGATGGACGATCTCGGTGAAGAAGCGGGTCTCCACATAGGGAGTGCCTCCGCCGCAGCCGCCGCAGCCTCCGCCGCAGCCGCCACAGCCGCCGCTGCAGCCGCAGCTGCCGCCTTCGTGGTCATGGTCGTGGTCATGATGATGGTCGCAGTTGGCGCCTTCGCCGTGGACCAGCGTGCCGGCAAGGTAGGCGGCTACCACATCGGAGGTCTTGCCGGAAACACCGCTGCAGAGGCCGAGGCCTTCGTTCAGCAGTGCCTGCTCGGCACCGCTGCCGATGCCGCCGCAGATCACGCCCACAACACCGCGGGCCTTCAGCAGCGTGGCCAGCGCTTCATGGCCGACGCCTGCAGTCTCGATGATCTCGGTTTCGGCAACGAGGCCGTTCTCGATGGTGTACAGGCAGAACTGTTCGGAATGACCGAAATGCTGGTTGACTTCTCCGTTCAGATAGGGAATGGCGATCTTCATAACAGATTTCTCCTTTATATTTTTTTCTTTTAGTATACCGCAAGGTGCGCGAAAACGCAAGGAGGCATCATACATCCGGATCGACGGTCTGCGGCAACGCCTGCAGCATTTCGGTCAGGGCGCGGACGGCGGGGCTGCAGCTTTCGCCTTTCCGCAGGCAGATGCCTGTTTGATAATAGAAGGGCGGATCCAGCGGCAGGTAGACCACACGGCGGGAGCGGTAGTTGGAGGGGCAGAAGCCCACCAGCTCCGTGCTGGCGGAAATGATATCCAGACCGGAGCGGTGGCGGCTGTAGGTGCGGCGGATCTGGGGCTCATACCCGTGCTGCGCCAGATACCGGTCCTCCACCTGCCGCAGAACGGTGGATTCGCAGATGAGGGCAAAGGGCAGCTGCTGCGGCAGTTCTTCCAGCCGCAGCGGGGCTTCCCGTGCTGCCAGCGGATGCTCGGGGGAGACGATCAGCTGCACCTCGGAGCATCGGATGGGCAGGTAGCGCAGTGATTCCAACTCGGTATGGTAGGCCGTCAGCGCCAGATCCAGCGTGCCGTTTGCCACCAGTTCCTGTGCGTCCTCGGCTTCGTGGCGCAGGATCTGCACGGACAGGCCGGGAAACTGCGCGGAAAGACGGTCGGCGCAGTCCAGCACAAAGGGGAACAGGCTGTCCGAATCGATGCCCAGCAGGATCTCGCGGTCGCTGCGGTGGCCGGCGGCCAGCCTGCCCTCCAGCTCCTGCCAGATGCGTTCGATCTTCTCGGCTGCCTCCAGATACTGCTGTCCGCTCTCCGTCAGCGCAAGGGAATTGTCCCGCCGCCGCAGAAAAAGCTTCGTCCCCGCTTCCTCTTCCAGCTTGGCGAGGAAACGGCTCAGCGTCGGCTGGGTCAGGTAAAGGCTCTCCGCGGCCTTGGAAAGGCTGCCCTTTTCCACGATCTTCAGAAAGTACCGGATCTTTTTCAGCTCCATGCTATGCCTCATTTCTATATGGCAGAATAGCTTATGCGTTTTTTCTATATGTCTATTATATAATTCAATTTGTTGTTTGTCAAACAGTCTGTTACTATGGTGATAGAGATACATCCCGGCAACGGGAAAGGAGGATCTTATATTATGGCAAAAATTTTACCCGCTCTGAGTGAGATCTATTACCGCTCTTCCCACCGTCCCTGGGAGGATTCCTATGGCATGGTGCGCATGACGCCCCACAGCTGGTATGTGGGCGATACGTGGCTGGGTGTTGTGCTGATCGAAACCAATGACGGCATCGTCATGATCGATTCCGGCATCCACGGCCAGATGTGGCTGATCTTTGAATCCCTCCGCAAGCTGGGCTACGATCCTCAGAAGGATATTAAGCTCGTCCTGCTGTCCCATGCCCATCCCGACCATTGCAGCGGTATGGCGCTGCTGCAGAATTATGCCCATCCCGTGGTCTACATGAGTCCCTTTGAGAAGGACTGGTCCTGGGATATGAGCTATCATACCCGTGTTCCCGAACGGGTGGATATCGTGCAGCCCTTTACCTATGACTATCTCTATGACTATAAGACCCCCATCGAGCATGGCGGCTTTACCTTTAAAGTCCTCCATACGCCCGGCCATACTCCCGGCACCAGCAGCATCTTCTTCGAGGATCATGATGACGAGGGCAATGTCTACCGCGTCGGTCTGCATGGCGGCATGGGCACCAACACCATGGTGGACAGCAACTTTACCACCGGGGAAGAAGCGGAGCGGGAACGCAAGGCATTCCGCGCCATGATGGAAGGCCTCAAGGGCATGCCCATCGATATCACCATCACGAACCATGCGGGCAACATCAAGATGAGCGAACGCATGGGCGAAGACAAGACGGACTGGAGACCCTTCGTGGATCCCGCTTTCTGGGATGCCCATATCGATGTGATCCTCGCACAGCTGGATCAGATCGAGGAAGAAACCTGCTTCCGATAAAAGGAGAAAGAACGATGATCAAGGCAGTCATTTTTGATGTGGACGGAACGCTGCTGGACACCGAGCGGCTCTATATGCAGGGTTGGAAGGAAGGCGGCGCGCTGCTTGGCTACAATGTCACGGACGAAGCGCTGCTGAAAACGCGGGCCGTGAATATCGAGGTGGCCAAACAGGTATTCCGCGAATGCTGCGGTGAAGATTTCCCCTATGACAAGGTGCGCGTGGAGCGCACCCGGATCTCCGAAGAAATCATTGCCGCCTCCGATCCCGAAACGCTCCGGATGCCGAAGGCCAAAGAGGTCCTTCTCTGGCTGAAGGAACGGGGTGTGCCTATTGCCATCGCCTCCTCCACCGCCTATGCGCACACGGAATCCCATCTGCGCCATGCGGAACTGTGGGGAATGTTTGATGCCGCCATCACCAGCGATCAGCTTCCGAAGGGACGGGGCAAGCCCAATCCCGATATTTTCCTGAAGGCGGCCGAACTGCTGGGTGCGGCTCCGGAGGACTGCGTTGTGGTCGGCGATACGCCCGCCGATGTCTTCGGCGGCTATGCAGCGGGCATGAAGGTGATCCACATCCCCGATCAGGTGCCCGCCAATGAGGAGACCCGCGCCAGAAGCTGGAAGGTGCTGGAGCATATCGGACAGCTGCCTGCCGCGCTGGAGGAGGTGCTCTGATGGCAAACCGCAAACTGATCCTCATTTCTTTTGATGCCCTCAGCTTTGAGGACATCGAATATCTGAAGGAAAAAAAGAATTTTGCCCATATTCTGAAGAACGGCGCGTGGGTGCGCCGGGTCCACGGCATCTACCCCACGCTGACCTATCCCAGCCATGCCACCATGGCCACGGGCTGCTCCGTGGCAAAGCACGGTGTCGTGGCCAATCAGTATATGATCCCCGGCGATCCGGATCCCGCCTGGTGCTGGTATCACGACATCTTCAAGGCAAAGGATCTGATCACCGCCGCCAAGGAAAAGGGGCTCACCACCGCTGCCATCGGCTGGCCTGCCATGGGCTGTCATCCCGACGCGGACTATATTATAGCGGAAGTCGCCGGCCCTAAGAACCGCACCGGAGAAGAATTCATCCGCGACTATAAGGCCTGCGGTGCTACGGATGAGCTGTGGGAGGCCGTAGGCGAACCCAATCTGCATTACCGCCTCCGTCCTGCCCATCCCAGCAACACCAGCTGGTTCAATGCCTACTGTGCGCTGGGGATCCTTCGCAGGTATCAGCCGGATCTGATGATCGTCCACTGCGCGCCGGTGGACTCTGCCAAGCATGTCTACGGTGCCTATGCCGAGCGCAGCAAGGAAAGCCTCGATGAGTGCGAGATCATTCTGGGCGAATTCCTCCGCGCGGTTCGTGAGCTGGGCATCGAGGATATCACCGATGTGATCGCCACCTCCGACCACGGACAGATCGATATCACCCATACGAGCAATCCCAATGTGCTGCTGGCGCAGAACGGCTGGATCGAAACCGATGCGGAGGGGAACTTCACGGACTGGAAGGCCTGGTGCCATACCGCAGGGATGTGTACCGAGGTCTATGTGAAGGACAAGGCCGACGAGCCTGCCGTCTATGAATTCTTCCGCGGCATGGAAGGCAAGTATGGCATCGAAAAAGTGTTTACGGAAGAGGAAACAGAAAAGCTTGGCTTCGGCGGCCCGTTCTCGTTCGTGCTGGAGGGTGACGGTACCGTCAAATTCGGCAACGAGTACCGCGGCGAAGTGATGAAGGCCTATCCCCATCCCGTGGGCTGCCACGGCTATCTGCCCGAAAAAGGCCCCGATCCCACCACCATTGCCTACGGCCCCGACTTCCGTGCCGGTGTCCTGCTGGAGGAAGCCGAGCTGGCCGACGGAGCGCCCACATGGGCAAAGGTGCTGGGGCTGGAGCTGCCCGATGCGGAAGGCCGTGTTATGGAAGAGATCCTAAAATAAGGAGGCAATCGAATGGAATATCGCCGTTTACCCTACGCGCAGGTCAAAGCGTTCTGCGAAAAGGTGTTTGCAGGCTACGGATTCACCGCCGAAGAGAGCGGGGAGATCACGGAGGTCCTGCTGGACGCGGATCTTTCCGGCATCGAATCCCACGGCATTCAGCGGCTGATCCGCTATCATAAGGAGATCACGAGCGGTATGGTGCAGCTCAACGCCGTGCCGGAGATCGTCAAGCAGACCCCCATCACCGCCACCGTCGAGGGCAACGATGCCATGGGTCAGCTGTTGGGCCGCAGAGCCATGAAGCTGGCCATCGAAAAGGCCAAAGCCGTGGGCATCGGCATGGTGGCCGTCCGCAATTCCAATCATTACGGCATTGCGGGTCATTATACGAAGATGGCGGCAAGGGAAGGCCTCATCGGCATCTGCATGACCAATTCCGAGGCCATCATGGTGCCTACCTTCGGCCGTCAGGCCATGCTGGGAACGAACCCCATCGCCTTCTCCATGCCGGCCGAGCCTGTGCCGTTTACCTTCGATGCCGCCACCACCGTCGTACCGCGGGGCAAGCTGGAGGTCTATGCCAAGCGGGACGGCATCATCCGTGACGGCTGGGCGCTGGACGAGAACGGCCTGCCCTGCACAGACGCGGAGCGGGTGCTGCGCAACATCATCGGCAAGACCGGCGGCGGCATCCTGCCGCTGGGCGGAGCGGGCGAAGAGACCTCCGGCTATAAGGGCTATGGCTTCGGCATGCTCTGCGAGATCTGTACCGCTGTCTTATCCGGCGGAACGACCTCCAATTATATCTATAAGACTCCCGGACGCGCCAATATCTGCCATTTCTTCATGGCCGTCGATTACGGCATGTTCGGCGAAAAGAAGGATCTGGAGGCCGCTCTTTCGAAGTACATGCAGGAACTGCGGGATTCCGACAAAGCCGAGGGTCAGGAGCGCATCTATACCCACGGCGAAAAGGAATTTGAATCGAGGCAGTATGTCATGGAACACGGCATTTCCCTCAATGAGAAGACCTATGCCGAGATGCAGATGATCGCCGCCTGTACCGGCGCGGAAGCTCTGCTGCCGCCGTGGCCGCAGACCGCGGAATAAAGAATCAGGCAGCCCGAAAGGCATCGCTTTTCGGGCTGCCTTTTGTATGCCGCAGCGGATCTGACGCAGGGGCGATCCACGAACCGCCCGTAAGTGTTTTGCGCCTTGCCTCTCCCTGCGGGAGAGGTGGCCGAGCGCAGCGAGGACGGAGAGGGAAACAAGGCGCCAAGAACCCTCTCAGTCACCTTCGGTGACATCTCCCCCCAAAGGGGGAGCCAAGGGGCAGAAAACGGAAGGCCGGAGAATCTCCAACGTATCAAAAAAACGAACCCAGCGGGCGACCATAAAGGTCGCCCCTACGGGAACCACGGAACGGAATGTCACGCAAAAGGCCCCCTTGTCAAAGGGGGCTGTCAGCGAAGCTGACCGGGGGATTCAGCAGCGAATAGAACAGCCGGCAGGGGCGAACTGACCGAAAATAATACTCCGATCCGGGAACGGATCGGAGTATTGAAGGCAAAACTTATGCCAGCAGCTCGTTGGCCAGCGCTTCGATCTGGGCGCGGGAAGTATCGTTCAGCGCGGAGAGGATCGTGACGGTGGTGTCGGTGAAGGTCAGGTTCTTGCTGCCCTCCAGCATCTTCCGCATGACCTTGGCGGCGGCGGGCGCCCAGGAGCCGTTTTCGATGAGACCCACGGTGCGGTTCTGATAGTTGCGCTCGGTCAGATGATGGAGGAACTCCTTCATGAAGGGGAAGATATCACCGTTATAGGTGGTGGTGGCCAGCACCAGCTTGCCGTAACGGAATGCGTCCTCCACGGCTTCCGCCATGTCGTCGCGGGCGAGGTCGGTCAGCGTGACGGCGGCGCCCTTCTCCTCTAGGGTCCTGGCCAGCAGCTCGGCAGCGGCCTTGGTGTTGCCGTAGACGGAGGTGTAGGCGATGACGATGCCTTCGCTTTCCACGCGGTAGGAAGACCAGATATCATACAGATTGATGTAATAACCAAGGTTCTCCGTCAGCACGGGGCCGTGCAGGGGGCAGATGACGGAAATGTCCAGACCGGCGGCCTTCTTGAGCAGATTCTGCACGGGAACGCCGAACTTGCCCACGATGCCGATGTAGTAGCGGCGGGCCTCACAGGCCCAGTCTTCCTCGACGTCCAGTGCGCCGAACTTGCCGAAGCCGTCGGCGGAGAAGAGAACCTTATCCTTGGAATCGTAGGTCACGATGACTTCGGGCCAATGCACCATGGGTGCGGTCACGAAGGTGAGGGTGTGCTCGCCCAGCTCGAGGGTGCTGCCCTCACCGACGACGATGCGGCGGTCTGCATAGTCTGTGCCGAAGAAATTCTTCATCATCACGAAGGCCTTGGCGGAGGAAACCACCGTGGCTTCGGGATAGCGGTTCATAAAGATGTCGATGCCGGCGGAATGGTCCGGTTCCATATGCTGCACGATGAGGTAATCGGGCTTGCGGCCTTCCAGAACGGCTTCCAGCTTCTGCAGCCATTCGTCCACAAAGTTCTTGTCCACGGTGTCCATAACGGCGGTCTTGCCGTCGAGGATCACATAGGAGTTATAGGCCATGCCGTTCGGCACAACGTACTGGCCTTCAAAAAGATCGACCTGATGGTCGTTTACGCCGATATAGCGGATATCTTTGGTGATGGTCATGGGATGGAATCTCCTTTTCATAATCTTCGCTTGGATTATACCTTATTTTTCTTCGCAAGTACAGTGACAATATCACAGAAAATGTGGTATCATCATAATAGCATACAGACATAGAATTGCTTGAAGGAGGAGATCCTTATGATGATGAAGATCCTGAGTGCCGTCCTGCTGCCGTTCCTCGGCACCACCGTCGGCGCAGGCTTTGTGTTTTTCCTGAAGGGGAAGATGAACCGCACCCTGCAGCGCTCGCTGACCGGCTTTGCTTCCGGCGTCATGGTGGCAGCGTCGATATGGAGCCTGATCATGCCCGCCATGGAGCAGTCGGCGCACATGGGAAAGCTTTCCTTCCTGCCCGCCTTTGTGGGCGTTTGGGGCGGCTTCCTGTTCCTTCTGCTGCTGGATCGCCTGATCCCGCACCTGCATATCGGCAGCGAATGCCCGGAGGGCAAGGACTGCGGCCTCGGAAAATCGGCCATGATGGTCATGGCGGTGGCGCTGCATAACCTGCCGGAAGGTATGGCGGTGGGCGTTGTGGCGGCCGGCTGGCTGGCGGGAAGCGAGAGCATCTCCTTTGCCGCCGCGCTGGCGCTGGCGCTGGGCATCGCCCTGCAGAATCTGCCCGAGGGCGCCATCATTTCCATGCCGCTGAAGTCTAATGGTATGGGCAGAGGCAAGGCCTTCGGCTACGGCGTCCTCTCCGGCGTCATCGAACCCATCGGCGCGGTGCTGACGATCCTGCTGGCAGACCTGCTGGTGCCGGTGCTGCCGTACCTTCTGAGCTTCTCCGCGGGCGCCATGCTGTATGTGGTGGTGGAGGAGCTGATCCCGGAAATGTCCGAGGGCGAGCATTCCAACATCGGCACGGTCTTTTTCGCCGTGGGCTTCACGCTGATGATGGTGCTGGATGTGGCGCTGGGATGATCCGAAAAAATACCCGAAGAAGCACGCGGAATGTGCTTCTTCGGGTGTTTTTGCGTGTGTTCAGAATCCGTGGATGACCCGGTCGCAGATCTCTTCGGCCGTGAGGCCGCCTGTCCAATGCAATTGCGTGAGGAAAATGAAAAAAGTCTGCCGCGGGATCAGTCGGCCAGCCGTCGGAGGGCGGCTTCGTCGGCAAGCTCCACGGTGCCGCGGGTCAGCTTCACCATGCCTTCGCTCTGGAAATAGCGCAGCATGCGGGTGACGACCTCACGGGCGGTGCCCATGTGGTTGGCAATCTTTTCGTGGGTGAGTTTCAGCGAGGGGCTGCCCTCAAGGGCGCTTTCCTCCAGCAGGAAGGAGGCAAGGCGGCGGTCAAAGCTCTTCCACATGATCTGCTCCATCAGCCACATCAGTTCGGAAAAATGGCTGGTG
>JAFSHY010000018.1 GCA_017440065.1 Oscillospiraceae bacterium | reverse complement strand
TTCTGCGTTTTGTGGTTTCCGGGCGGCGGAGCGGTGGCATATGAGGTGCGAAGCCCCGTGCGCCGTTCGCCTTCGCCGCCGGAAGTGGAAAACACGGTCAAGGGCGCCAAGGATGCCTTTACGGAAACGATCCGCATCAATACGGCGCTGGTGCGCCGTCATCTGCGGACGCCTGCCCTGCGGCTGCGCGGAACCACTGTGGGGAAACGGACGCTGACCCATGTCACGGTCTGCTCTGTGGAGGGGCTTACCGATCCTGCTCTGGTGCGGCGGGTCATGGCGCGGCTGGATGCGATCGATACGGACGGCATGGTCTCGCCGTCCTGTATGGAAGAGTATCTGACAGGCAGCCGAAAGACGGCATTTCCGCTGCTGCAGTATACGGAGCGGACAGACCGGTTCGCGCAGGGGCTGCTGGACGGCAGGGTGGGCGTGCTGGTAGACGGCCTGCCGCTGGGGTATCTGCTGCCGGTGGATGCGGGCTATCTGATGACCTCGGAGGAAGACCGCGGCATGGACTATCTATCCGCATCCATGCTGCGGGTGCTGCGGTGGCTGGCGCTGCTGATCGCACTGGTGCTGCCGGCGCTCTATATTGCCATGTCCACCTTTCAGCCGGAAATGCTGCCCACCCCGCTGCTCCGCGCCATCATAGAGAGCAAGAAAAATGTTCCGTTCTCGGTGGCGGCGGAGGTACTGGGATTGCTGCTGGCGTTTGAATTGCTGCAGCAGGCGGGCATCCATCTGCCGCAGGCCTTCGGCCAATCCGTTTCCATCATCGGCGGTCTGGTGGTGGGAACGGCGGCGGTGGAAGCCAGCCTTGTTTCTCCCGCGGCGCTGATCGTGGCGGCGGCATCGGGCATTTGCGGCTTTGCGCTGCCGGGACGGGACTTCGGGGATGCCATCCGCATCTGGAGACTGGTGCTGGCGGTCACGGCGGCCTGCGCCGGTCTGTTCGGCCTGACGGCAGGATTGATTGCCCTGCTGATCCGTCTTTCCGCCATCCGTTCGATGGATCGGCCGTATCTGTCCGGCATGAAGCTGACGCGACCGCGGCTGATCACGGACGAAAGGCGGGATGCAGCCTTGCACCCCTTGGATAACAAACGAAAGGAATGATCGGAATGCGGATCGCCGCGGCGTTGTATGCGGTGTTTCTGGCGGCGGCGCTGGTATGGTACCGCCCGTCACAGGCAACGGAGCTGGATCAAATGATCCCGCTGGAGCTGCTTTGGATCGAAACGGACGGAGAGATGCTCGCTGTAGAGGGAAAGGCCGTAAAGGGCATCGGTGAGGACTGGGAAGCGGCGTTGAAGGATCTGGAGCAGACGGCGTCGGGAACGGTGTTTCTGGAAACGGTGGAGCGGGTCGTGATCGCGGAGGAGGCTGCGGACTGCCTGCCGCAGCTGCTGGAGGATCCCAAGCTGCGGCCATCCGTACAGCTCTATCTGCTGCGAGGGGATGCCACAGAAAAGCTGGAGGCTTTCACATCCGCACATCCCAGTGAGGCTGTGGCGGATGATCCGAAAGGGATCCCGATCATTCTGGAAGAGGAAGGGAGATACCGCATTGGGTGAACTGAGCAGAGGGCAGCGGGATGCTGTCCTGTTCGGCGCCGCAGCGGGTGCGATGGGTGTCAGCTGCGCGGGTCTGAGCATTTGGTGGGCGCTGCCCGCGCTGGCGGTTTCTTTTGGACTGTACTCTGTGATCCGAAAGGCGCTGCCGGAGGGCAAAGGACTTTCTGATTATATGCCGCTTTGGATGCTGGTGGGGGAGCTGCTGTTTTTGATTCTTGCGGCGGCAAAGACGGCGGCTCATGCGGCGGATTGCTGGCCGGGGCATTCCTCCTGGCAGCTCTTTGCGCTGGTGCTGCTGGCCCTGGCGGGAGCGGCTTCACTGCAGGGAACCGATGCAGTGGGCAGAGTGGCGGTGCTGCTGACGCTTGGCTGCGTTCTGTTTTATGTGCCGGTACTGGGCGCGGCAGCATGGGAGGCAAAACCACAGCCGGAGATCGGCGAATGGATGGAAGGCTTTCCGATCCTGCTGACTTCGCTGACCTTGGTCTGCGGACTGTTTCTGCCGTCTCAAAAGAGAAGCGGCAGGCTTGTGACGGGACTTGCTGTGTTTACGGTGCTGCTGCTCTGGTGTACGCGAGGCAAGGACGGACCGATGCCGCTGCTGGAGGCGGTGCGGGGCATTACTCTGTTCGGTGTCTTTCAGCGGTTTGAAGCCTTGGCGTCCTGCGCGCTGACAGCGGGGCTGTTTCTAATGCTTGCTTTGTTTGCGTCTGCGGGCGGAGAGATCGTACGCTCCGCAGGGGCAGGGAAGTATGGCGGATTGGCCGTGATCCTGCCTGCGGCGCTGACGGTGTGGTGGGTCGACGCGGTGCATCCGGCGGTGTTTGCTGTCGGTGCCGGCCTATTTTGGGGCATCCTCCCTCTGTTGGTACTACCTGTTGTGGCTCGAAAAAACGGCAGAAAAAACTCCGAAAATAGAGAAAAAAGTAGTTGACAAATGGGAAGAAAGCTGTTAATATAGCGGGGCGCCTTGAGGGAGAACGCTCCCGGGAGCGCCAACTGAAAAAAGTTTTGAAGAAAACGAAAAAAGTTCTTGACAAAACGGTTTGAGGTTGTTATACTAGAAAAGCTGCTTCGGCAGAGGGGCAAAACCCGATGAGGCTGAACGGTGGACAAAACTCTGTGAGAGTTTTGAGTGTACCTTGTAAATTAAACAACGTGAACATGAAATTTAGCACCTTTGGACAATTTTCTAAACGAAAGTTGTTCTTTGAATGTCAAAGAACAGCCAACGTAATTTCTTGAGTAATAGCTAAGAGCGAATTATTCAATAATTGATTTTAAGAACCTTGGTTCTTTAAATACCATTTATTGAGAGTTTGATCCTGGCTCAGGAC
>JAFSHY010000167.1 GCA_017440065.1 Oscillospiraceae bacterium | reverse complement strand
TCAGCAGATCGGAAACCAGATCCAGCTGCTCCTTGCCGGGCTTGCCGCGGGCCATATTGAGCTTGAGCTTCAGCGCCTTCGCCGCGTCATACTGCAGCTGAACGGCTTCCTTTTCCGTCTGAAGCTCCGCTTTGGTCATGGTTGCATAGGATTTCATAGGCTGCTCCTTTCACACGCAGTTCTTACGTTCTTACTGTTCCAGCAGTTCCACGAATTCATCAATTTCCTGCTTGAAGGATTCCAGGCCTCTGGCCCAGAATGCCTTGTCGGTCAGATCCACACCGCAGATGGCGGCTGCCTCTTCGGCATCCATCACGGTGGTGGCATTGAGAAGCTTCTTATACTTCGGCACGAAGGCTGCGCCTTCCTCGCGGTACATGGCATAGAGGCTGCGGGCAAACAGGCCGCCGAAGGCATAGGGGAAGTTATAATAGGAGAGGCTGCCGCGGTAATAGTGGCTCTTGCACAGCCACATATAGGGATGCAGGGTCTCTTCGGTGATACCGTCGCCGTAGGCCTTCTTCTGCGCCTCGTTCATCATGGCGCAAAGAGTCTCAGCAGACATGAACTCGCTCTCGCGGCGCTCAATGACGGACTTTTCGAAGAGGAAGCGGCTGTAGATATCACAGATGATCTGGCAGGCATCCATCAGCTGGCTTTCGATCAGCGCCAGCTTTTCCTGCGGATCGGTAGAAGCGGCAATGGCTTCGGAGACCAGCACATTCTCATTGAAGGTGGAAGCGGTCTCGGCCAAAGGCATGGGCAGATCGAGATTGAGGATGCCGTGGCTGAAGAGCATTTCATTATGGAAGGCATGACCCAGCTCGTGGGCAAGGGTCACGATATCGCCGAACTCTCCGCCGAAGTTGGTCAGCACACGGCTCTGCTTGACGGGATAGAGCTCGCAGCAGAAGGCGCCGCCGACTTTGCCCTCTCTGGGGAAGAAATCGATCCACGCATCGTCAAAGGCGCGGGCGATCATATCGTGCAGTTCCTGATCGAATCCGCCGAAGATGCGAAGCAGGTAGTCTCTGGCTTCCTCGGTGGTATAGGTCTTGCCGGAGCCGCCCATGGGCGCGAAGAGGTCATACCAGGGCAGGCCGTTTTCATGCCCCAGCGCCTTGCCCTTGGCCTTCAGATAGCGCCAGAATTCGGGCAGGTAATCTTCCATGGCGGAAAGCAGGGCATCCAGCGTTTCCTTCTTCATATGTGCCTGCTTGAGGCTGCGGTCGAGGGCGGATTCATAGCCGCGGATCTTGCACTCGTTGACGGTTTCCAGCTTGATGGAGTTGAGGGCAAAGGCCGCGCCGTCCTGAATTTTTGGATAGCAGTTAAGCTCCGCTTCGTAGGCTTCCTTACGGACGGCAGCATCGGCGCTGTAGGCCAGATTGCGGATCCCGGGCAGCGTTTCGGTGCCGCCGCGGTAGGAAACCTGCACCGTAGAGGTCAGCGTTTCCCAAAGCTGCTCCCACGCATTGGCACCGGAAAGGCCCATTCTCGCCATAATGCCTTCTTCATTGGGGGAAAGCAGATGCTTGGCGCCCTTCTTGATATTGCCCAGATAGTAGGCATATTCCTGCAGCAGCGCATCCTGTTCGATCAGGGCATCCAGATCGGCAAGACCGGCAATATAGCCCTTGACGGCTGCTTCCGCGGGAGCCATTTCGCTCATCATGGCCATCACGCGGCCCATCTGGGTGCGGGCTTCGCCGTCGGCGGTGTTGGCAGACTGGCGCAGCATGGCATAAATGAGGATCCTGGAGCCGAGGGTCTGGATCTTTTCGCTGAGCTGCAGATAGCCGCGAATGGTTTCTGCCGGCTCACCGTTGCCCACGGACGCGGCAAAGGTGCCGCATTCGGCGCAGAGCGCCTTGAGGGCTTCCATATCAGCGGCGAATTCCGCCGTGTCGAAGCCGGTATACAGGGCATCCAAAGACCATTTTTCATTCATATCGGGTTCCTCCTTGTCAGTTCTGAAGCATCGGCAGTCCGGCAAGGACCGCGATCAGGCTCATGCAGGCATTGGCCGCATAGGCCACAAAGAAATTATCTGTCATGGCATAGCAGGCGCTGAAGCCGAGCCCCAGCACCGTGTAGGCCAGAAATTCCTGCAGCAGAAATACGCCGCCCGTCTGCGTCACGGCACGCAGCAGGCCGTAAAGCAGCGCTCCCGCTGCCAGAAAGACCCATCGGCTGCGGATCACGCGGCGCAGCACTCCGCGGTAGATCAGCTCTTCCGCGGCGGGCTGCAGAAGCACACCGGCAACGATGGTCAGCGGCAGCGCCACATCGTAGGGACGCGCCACGGCGGCGGTAAAGTCCACCGCGCCGGTATGGAAGAAGCGGATCGCCACGAAGGCAGAGCCCGCCAGCAGCATGACCGGCACCGTACGCTGGGCATAAGCCTCCGTATTATGAACAAAGATCAGCCAGTCATCCTTCAGCCGCAGCGCCAGCGGCGCCACGCAGAGGGTGACGATGGCGGCAGGATAAAGCAGCGTGCCGATCTCGGCAAGGCCGTCCTGCAGCGTCCAGCGAAAGCCCATGATGTGCATCAGCGTTTCAAAATTATAAAGGATCAGGGCAGTGACCAGCAGCATGAGCCATGCCATCCGCGGTGCCTCCGGCCTCTCCTCCCGCTCCGGCAGCTTTTCCGCGCGGATGAAGAGCAGCGGCAGCAGCAGCACCACCAGCAGCACCCACGAAATATAGCTGGCATAGCCGCCGAAGAGCAGGATCAGCAGCACCACCGGCGCCAGCCGCGCATGGCAGCGGCGCAGATCGGTGCAGCGCAGCAGATCCCAGAGCAGCAGCCCGCAGAGCGGCAGACCCAGCAGGTCCAGCAGCAGCCAGTTCCATGTTTTCGTTTCCGCGTCCAGCCAGATATCGAGGATCACACAAACGAGCATCAGGAACGACATGGCAACGGCCATGCCCCGCAGGATGCGTAAGGTCAGCCGGATCCCATTTTGCAGTTTTTCCCGGTTACGGCTCTGCTCCATCATTACTTGATGCAGGTTCCGACGGGCACGATGTCATCCACAAAGATGACCTTGCAGCCGCAGGCATTGTTGGTGGCAGCCAGCAGCATACCCTCGGAGGTCACGCCGGTGATGCGGTGGGGCTTGAGGTTGGCAACAACGATGATCTTCCTGCCGAGCAGCTCTTCGGCCTTATAGTCGTTCTTGATGGAGGAGACGATGACGCGGCCTTCCAGACCGTCGTCCAGCGTCAGCTTATAGCAGCTGTGGGACTTGCGGATCTCCTGCACCTTGACGATCTGGCAGACACGCAGATCCATGGTGCCGAAGGCATCAATGTCGATCTCGTCCTTGACTGGAGCCACGGGGTCGGGTTCGCCGTAGACCTTTTCTTCCTGAACGGCTTCCTCTTCCACGGGAACGAAGGCTTCTTCCTCCGTCTTGGGATAGGAGAAGTCCAGCAGGCCCAGATAGCGGGCCTTTTCGATGGCATAGAGGAAGAGGTAAAGACGGGGACCGCGCTCCTTGTCGATGAGCAGCTTATAGACGGTCTTGAAGAAATTGCCCTGCTTGGCCTTCAGTTCCTTGGTGCCGGCTTCCAGCCCCCAGACCTTGGCGGAGATGGCATAGAGGTTGGTGTTCAGCTCTTCCAGCGTATAACCGTCGCCGGAGAGATATTCATGCAGCATGCGGATCTCGGTCTTTTCTTCCTCGGAAAGGGTCTCGTAAACGTCCCAGTTTCTGCCGGTGCGCAGACGGTTGACCTGATCGGGCGCGCACTGCTCCAGCCAGTACTTGGCACGGTCGAGGCGGTCCGTGAAGTCGGCTTCCTTGTAGGGCGTGCCGATCTTTTCAAAGACGGTCTCCAGCATAGGGACATTGAAATCGACCACGGAGCCCATCTGTACCAGCAGACCCATGGGAACGGGGTTGACCTCACGGCCTTCCACGCAGGTGTTGTACATGATGGCCTGCGTCAGCTCGTCGGCCTTGCCGCTGCGGCAGGCTTCCAGCATCTTGTCAAATTCAAAGTACTGCTTGAGGATGCCGTCATCGAAGCAGAAGTCAAAGGCGCGCAGCGGGTCGGTCTTGGCATAGAGCCAGAGCATAACCTCGGGCTGATAGAGCTTCAGCATCTGGGCGGGAGACAGGTTGAGGCCGGAGGAAGAGGACATCTTGCCGGTGGCGCCCCGCAGACCGATGAATTCATAGCCCTGGAACACAGGAGGCTCGCAGCCGTAGATCTTCTTGGCAATGACCTTGGAGGTCTGATAAGAACCGGTGGGAGAGGCATGATCCTTGCCGCCGGGTTCAAAGTCGACGCCTTCATAGAGCCAGCGCATGGGCCAGTCGATCTTCCATGCCAGCTTGCAGTTGAAGTCCCTGGTGAAATCGAAATCGCCTTCATGACCGCAGGCGCACTGATAGTGGGCCACATGGCAGTCCTCGGACAGAGAAACGATCTTGGTGGTATCCTTCTTGCAGCAGGGGCAGTAGATGGCCACGGGATAATAGGCCTCGCGTTCACCGGGCTGGGCTTCCTGCGTACGGAAGCTGTCGAGGATATCGAAGATCTCGCCGCGCTTCTGCAGGGCGGTCAGGATATGCTCCACATACTTGCCGGAGCGGTACATATCGGCCTGATAGCGCCAGTCCACCTCGATGCCGAAGGGCGCGATGCCTTCCATGAATTCCTTTTCGCCGTGGACAGCATAGTTCTCATGGCAGCCCCAGGGGTCGGGGATATCCACATAGGGACGGCCGATATAGTCATCATAGGTATCACCCACCACTTCCCGCACGTTGGCAGGGATCTTGCGGCAGCGGTCAAATTCGTCCCAGCTGATCAGCAGGCGGGCCTTTTTGCCCATCTTGCGCAGGGCGACGGCAACGAAATAGGCCGTGGCCACATCGCGGAAATTGCCGATGTGGACGGTGCCGGAGGGAGAGATACCGGCGGCGCAGACATATTCTTCCTTATCGGGGCGCTGGGCGACCAGCTGCTGAGCGATTTTTTCGGACCAATGCATAAATAACACCTCAAATGTTTTTTCTATAGTATTTCTGCCTTATTATATCCGAAAACCGTGCGGGAGGCAACCATAAAAATCCATCGGAGCAGCACCGCCGTTCCCGATGCTTCATCTGGGAAAAATCCCGCTTGTCACGGGAGCAATTATGGATTATTCTTAAAAAAAGAATCCCCGAAGGAGAATTGCCATGGAACGCATCAAGGCCTTTCAGCAGCGGCTGAGCGGAGAAAGCAGAGGAAAGCTGAACCTCATCTATATGAACGCGCTGGCGGAGCTGCACAATTACGGCAGCCGCCTCGGCTGCGACTACCGCGCCATGACGCCCGCGGAGCGGACGGCCTTCGTGCGCCGCGTGGGGAAGTCCGCGGTGCTGGACCGTGCCATCCGTTTTCTGCCCGAAGGCCCCTGCGCCTCTGCCCGTCTCACCGGCTCCGCTGCCCTGCCCCATATGACGGCGCTGGAGCTGATCGACTGGCTTCTGGAGCTGGAGGAGACCGTGGTGCAGAAAAAGCTCCCGATCCTTCTGACGAAAGACCGGGAGTCGGAGGTGTTTTCTCAGCTGCTGGAGGATCTTTCCCTCCTGTTTCCGCAGGCGGAATTCCGCGCGGAATGATCAGGAGAAGATCTCGCTCAGCAGCGGCAGCAGCCAGAACAGGGCAAAGTACAAAAGCAGCCAGAAGCCGCAGCCCTTTTTCTTCTTGCGGGGATCTCCCACGCCGTTGCCCACCGAACGGGCAGGCCGCGGAGATGCTACCGGGGTGACCGGTCTGCTCTGCCCCACCGTGCGGACAGAAGGACGGACCGGCTGAACACAGGTGGGCTTGTTTCCCGACCCCTTGGTATAGGTATGGTAGTGGTGGGTATGCTTCACGCCCTTTGCGGCAAACGCGGGTACTTCCGCGCCGCAGTTGAGGCAGATCAGTCTGTTCTTTTCTTCAAACATGCAGCCGCAGCGGCACTTGGGACAATTGTATTCGCTCACGGTTTCGCCTCCATTCACTCCGCCGGGTTCGCCCGGCATTTTTCATACCTTCGTATCTCTTTGTGTTCAGTATATCACGAAATGACAGGAGTGTCGATAAAAAATTCCTTTCCTGAAAATTTTGTAACCTTTTTATGATTTTAATCTAAAAATTGTAATTTTACCGTAAATAAAGGTCATATTGTCGAATTTTGTCGACAAAAAGTGGCGGGAAACCCTTGGAAATGCCTTGCGGAAAATGCCCGTTTATGGTAAATTAATGACATCGCAAGCGAGAAAACCGGCCCGGTTAAAATCAATCCGACAGGAGAGGAGCATATGGATACCCGAATCAGAGTCCTGATTGCCGACGGCAATGAGGATTTCAGTGAACAGTTGAAGGAAGCGGTACAGAGCAGCGGTTACGAAGTTGTGGGCGTCGCCTGCGACGGCATTCGTACGCTGGAGCTTTTGGAGCAGAAGCCCGATATTCTGATCCTCGATCTGACCCTGAGCAGACTGGACGGCCTTGGTGTGCTGAAGGCTGTCAGCTCCATGCCGGAGAAGCCTGCCATCCTGGTCACCTCCGCCTTCCTTACCGATCATGTTACCGGCATGCTGAATGCCTATAACGTGCAGTACTTTATGCGTAAACCCTATACCTTCCGCGCGCTGACAGAGCGTCTTGGCGAGATCTGGGACAGCATTTCCGCCAAAGCCGATCAGCTTTCCCTGCGCAGCAGCGCCAATATCGAAGCCATGGTCACCTCCATCATCCACGAGATCGGTGTGCCCGCCCACATCAAGGGCTACCAGTATCTCCGCGAGGCGATCATCATCGCCGTGGACGATATGGACGTCATCAATGCCATCACAAAGGTGCTCTACCCGCAGGTGGCAAAGGCATTCTCGACCACGCCGTCCCGCGTGGAACGCGCCATACGCCATGCCATTGAGGTGGCATGGGACAGAGGCGACCTCGAAACGTTGCAGCGCTTCTTCGGCTACACCGTCAGCAACACGAAAGGCAAACCCACGAACAGCGAGTTCATCGCCCTCATTGCCGATAAGCTGCAGCTGCAGTTAAAGTCCTCCGGGGTTGTCAATTTCTGACCTTGATATTAAAGAGTCCTTCCTGTATACTGATCGTAATATATGCTATCGACAGCGACAGGAGGTATACAGATGGGATATTTTGCAGTGGACGTGAATGACCTGGTTTTCAGAATCGAAGCAGATGAGCCGGCCGGCAGTACTTCCACCACCACATTGGGCGATGATGATACTTGCATAGAAATCCAGATTTCTCCTTTTACCACTGTTATCTCGAATATCGAATGTGTATATCTGGGCAAGGTTTTCAGCGAACCGAATCTCTGGCTTCCAGACATTCGGAGTAATCCGGATTTGGAGATGAGACACTTTCCATCATGCGGCAATGACTGTGGTTACGGCGAAAGACTCCCCTGCCTGGTAAATGTTGTCCGGAATGAGCTGGACATTGTACTCAAGGGCAGCGTGGATGAGGTATGCTCCTATCACAAGGATGGTCGCGTGGAGTATTACTACAGCGAGGACGATGACCTCCTGTATATCAAAGTACGGGATCTGACGGACGAAGAATATGAATTCCTGTCCCGCTGGATCGATTGAGGACCGGTTTCCATCAAGGGAAAGCCTAAGAATTCGGAATTCATCGTCCTCATTGCCGACAGGCTGCAGTTCAAAAACAACGGCCTGCGTATGGCATACGAGAATTTCAGAAACAGAATACACTCCCAACCGGTCGGTTTCATAACCGCCGCTCGGGAGTGTATTTCTTTTGATGTCATAAATCGGGTTTCTATACTGCCCGCCGCCATTGAAGATGAACTCGATCAGGAATCCTGCATCTGACACCTCTCCGAAAAGGGAGAGGTGTTTTTCACTGCGGTGCGGGAAGGCGCTGCAGTTTTCTTCCCGTTCCCTTCCATTGACACAGCCGTTTTATTCCGTGTATAATACAAAAAACGAACAAGGATGTGTCCCAATGAAACGATTCTTCTGTCTGCTCCTCCTGTTTTCCCTTTGCATCGGCATGGCCGCCTGCGCCGCGGAGCCTGTCGAGCCGCCTGTTCCCGAAGACCGCGAAGACGGCGGTCTCGGCGAGATCCTGAGTCTGCTTGACGCCGATGATTACGAAGAGGCGATCGAGGCCATTGAAAAGCTGCAGGGCGGAGCGGACGGCACCGAAGTGGAAGACGCGGACGAAACGCAGCCGTCCCGTGACCGCGTCATCGAGGCGCTTCCCAAAACCGAAAACGGCAGCTGGCTCTTTGAAATGGCTTTGGACAATCCGTTTTCCGAAACCGTCGTGCTGGAATCGCTCTCCGTCGTGGACTATCTGAACGGGCAGGAATCCGGCAGCTGGCTGTTCAGCGGCGCCGACCTTGCTTCTCTTCCCATCCCGCAGCCTGCGCTCGCCCCCGGTGAAAGCACCGTCTGGACCGACGGACACCCGATCGTAGCCGACAAGCAGGCCCGCGACTACCGCTATACCTTCCGCGGCGAATCCGGCGAAGCCTACACCCTTACCTACCGCTATGAGCTTCCCGCGGGCGGCGACCTGCCCGCAGCGCAGCCTGCCGGTGATTTCTTCTTCCCCATCCTTCTGGAAAATACCACCGAAATGGCGCTGACCCTTGTGGCCATGGACATCACGGACCTGATGGACGGTCAGCCGCTGGGCACCGCCATCTTTGAAGGCGAAGAACCCCTCGCGCGGATCGGTCTCGGCGGTCTTGTGCTGCAGCCCGGCGATACCTTCGCATGGAACGATGCCCATCCCGCGACAAATGAATGGAACGGCCGCGAATACCGCTTCCACTTCGCGCAGGAGGCAGGCGGCAGCTGGGTGCATTCCATGACCTTCCGCTTTGAGGATCTTGCCGCAGAAAATGTCCCTGTGGATTACTCCGCAGACGAGGGGCAGGATCTCCGCACCCTGCGCCATGGGGCCGATTTTGAAGTGGAAGTCTTTGAAGGCGTATACTGGGTGCCCGCAGCTGCCCTCGGCGGCAGCCGCTACACCAACGCGGAGATCTGCGCCATGCTGCCCGCCGCACCCGAAGAAAAGCAGGAACGCATCTCCACCCTGTACGAAGCGCTGCAGCTTTATCAGATCGGCAATTTTGCCCCCTCCGACGACAACATCCGCAGCTTTGAGAACGGCATCAACTGGGAGCATCACAAGCCCGGCTACCATGCCGTCCGCACCAACACAGGCTGCTGCGCCACCGACTCCAACTGGCTGCGCTACATCCTCGACGGCGACTATGACGAGGTCGGTTTCCTCGCCACCTCCCAGCGCGACGGCAGCGGCCATGTCTACAACTACATCCTGCAGGACGGCTGGTACTACTTCATCGATCTGACCCACTATCACGCACAGGGCAGCCCCATCAGCACCGCCGAAGAGAGCGGTGATCTCAGCCATTACCACGCAACGGACTTTATCCTCGGCAACATTCACAAGACCCGCTCCGTTGAAAATTATGTAAACTATGTGCAGGATGCCTTCAACGATCCTCCCGGACTCATGTTCCTCTACACGGCAGAAAACGTGCTGGCGGTGGACAGTCTCCGCATCGGCAGCGAAATCCAGATCGTTTACGAGGAAGCGGACGGAACGCCGATCGGGGTGGTCTTCGATGATCCCGCCGACCTGCTGACCCATAGCCGTGCCGAATCCCCCGAGCACATCCCTGACTGGGCTGCCGCAGCCTCTTATGTCTGGTAACGCTTCGCGGAATTTGAAACCGAAGATCCCGCAGCCGACCCCGTCTGCGCCACGAAAGGAAGTTTTCGATGACCCCTTTGATCTCTGTGATTGTACCCGTTTACCGCGTGGAGCTCTATCTGCGCCCATGCATCGAATCGATCCTTGCACAGACGCTGCAAGAGATCGAGATCATCCTTGTGGATGACGGCTCACCCGACCGCTGCGGAGAGCTCTGCGAGGAATATGCCGCGAAAGACCCCCGCATCCGCGTGATCCACAAGGAAAACGGCGGCCTCAGCTCCGCACGGAACGCGGGGCTGGAGATCGCGCAGGGCGAATACATCGGCTTTGTGGACAGCGACGACCGCGTCGACCCCGATATGTTTGAATTTCTCTACCGAAATCTTGAAGAGAGCGGCGCCGACATTTCCGTGTGCGGGTACCGGATCCATCAGAACGGCAGCGTCATCTCCTGCGGAGAACCCTTCCGCTCCGTGCAGACCTCCCGCGAGGCCATGCGAACGGTCATGGAGCAGCCGGAGATCGGCATCGTGGTTTGGAACAAGCTCTACCGCCGAAGCATTTTCCGCGGAATCCGATTCCCGGAAGGTCGCATCGCCGAGGACGCCTTCCTCTATCTGCGGCTGACGGACGCGGCAGACACGGTCGTCTTCGACACGGCGCCGAAATATCACTACCTCCGCAGAGAGGGCAGCATCACCATGCGCCCCTTCAGCCCTTCGATGCTGGATGCCGTGGAAGCCTCCCGCCTGAATCACGAATTCGTCCGCGGACGCGATCCCGTGCTGGAAAGCCTGACATGGCAGCATTATGTTAACTCTCATTTCAACATTCTGCTCTCGCTTTTCCGTCTGCCAAGCGGCACGCATCGGGAGCTGGAGCGCGACACGGTCCGATTCCTCAAAGAGAACCGCAAGGTCATCAGAGCCTCGTCCGTGATCTCCGAAAACAGGAAGCGGCTGTTCCTCGTGCTGTGCATTTCGCCGCTGCTCTGCAGAGCCATGGTCAGGCTGCTGCGGTGATTCCTGCCTTTTTGTTTCACAGGATCCTCTCTTTTTGCGTTTTTTCCCTTGATTTCGACAAATTACAGTTTATAATAGAAACATATCGATAAAACGGAGGAACAATGATGAAAAGAACGATTGCTTTCCTGCTGATGGCCGTTATGCTCGTCTCTCTGCTGACCGCCTGCGGCTGCAAGCACGAATGGGCGGAAGCCACCTGCACCGACCCCAAGACCTGCACCCTCTGCGAAGAGACCGAAGGCGATTCTCTGGGTCACAGCTATCTGGACGCCACCTGCGAGGCTCCCAAGACCTGCCGCCGCTGCGGCAAGACCAAGGGCGACGCCCTGGAGCATGAATGGGCGGAAGCCACCTGCGAAGACCCCATGACCTGCACCCTCTGCGGCGCCACCGAGGGCGAAGCTCTGGGCCATGAATGGTCCGAATCCACCTGCACCGAACCCGCTGTCTGCGATGTTTGCGGAGCCGAAGACGGCGAACCCGGCGAACACACATGGCTCGATGCCACCTGCGAAGCTCCCATGACCTGCGAAGTCTGCGGCGCCACTGAGGGCGAACCCGGCGATCATGTGGAAGGTGAAGCCGAGCTGGCCGACTATGACCTCGTGGAAGCCACGGCTGTCTATGACACGCCCTGCACCGTCTGCGGCGAAGTGATCTCCTCTGAGACTCTGACCATGCCTCAGCTGCACTCCGACGGCTACTTCCTCCTGACCCCGCAGGACTATGTGGACAGACTCTACAATATCTTCACCAGCGAGACTGACCTCTACTGCGAACTGTACGTCAATGAGGACATGGACGACGTCATCACCTGTGATATGTGGTCCACCGTTTCCGACAACATGTACTTCGCCTACACCTACTTCTATGATGGCGACTATTCCCTCGTGGAAGCAGACTCCGACAAGAACATGTTCTTCAACGAGATGTGGACGATCCTCGACTGCGTCAGTTCTGACGATGTCATGGATGCCTCCACCACGCTGCTGGCCATGATCCTGGCCATCGATCCTTCTCTGGATGTGGCAAGCGCTACCGAACTGGTGGTGGAACTGACCGCAAACAATGCCATCTCCTACAACGGCATCGACTACACCCTGGAAGTCTACGACGAAGCGGAAGTCGAACTGCTGTTCACCGCCATCGTTGCCGGCTAAGTTCATACCTTTTTTGCAGCCTGTCGGAAAGACAGGCTGCTTTTTTATGCAAAAACCGTTCGACAGGATCCCGTAAAGCCGTGTCATTCATCCGCCCATATTCCATCGGTTCTATCCAGATCTCCTGATTTTCAAGGAAATTCCCTCATTTTCGCCATCGAATCCTGCGATTTCTTTTTCTTTTCATTTTTCCCGTTCTGTGATTCAATCACAGAGGGAGGGAGAAAGGATGGAGCATCTGCAAAAAATCGAAACCAAGCTGATCCGCAGGGCGGACGGCGCAAGGCTGCGGCTGGATTACTGCCTGCTGCTTGACGCGGAAACAGGCCGCTGCGGACTGGAGGTGATCTTTTCGGACCATCTCGGCAGCTGCCGCGAACGGTTTCCGCTGCACTGCGGCAGCAGCCGCGAGGCCACGGCGCTGATCCATCGGCTGGCCTTCGGCTGTATCCTGCCGCGGGCAATGCTGGCGCGGCTGCGTCCGCGGGAAAAGACTGGACAAGCGGAACGAACGATGGTATAATAACCGTGATTACAGCGAATTCCGGATCTTTATCCGCGAAATGAGAGGAGCAGTTTCCATGAAATGTCCCTATTGCGGCTATCAGGAAAGTAAGGTCGTGGATTCCCGCCACGCGGAGGACAGCACCAGCATCCGCCGCCGCAGAGAATGCCTTTCCTGCCAGAAGCGTTTTACGACGTATGAAACGGTGGAAAGCCTGCCCATCATCGTGGTCAAGCGGGATGGCGCCCGCCAGACCTTTGACCGGAACAAGGTGCTGAACGGCATGCTCCGTGCCTGCGAAAAGCGGCCTGTTACCCTGCCGCGGCTGGAAGCCGCCGTGGACGATATCGAGCAGATCCTGCAGAACTCTCTGGAACGGGAGATCCGCAGCGAAGAGATCGGCGAGCTGGTCATGGAGCGGCTGAAGCCCATGGATGAGGTCGCCTATGTGCGTTTTGCCTCCGTCTACCGCCAGTTCAAGGACATCAACAGCTTCATGGCGGAGCTGAACAAGATCCTCGAAGAAAAGTAAAACCTTTGACAGGGCGGCATCGGCCGCCCTGTTTTTATGAGGGCAGAATGATGCAATTCTGATGCCGTTTTGATGTAGGCTTTTTTGCAGAAATCCGTCGAGAGAAAGGAGCCTATCATGATCCAGATCCTGATCGTGGAAGACGAAAAACCCATTTCGAATTTGATCCGTATGAGCCTGAGCCGTCAGGGCTACGGCTGTACCTGCGTCTACGACGGCAACGATGCCGCCGATCTGCTGGAGCAAAAGCCCTTCGACCTCATCCTGCTGGATGTGATGCTGCCCGGCTGCGACGGCTTTGAACTCATGGACTATATCCGTCCCCTCGGCACACCCGTGATCTTCATCACCGCCAAAAACTCCGTATCCGACCGTGTCCGCGGCCTTCGCATGGGTGCGGACGACTACATCGTCAAGCCTTTTGAGGTGCTGGAGCTGCTGGCGCGGGTGGATGTGGTGCTGCGGCGGTACAACAAGGTGGACTGTCTGCTGGAAGCGGGCGGTCTGACCATCGATACCCGCAGCATGCAGGTGCTGCGCGACGGCGTCGAGATCCCGCTGACCCGCAAGGAATACGATCTTCTGCTGCTCTTTGCCCGCAATCCCGGCACCGCCCTGTACCGCGAGACCATCTACGAACGGGTCTGGGGCGGCGACTATACCGGCGAGAGCCGCACCGTGGATCTGCACATCCAGCGGCTTCGCAAAAAGGTGGGCTGGGAAAAACGGCTGAAGGCCGTCAGCAAGGTCGGCTACCGGCTGGAGCTTTGACCCCATAATAAACAAAACAGAGAGGAGGGATCCCGTGAAATTCCGCACCAAAATGGTCATCTGCATGATCTGGCTGCTGGCTCTGGCCTACGGCATCGGCGGAAGTCTGCTGATCTCCTCCTCTTTTCATGCCTCCGTGGAGCAGGAGAAGGCTTCTGCCCGCCAATCCTGCCAGATGCTGCTGAACACCCTTTCCATTCTGGAGGATCAAAGCTCCGTCGCCTCCACGCTGCAGCAGCTGGACAGCAGCGGCAGCGCCGAATGGAGCGGCCTGCTGGTGCGCAGCGGCAATGCCGTCCTCTTCCGCAGCGGCAGCAGCCCGCTGCTGGATACCGTTGCCGCGGATCCCAACACGCTGACGGTGCGGGACAGGCAGATCCTCATTACCTGCCTGCTGTCCGGCGGGATCACAGAGCTGGAGGTTCGCATGGTTTCCGACATTTCCGATGCCTATGCCCGTCGGGACAGCCAGCTTGCCATCTACCGTTGGACCTTTCTGGCCGTAACGGTGCTGGGCGCCGCCCTTTCGTGGCTGCTCTGCACCTGGCTGACCTATCCGCTGCGCTCGCTGACCAAGGCCTCCCGCGAGCTGGCAGGCGGCAAGCGCTCCACCCGTGTCAGGGTGACCTCGCAGGATGAGGTCGGCCAGCTGGCTGCCGAATTCAACCAAATGGCCGACAGGCTGGAGGCCTCCATGGACGAAATGACCCGCACCATGGAGCGGCAGGATGAATTCATGGGCAGCTTTGCCCATGAGCTCAAGACCCCCATGACCTCCATCATCGGCTATGCCGACCTGCTGCGCAGCACGGAGCTTTCCGAACAGGACCGCCGCGAGGCCGCCAACTACGTCTTTTCCGAGGGCAAGCGGCTGGAAAGCCTTTCCCTCAAGCTGCTCGACCTTCTTGTGCTGGAAAAGGATGACCTTCCCATGCAGGAATGCAGCCCCAAGGCGCTGATCGAGTCCATTGCAAAGGAATTCCGCCCCATCATGAAGCAGCAGGGCATCACCCTGCGCTGCAGCTGCAAACAGGGCAGCTGGAAGCTGGAGCCGGATCTCTTCAAATCGCTGCTCTACAATCTGATGGACAACGCGAGAAAGGCCATGGAAACCGGCGGACAGATCGTGATCCAGTCCGATTTTACGGAGGAAGGACTCCGCATCCGTGTGGCGGACAACGGCCGCGGCATGCCGCCGGAAGCCCTTACCCGTCTGACCGAAGCCTTCTACCGTGTGGATAAATCCCGTTCCCGCGCCCAGGGTGGCGCAGGCCTGGGCCTGGCGCTCTGCCGCCGCATCACAGATCTGCACAACGGCGAGCTGCAGTTCTCCAGCCGCGAAGGTGTGGGCACCTGCGTGACCATCCTGCTGAAGGGAGGGACGCAGCCATGAAAAAAGCCCTTCTTGCCGCCCTGCTGATCATCGCCGCGCTGCTTCTCGGCCTCGGTCTTCCCGAAGCCGCCGCGGCGCTGCAGGCAAAAAACGCGGAGCAGACCGAGGACGCGGGCATCCGTCCCGTGGATCTGCACATCGACTCCGACCTCTCCCACACAGAAAAGCTGGCCCTTCTCTCCACAGAGGACTGCACGGTGCTGAACGTGGGTGTGGCACGGTATCAGACTCCCGCCTCCCTTTCCCAGCACAGCTGGAAGCTGCTGGAGACCGTGATGAGCGGCTACGGCGCACCGCTGCTGGACAGCTCCAGCACCCAGCAGGTGGAGCAGTTTGCCCTGATGGCCTCTGCCGGTGACCGCTCCTTCCTCTTCTGGGAGGTCATGTTCATGGACGGCAACGGCAGCATCCTGCTGCTGCATCTGGACGACGAAACCGGCCTTCCGCTGGCCATGTCCTACACCTGCGCCGATCCCGGCGCGCCGGTCGACGAATGGTGCGCCCTCTCCCTCTACGGCATGGGTGAGCTTTGCGGCCTTTCGCTGGGCGGATCGATGGATGAGATCTCCGTCGATACGCTCCCCGAAGTCCCCCACTACTACATTCCCGTTACCGACGGAAAGACCACCGCCACCGTAAAGGTTCAGGTCGGCCCCGACTGGTTCCTCATCGGCGATCAGATCGGATGAGCGCGCTGCCAAAAAACCTCCCTCTGTACGAGGGAGGTTTTTGTATTATTCTGAAAGATTCGCGCTGCTGAAGGACAGCGGCAGCAGTTCGCCGAGGGTGCAGGTGCGGTATTCGCTGCCGTCCCACAGGTGGATCTCAAAGTCATCGGCGCAAAACTCCCGCATGACCTGGCGGCAGACACCGCAGGGCGCGGCGAAGGCGTTCACCGTTCCTTCCTGCCCGCCCACCACGGCAATGGCGGCAAAGTCCCGCTCGCCCTCGGAGACCGCCTTGAAAAAGGCCGTCCGTTCGGCGCAGTTGGTGGGGCCGTAGGCCGCGTTTTCAATGTTGCAGCCCGTATAGATCTTCCCGCCCTTCGTCAGCAGCGCAGCTCCCACCCGATAGCGGGAATAGGGCGCGTAGGCCTTTTTCATAGCCTCCACTGCCATTCTGACCAGCTGTTCTCTCACGGCAGGATCTCCTTTCCAAAGCTTGTTCCCGGGCAGTTCATCGGCACATCCAGCAGCTCCGCCACCGTGGCCGCCACATCGGCAAAGCAGCTTCTCGTCCCGATACAGACAGGCCGCACCCGATGTCCCAGCGCCAGCAGCGGCACATATTCTCTCGTATGGTCGGTGGTTTTGTCATAGCCGGGATCGCAGCCGTGGTCGGCGGTGATCAGCAGAAGATCCTCTTCGCCCAGCCGCTCCAGCAGCGAGGGCAGCCACGCGTCAAAGGCATTGAGGGCGGCAGCATAGCCCGCCGCGTCCCTTCTGTGGCCGTAGAGCATATCGAAATCCACCAGATTCACAAAGCAAAGGCCGTCAAAATCCCGCTCCGCCAGCCGGAGCGTCACCGCCATGCCTTCCTCATTGCCGTGCGTCACGGTGCTTTCCGTAATGCCGCGTCCCACGAAGATATCCCCGATCTTGCCCACGCCGAGGACATCCTTTCCCGCCGCCTTCAGCACATCCGTCAGCGTTTCTTCGGGCGGCTCCAGAGAAAAATCGCGGCGGCGGTCCGTCCTTGTATAATTGCCGCTTTCGCCCACGAAGGGTCTCGCGATCACGCGTCCCACGCCGTGCTTTCCCCGAAGCAGCTTTCTCGCGCCGCGGCAGATCTCATAGAGCTCCTCCACCGGCACGACATCCTCATGCGCCGCGATCTGAAAAACGGAATCGGCAGAGGTATAGACGATGAGGTCGCCCGTACGCACATGGGCATCACCGTAGTCACGGATGCAGGCGGTGCCGGAATAGGGCTTGTTGCAGAGGATGCCCCTGCCCGTCATGGCGCGGAAGGGTTCCAGGATCTCTTCGGGGAAGCCTTCGGGATAGGTAGGCAGCGGATATTCCGAGATCACCCCCGCCAGCTCCCAATGACCGACGGTGGTGTCTTTTCCGCGGGAACGCTCCCGCAGGCGGCCGTAAGCCGCGGAAGGCGCTTCCTCTTTCCCAAGAAAAGAAAGCCCCTCGATATTGCCGATGCCGGCCTTTTGCAGATTGGGGATCCGCAGCAGCCCCGTTTCCTGCACAGAGCGCAGCGTATGCACGCCGGCATCCCCGAAGGCAGCCGCGTCGGGCGCCGCACCGGCGCCGACGGAATCCAGAACGATCAGAAAGATCCTCTTCATAAATATCTTCTCCTTTTTCCCCGATCATGACAGGTTGGAGATTCTTCGCTTTCGCTCAGAATGACATTCTTTCCCGACCGTCATTCCAGCGCGACGGCAGTTTCCAGCGCCAGGATCATCATTTCCGTGAAGGTATTCTGCCGCTCCTCCGCCGTGGTGTGTTCGCCGGTCAGCAGATGGTCGGAAACGGTGCAGATGGCCAGCGCGTGCTTGCCGTAGCGGGCGGCATTCATATAGAGGGCAGCCGCCTCCATCTCCACCGCCAGCACGCCCATCTTGTTCCAGCCGTAGGTGGTACCGAGACCTTCCGGCACATCCGTATGGTCGCCGTAAAAGCAATCCGTAGAGAGCAGATTGCCCACATGGCAGCGATCCTCACAGCCCAGCTTTGCCGCCTGCTCCATGCAGGTCTTCAGCATCTTGTAGGACGCGATGGGCGCAAAATCGCCGGGCAGATGGAACTGATGCGCCCAGCGGGAATCGGTGCAGGCGCCCTGACCAATGACCAGATCGCGGATCTTTACGTCCTTCTGCATGGAACCGGCAGAGCCGATCCGCATGATATGCTCCACGCCGAAGGTATTATAAAGCTCATGGGAATAGATGCCGATGGAGGGCATGCCCATACCGGATGCCATAACGGACACCCGCACACCCTTGTAATAGCCGGTATAGCCCTGCACACCGCGGACATTATTGACCAGCTTCGCATCTTCCAGAAAGGTTTCCGCAATGAATTTTGCCCGCAGCGGATCGCCGGGCATCAGCACGGTCTTGCCGAAATCGCCCAGTTCCGCACCGATATGAGGGGTATGATTTGCCATAGAGAACCTCCTTCTCTGCTTAACGGTCCGTCCGCTCATCCCGCAGGTCGCGCTTGACGCCTGCCGCGATGGCGCGGATCTCTTCCAACGAGGAGACCATGGAGATCTTCTCTTTATAATAGTTTGCGTAGGGAACGCCCCGAAGATACCACGCAAAATGCTTTCTGGCCTCCAGACAGGCAACGCGCTCGTTTTTATCCTCCGCGGCCAGTTCAAACTGCCGCAGCGCCACATCCACCCGCTCCGCCAGCGGCGGACGCTTGGGGATCTCTTCGCCCCGCAGGGCGGCATTGATCTCCGCGAAGATCCACGGATCACCGAAGGCAGCTCTGCCCACCATGAGCAGATCCGCACCCGTGCGCTTCCTGCATTGCACCGCCTTCTCGCCGCTGACGATATCGCCGTTGGCGATGACGGGAATCTGCAGCGTCTGCTTGACCGCGCGGATGATATCCCAGTCCGCCACACCGCTGTAAAGCTGCGCCCGCGTTCTGCCGTGGACACAGATGGCATCGGCACCCCGCGCTTCCATCAGCTGCGCGAATTCCACCACATTGACGCTGCCCTTATCCCAGCCCTTGCGGCACTTGACCGTGACGGGGACATCCACCGCGTCCTTCACAGCAGACACGATATCCGCCGCCAGCATAGGCTCCTTCATGAGTCCGCAGCCGTCGCCGCTGCCGGCGATCTTGGGCATGGGGCAGCCCATATTGAGATCGATATAATCGCAGCCGGAATGCTGCAGCGCCAGCTTTGCCGCCTGCGCCATCACGGCAGGATCATTGCCGAAGATCTGCGCGCCGCAGATGCCCTTCGGCGTTTTTCCCAGCAGGGAGACCGACTTTTTATCCTGATAGCAAAGCGCCCGGGACGAAACCATTTCCGTCACCGTCAGCGCCGCGCCCAGCTCCGCGCAGACCGTACGGAAGGCATAGTCCGTCACGCCCGCCATAGGCGCCAGCACCGTCATTCCGTCTATTACCAAGTTGCCCAGTTTCAATGTGATTCCTCCTCCTCCGCACCGGCAGAGGGCTGTTTCTTTCTGTTTATTGTACTCCATCCGCCGCTCTTTTGCAACGGCGCGAATTTCCCGTCCGAATTAGTTAATTCTGTAAAAAAATACGGCTTTGGGGGCTTCCTTTTTGCCGAATGATACAGTATACTAAGAGCATAACGTTGAGAAATGGCCGCTGTGGGCGGCATTTCCCGCACATCTGCATATTCTTCCATAACCAAAAACCTACTTATTCAGGAGGCAGCGCTATGAAAAAATACGTCATTGCTTTGGATCAGGGTACCACCAGCTCCCGCGCCGTACTGTTCGATCACGATCAGAACATCGTGGGCGTCAGCCAGCAGGAATACACGCAGATCTATCCGCAGGCAGGCTGGGTCGAGCATGACCCCCGCGAGATCTGGAGCTCCCAGTATTCCGTGATGATGGAAGTCATCGCTCACTACAATGTTGAGCCGGAGCAGATCGCTGCCATCGGCATCACCAACCAGCGCGAGACCACCATCGTCTGGGATAAGATCACCGGCGAACCCGTTTACAACGCCATCGTCTGGCAGTGCCGCCGTACCGCTCCCATCTGCGAAGCGCTGGCCGCACAGGGCATGACGGATTACATCAAGTCCTCCACCGGTCTTCTGATCGATGCCTACTTCTCCGGCACCAAGATCAAGTGGATCCTCGACAACGTGGAAGGCGCCCGCGAACGCGCAGAACGCGGCGAGCTGCTCTTCGGCACCGTGGATACCTGGCTGATCTGGAAGCTGACCGGCGGCAAGGTCCATGTCACCGACTACACCAATGCCTCCCGCACCATGCTCTACAACATCCGCGACCTCGACTGGGACGACAAGATCCTCGCTGCCCTCGATATTCCCCGCTCCATGCTGCCCGAGGTCAAGGACAGCAGCTGCGTCTACGGCCACTGCGTCATCGGCGGCTTCGCCGTTCCCATTGCCGGTATCGCCGGCGACCAGCAGGCGGCCCTCTTCGGCCAGGCCTGCTTCGACAAGGGCGACGCCAAGAATACCTACGGCACCGGCTGCTTCCTGCTGATGAACGTGGGCGAGCAGTTCGTGGAGAGCAAATCCGGCCTGCTGACCACCATCGCCGTGGGTCTGAACGGCAAGGTGCAGTATGCCCTCGAAGGCTCCGTCTTTATCGGCGGCGCCGTGGTGCAGTGGCTGCGCGACAGCATGAAGATGGTCACCAGCGCACCGGAATCCGAAGGCATTGCCCTCTCCGTGCCCGATAACGGCGGCGTTTACGTTGTTCCCGCCTTCACCGGTCTGGGCGCTCCCCACTGGGATATGTATGCCCGCGGCACCATCGTGGGTCTGACCCGCGGCACCGGCAGAGAGCATATCGTCCGCGCCTCTCTGGAAGCCATTGCCTATCAGGTGGCCGATGTGGTCCGCGCCATGGAGCAGGATACCGGCATCCGCCTCAGCGCCCTGCGCGTGGACGGCGGCGCCAGCGCCAACAATTTCCTCATGCAGTTCCAGGCGGACATTTTGAACAGCCGCACCGTCCGTCCCGTGGTCCGCGAGACCACCGCGCTGGGCGCAGCCTGTCTGGCCGGTCTGGCCGTGGGCTTCTGGGCCTCTCAGGATGAGATCCGCGCCGCATGGGAGGAAGACCGCACCTTCGAGCCCGTCATGGAAGAAGCCACCCGCGCCAAGTACCTTGCCGAGTGGAAAAAAGCCGTCGGCCGTGCCGGCAGCTGGATCGAAGAATAAGATCCTTTCGCAGGCATCCGGAAAACCGGATGCCTGCTTTTTATGGCAACCGCACAAAAACCGGCCCGTTTAGCGTGTTGGGCATAAGGATATGTCCAACACGCAATGATATAGATTTGCTTTGCAAATCTGTGAAATACGCCTGACGGCGTGTGAAATAGGCTTTGCCTGTGAAATTTTTTCTTCGAAAAAGTTAAGGAAAAACAGACTGCAAATCGCAGTCTGTTTTGTTTTTCATCGTCACGAAGTGACACCGCAATATGACGAAGGCATATTT
>JAFSHY010000166.1 GCA_017440065.1 Oscillospiraceae bacterium | reverse complement strand
GTACGATCATGAAGACTGAAACGAAAAACCTGTTCCGATTGCGGGAAGACGATATGTTCTCCCGCAGCAAGCTGATCCGGATGTACATCCCCGTCCTGCTGGAGCAGCTGTTTCTGGCGCTGCTTTCTCTGGCGGATACGCTGCTGGCTTCCTATTTGAGTGATGAGGCCACGGCAGGCGTTTCCTATGTCATCACGATCAACAACTGGGTCAATGCTTTTTTCAGTGGCCTGGCATCCGGCTCTTCGGTATTGACGGGCCAGTACATCGGCGGCAAGCGCATGGCCCATGCTTCTGCATCGGTACGCATGATGCTGCTCTCCAACGGCCTCATCTCCATGCTCTTCTGCTGCCTGCTGAGCATCAACCGCGCGGGCTTCCTGCAGCTGCTGCTGGGTAAGATCGATCCCGTTACCCTTTCCTATTCGGTGGATTATTTCACCTTTATGATCCCGGCCTATTTCCTCCGCTCGCTGGTCTTCGTCTGCACGGCTACGCTGCGGTCGGAGGGCAATACGAAGCTTTCCATGATGCTGACCGTCGGCATGATGGCGGTGGCGCTGGGATTCAAGCTGCTGTTCTCTTATGTCTTTGATATGGGCGTCAGCGGATTCTCGATGGCCACGATGATCGCGGCAGGAGTAGCTGCTTTGGCGGGTATTTTGCTGCTGGAGTTCGGCAAGGGCAACCTCCGTGTCTTCGGTCATCGCCACGGCGCGCGGTTTTTTAACTGGCGCGTTGCCATCCGCGGCATCGGTATCGGTCTGCCGGTGGCGGTGGATTCCTCTATGTTCCAGACGGGTGTGCTGCTGCTTTCCCGTATGCTGGTCACCTACGGCGTCATCCACAGTGCCGCTCACGGCATCTCCAACCAGCTGACACCGGCGCTCTACCACTTCGGCAACTGCTGGGGTCTGGTGGGTCTGGTGGCGGTCAGCCGTGCCATCGGCGCGGATGACAAGGAGCAGGCCAAGCGGTATTACCGCCTGATGATGCTCTATGCGGTGGTCATCCAGTTCTTTAACAGCGCCATCGGCTTTGTGCTGGCGGATAAGATGGTGCTGCTCTTCGGCGGCTCACAGGAGGTGCATGAGCTGGCGGCCAAGCTGCTGCGGATCTTCTGCTGCTTTGCGTTCCCGTTCTATCCGCTTTCCTTCGGTCAGCCGCAGCTGCTGCGCGGAGCGGGTGATACAAAGTACACCATGTGGGTGTCCATGGGCGCCATGTTCCTGATCCGTGTGGGTCTCGGCTATGTGCTGGGAACGGTATTCGGTCTGGGCGCGGTGGGTCTGTATGTGGCCATGTGCGTCAACTGGGTTGCCCGTGCCGTGATGTTTACCTGGCGGTTCTTCAGCGGCAAGTGGATGGAAAAGAAAGTGTATTGACAAGGAGCGGAGAAGATGAAACGTGTACTGCTGATCGGTGATTCCATCCGTATGGGCTACGATCAATATGTGAAGCTGGCGCTGAAGGACTCTGCCGAGGTTTGGTATCCGGAGGAAAACTGCCGCTTTACCCAGTATGTGCTGCGGTATCTGCATGAATGGGTGGAAAAAAGCGGCGGCGAGGTGGATTGCCTTCACTGGAACGCCGGCCTCTGGGACTGCCTGGAGCTCTTTGAGGACGGCCCTGCCACCCCGCTTGACATCTATCGGATGTATATCGACCGTATCTGCCGCCGCATCCGCAAGGTGCTGCCCGAGGCCAAGGTCATCTTCGCCACCTCCACACCGGTGGATGAGGCTTCCTATCTGCAGCCCGAACGCGCCATGCGCCGCAATGCGGTGATCGAAGCCTATAACGCGGCGGCGGTGGAGATCGTGCAGAGCTACGGCTTTGCCGTCAATGATCTCTACGGTCTTCTGAAGGATGCGCCCCGCAGCTGGCATTCCGATAAGACCCACTTCTATACGCAGGCTGCCACCGAAGCCATCACGGAGCAGGTCGTCCGCGCCATTCAGGCGCAGATCGACGTAAGGGCAAAAAAGCCGGATTACGATGCCTTGTTTGCCGCTCCCGAAACGATTTCCGGTTTCTAAACAAAAAAGCGAGCCTCTGCCGAAAAGGCGGTGCTCATAAAACAGTTAACAGGCACAGCGGATCATACTGCTGTGCCTGTTCTTGTATATTCGACTAAATTATGATAAAGATATATGGGATTGGTCTGAAAAAGTATACAGGATTGTTGAGCAAAGTGCAGTTAGATAAATCCAATTTATCTAACTGATGCAAGGGCGCTCTTCTATACACCGATTGGTTTATCATGCGGTATGCGGTTTTGTACTGCATCAAAGCCTCCCCTGTGTAAGGGGAGGTGCCCCGCAGGGGCGGAGGGGTTGTCAATCCCTCAGTCAGCTTCGCTGACAGCCTTTGGCCCAGGTCGCAAGCACAGCTTGCTCCCCGCTTAGGCTAAAAACATGCCGCTGGCATGTTTTCTTAACGCGTCG
>JAFSHY010000165.1 GCA_017440065.1 Oscillospiraceae bacterium | reverse complement strand
TCCCTATGAAAAACTCATAGGGAGGATTAACTGTTTTACCCCCGCCGAACAGCACGGGTTTTTCTTATTCTGTTTCGGCAGGGACTTTTTTGAGGACCCAAATGCCGTAGCCGACGCCAAGAACGGTCTGCACCGCCGCGATCACCGCCAGCATCCACGGAGCACATTCCGCACCGACAAGGCTGGTGGAATTGACCACCGCGTGGGAGAGGATGCAGGGCAGCAGACTGCCGCTGCGGTAGACGATGGCCGTATAGCAGAACCCGATGGCAGAGGCATAGACCAGCTGCAGCAGCGTTTCAAAGACCGGCGCGCCGTTCAGCAGATTGACGGCATGGCCGATGCCGAAGGTCAGCGAGCAGACGAGGATGGCAGTTTTCACGTTGCCGCCGTCGCACATGCCGCGGAAGAGCAGGCCGCGGAAAATGACCTCCTCCAGAAATGCCACGCAGCACATGGACACCACAAAGCAAATCGACGTCAGCAAACCTTCCGGCGCGGTCACGCCGTTCCAGAAATTGACGGAGGAAATGACGATCAGCGGCAGGAAATACAGATATTTCTTTCCGCTTCCATCAAACCTTACAAGGCCGCACCGGCGCAGCAGACCGTGTTTTTTCGCAAAGGCCAGCAGCACGGCGCTCATGGCAAGGCCGACCGCCGCCGTGATCAGCTTGGAAATGCCGATGGCATCGGAGGCGGCATCCGCCGCACTGAAGCCGACGACATAGAGGCCGATCCACAGGACGGCAAACCACACGGGATCCTTATCATAGAGTTTTTTCAGCATAGGACTTCTCCTCTCCGCGGTTCAGGGCAGATATTTCTGCTTCAGCTTCAGATAGTAGATGCCGCAGCCGGTAAAGACGAACACATACAGCAGCAGGATCCCGCCCAGGAAAGATGCCACCACATACCTTCCGTTCGAAAGGTTTATGATAAACTGGGGCAGCAGGCAGGCGGAAAAGAGTACCAACATCGGCAGCATTCTTCCCCGAAGTACCCGTTCCATCATGGCAAGGTGGGATGCGCCGTCCGAGAAGATGCCCTCTTCCCCCTCCATTTGGGAAGCAGGCTTGCGGAAATAGGTATATCCGGCGTACATCTGCAAATATTCCCAGCCGCAATCGGCAAACATGGTGAGGTATTCCTCCCGATTTTCCGCGGCATCCTTGTTGTAATCCAGCTGATAGACCACATCCTCCGGTACGCACCGTTCAAAATGGTAGATGCCGATGCCGGTGACCTTGACAAATTTCCAGCCTTGCTGATGGCGGCGGCGCAGATATTCCTGCTCCTGCTCATACTGGAAGATGGTGAAAAAACGGAATTCCTTTTTCGTCTGCATCTCAAAGCTCCTCTCTGATGCTTTCATAGAGTCTGCGGATGCGCTTCAGCTCCAGCTGCAGCACTTCCGTTCCCAGCTCCGTGATCTCGTAGATCTTGCGCTTCTCTTCCTCCCGCACGAAGCGGATGAGGCCGTCCTTTTCCATTTTGGAAAGGCTTCCGTACATGGTGCCGGGCGCCAGACGGATCTCTCCGCCGGTCAGCCGTTCCACCGTCTGCACGATGCCGTAGCCGTGATTCGGCTGCCGCAGACAGAAGAGGATGTAAAAGCCGGTCTCCGTCATGGGGACATAAACTTTTCTTGTGTGTGCGTCCATACGATCCCTCCGATGTATTTTGGTTCGATATATCGTGGTGCGATGTATTGTGGTTTGATTATATCGCAGTGCGATAGTATTGTCAAGAGGAACACACAAAAAAAGCAGCGCTTTCCGTGACGGAAAGCGCTGCGGGATGACGGGATCGCGATCAGCAGTACTTCTTGATGCCTTCGATGGCGGCATCGGGATCTTCGGTAACGGAGATCGTGAAGTTGACCATGTTGCGTTCGCCGAACTGTTCGCACCAGGCCAGGAATTCAGCGGCCTCTGCCTGTTCCTTGCTGCCTGCGACTTTATATAAGCTGTCGATGAAGATGCTGGTGATATCGAAATTGCCGCCGTGCAGGCCGGAAACGAAGCCCTTCAGGAAGGTAAAGCTTTCGATTCCGTAGTCACGGGCGCTGATCAGACGAACTTCATGGCTGACGTCATAAGTCAGATCATTGCCCTTTTCGATACAGACGATGCTGCCCTTAGCCTGCGCGAGGGCTTCCCCAATCGTCTTCATCAGTTCCTTTGTATTACCGGAGCCCTTGTCTCCTAAAATCACCTTCACCATACGTTGTATATCCTCCTTTTGTAAGGTTGGGTCTGTTTGATAGTTCTATAGTATCCGAAATTCGTGAATTTTTCAACCACAAAACGAAAATTGGGTGTAAAAATTCCCGTCGGCCAAAAAAACAGCCGAAAGTCCACAGGACTTTCGGCTGCATGATTCAGTATTCTGCCAACCATCTGGCGCTGGTCTCCGCCACAGCGCGGCCCTCCGCCAGACTCTGCGGCACGCGCAGGATCCGCTGATTCCTGCTGCCGCGGAAGTTCAGCTCGAGGCTGCGCTCCGCCTGCAGGAAGGGGCCGTCGATGAGCACATCCAGCGTTTCCAGCAGCGCCTTCTGGGCGGGTGTTCCGCGCAGCAGCTGCTCAAAGGTATAGCCGGAATAGGATGCCACCTCGTAGCCTGCCTCCTTCAGCATTCTGCCGAGTCGGGCAAAGCCTTCCGCCTGGGCGAAGGGCTCGCCGCCGGAGAAGGTCACGCCGCGGCAAAGGGGATTGCTGCGGACGATCTCCAGAATGCGCTCCTCCTCCATGGGCGTTCCGCCGGAGAAGGGCCATGTTTCCGGATTGTGGCAGCCGGGGCAGCGGTGGGGGCAGCCCTGCGCAAAGACCGTTGTGCGGATGCCGGGGCCGTCCACGATGCTGTCGCCGGAAATGCCTGCCAGCTCAATCATGGTTTTCCATGCCGTGCTTGACGCGGTCGCGCTCCTCGGCGCGCTTGGCATCGTTCCACTTGTCCATGGTGCCGACGAGATAACCGGTGATACGGCGGATGCGTTCAAAGCCCACGCCTTCGCCGAGCTTTTCGCTGTAATTCTTTCTGGTCATATGATTCGCTCCTTTTCTGTTATGCCTGTCCTATGTCGGGCGTCGGGATTCTTCGGGCATTTCATGCCCTCTGAATGACACACCGAACGGATCATTCAATGCCCTGGAATACGGGCAGGCCGGGGAATTTCTTTCTGAGTTCGTCGATGCGTTCCTGCGGGATCTCCTCACCTTCGCGGCGGCCGCAGCGGGGGCAAACGTCGCCGATGACGCCCACATAGCCGCAGATGGGATCGCGGTCCACAGGATGGTTGATGCTGCCGTAGCCGATGCCGCAGTCATGCATGCAGCGGACAACGGATTCGAAGGCCTCGATATTCTTGGCGGTATCGCCGTCCAGCTCCACATAGCTGATATGGCCGGCATTGCACAGCGCGTGATAGGGGGCCTCCAGACGGATCTTATCGTAAACGGAGATGGGATACCAGACCGGGATATGGAAGCTGTTGGTGTAATATTCACGGTCGGTGATGCCTTCCAGTCTGCCGTAGCGCTTCTGATCCATGCGGATGAAGCGGCCGGAAAGGCCTTCCGCAGGGGTGGCCAGCAGAGTGAAGTTCATCTGCATCTCCCGGGATTTTCTGTCGCAGTAGTCGCGCATGAAGCCGATGATCTCCAGGCCCTTCTGCTGCAGCTCCTCGCTCTGGCCGTGATGGCGGCCGTAGAGGGCGGTCAGCGTTTCGGCAAGGCCGATAAAGCCGATGGAGAGGGTGCCGTGCTTCAGCACCTCGCGCAGATCATCCTGCACGGTCAGCTTGTCGGCATCCAGCCAGACGCCCTGACCCATGAGGAAGGGATAGTTGTAAACGTGCTTGGCAGCCTGGATCTCGAAGCGGTCCAGCAGCTGCTGCGCCACCAGGTCCAGCATCTTCTGCAGCTTTTCATAGAAGACCTTTTCGCTGCCTTCGCTCTCCAGCGCCAGACGGGGCAGGTTGATGGAGGTGAAGGAGAGGTTGCCTCTGGAATAGGCGATCTGACGTTCGGGATCATAGACATTGCCCATGACGCGGGTACGGCAGCCCATGGTTGCCACTTCCGTTTCGGGACGGCCGGGGACATAGTACTGCAGGTTGAAGGGCGCATCGAGGAAGGTATAGTTGGGGAAGAGGCGGCGGGCGCTGACCTTGCAGCTCAGCTGGAAGAGATCGTAGTTGGGATCACCCTCGTTGTAGTTGACGCCTTCCTTGACCTTAAAGATATGGATGGGGAAGATGCAGGTCTCGCCGTGACCCAGACCGGCATCCAGCGCCAGCAGGATGTTGCGGATGGCCATGCGGCCTTCGGGGGTAGTATCCGTGCCGTAGTTGATGGAGGAGAAGGGCGTCTGCGCGCCGGCACGGGAATGCATGGTGTTCAGATTGTGAACGAAGCCCTCCATAGCCTGATAGGTATCACGGTCGGTCATGGCATAGGCGCGCTTTCTGGCGCGGGCGATCAGATGGGAAGCATCCTTTTCGGAGATGCCGAAGCCGGAAGCCAGGCCGACCACAACGCCGCCGTCAAAGGCGATGGAATTTTCAAGACGGGCGGTCTCGCCGGTGACATTCTCCACAGCTTCCACAGTCTTGCGGACAGTATCGGAGGCATCATCCAGATCGAGGCGGTCTTCCACCGCTTCCACCAGCATCTGTAGGTAGGCTCTGCGGTAGCTTCTGCCCACACCTTCGGCCATGGCATAGTCGAAGTTGGGGATGGACTGGCCGCCGTGCTGATCGTTCTGATTGCTCTGGATGGCGATGGCCGCCAGCGCGGCATAGCTGCCGATGCTCTTGGGCTCGCGCAGATAGCCGTGACCGGTGGAGAAGCCGTCATGGAACAGCTTCAGGATATCGATCTGGCAGCAGGTGGT
>JAFSHY010000164.1 GCA_017440065.1 Oscillospiraceae bacterium | reverse complement strand
GATAATAGACCGCCTCCAGCTTTCTTGCGTGGCAAAGCGTCTGTTCCCCAAACCGCCGCAGCTGCTCCCGGCTCTGCCCTGCGGCGCACCGCGCCAACGAGCGGTAGGCGCAGACCATCGTCTTCTCCTCCGCGATCATCTGCCGCAGCAGCTCGGAGTCAAAGGCGCGGCAGTCGCAGCTTTCCTCCTCGCCCAGTACCCGCTTCCAGATCTCACGGGTCTTTTCCTTGTCATAGGGATCCATGATATCCCTCCTTTCCTCCCATCCTATGAAAAAACACCGCCTTCGTGCCAATCGGCAGGAAGGCGGTGTTCGGTTTTTACAGATTTTCTTCCAGGATCCATTGGGCGATATCGCGGATCTGCTCGTTATCCGCCCAGCGCAGCGCCTCCGACATCGGCTGCGAGCCGTAGCGCACCCCCGTCAGCAGCCCCTGCAGCAGGGAAGGCACGGCCACATCCAGCGTATCGGAGAAGACCTGCACCTCCGCGATGCAGCCATCGCGCAGCGTGAGCAGCAGCTGCACACCGCCCCACGGGAAGCGGGTATCCAGTTCGAGGTCAAAGGAGGGCGTCAGTCCCAGCCGCCATTCCCACGAACGGTGCTTTTCTTCATAGACGGCGATCTCGGCCTGCTGTGCTTCCGTGGGTTCCCATGCGGTATAGCTGCCGTAGGTCTCGCCGAAGGCGGTCTGCAGCGCCTCCAGCATAGCCTCCACCGTCAGCTGCGGCAGATGCTCCGTCAGATTGCAGACACGGCTGCGGACGGAGGACACCCCCTTGGCCTTCAGCTTGCGGGGATCCACGGTGAGGTAATTCTGCAGCCTCGTCATATCGGAGCGGATCAGCAGCGTGCCGTGGTGCTGGCTCTTCCCGCCACGGCTGCAGAAAGCATTGCCGGAAAACTTCCGCCCCATGGCCTGCATATCGTTGCGGCCCGTCAGTTCGCAGGGGATGCCCAGGGCGCGTACCGCCTGCAGGATCATGCCGAACTGGCGGTCGGTATCATAGCGGGCCTTGCCCGCGATAAAGGAGAAATTGAGGTTGCCTTCGTCATGGAACACGGCGCCGCCGCCTGTGATACGGCGCACCAGCTGTACACCGTCCCGTTCCATGGCGGGAAGATCGCATTCCTTCCACGGATTCTGATTTTTTCCGATGATGACGGCATTGCGGTTGATATAGAAATAGAGGATCAGATCCTCTTCGCCCAGATTGTCCAGCAGCCATTCATCCACAGCGAGATTGTGCCAGCCGTCCCGGGACGGAGATACATAAAAATAGGTTGCCATACGCGGTGCCTCCTCGGGCGGCAATGCTGTTGCCGCGGTACTTTGATGCCCATTATACAAAAAAACGGCTGCCATTGCAACCGCACCGGGGAGGAAACTGTTTCCTTGCCGATTGTCATTCTGACGCCGCAGGGCGGGGGGCTCCCGCCGAACCCTCTCAGGCTCGCTGTGCTCGCCAGTTCTCCCAAAGGGAGAGCCAGGTTTGGCAGTTGAACCCTCCACACCATTGTCATTCCGAACAAAAAAAGGCTCCCTTGTGTAAAGGGAGCTGGCATTTGCGAGGCACGAGCAAATGACTGAGGGATTGTTTGAAACATTTCCTCTCAGCCTATGCGTACCGATTTTCTGTGGTGTGACCCACCGGAGATTCCGTCCTTTCTGCCTGCGGCAGAAAGTATGGCATTCGGTTGCGGTGCCCGAAAAAATCTTCGGGCTTACGCTGTTCCTCGATTTTTTTCGACCGCTGCCCTCGCTCGCCTCGCTGCATCTGCCACCGGCAGCGCTCGGCTCGCTCCCAATTTTTGAACTGGTTGCCCCAAATCTCCACCGGAGACTTGGATTTCAATTTCGAATCTCCGGCGGCAGTTATTTATAAAAAAAGACGCCCCATAGGCGTCTTGTTTT
>JAFSHY010000163.1 GCA_017440065.1 Oscillospiraceae bacterium | reverse complement strand
GGCGGTGCTTGCCTTCTGCGCGCCGAAAAATCAGGCCGCTGCGCCGGCCTACCGCTATTTCACCTGCACCGGCTGCCAAAAGAAGCTGCGCGTGCCGTTTGGCAAGGGCCGCATCCGCGTGAAATGCCCCAATTGCGGCAAGGAATTTGAAATGAAGACCTGATCCCCGATAGTTAAAACAGGCAGCAGATCGTTCTGCTGCCTGTTTTGATCTGCGGGAAGGCCGTTCCGTATCGTGATCACGGGGGCGGCGTTGCACCGCAAAAGATTTTCTGCGGATTTATTAATTTAGCTTGACAAAGTCCCATAAGCTTGGTATGATTTGTCCATATTCACAAACCGATGAACGGGAGAGTACATCCGAGGAAACGGTCAAAGCGAGCTGCGGACGGTGGAAGCGCGGCATCGGGTCACGGATCGAATGCACCCGCGAGGGCAAACTGAAAGGCTTCGGCTCAGTAGGGGATGACGGGACAGATCCGCCGTTACCACGGATCAGTGCATATTGGTGCATAGAGAGGACGCGCAGCGTCAAGCCGGGTGGAACCGCAGGAGCTTTGCTCTTGTCCCTGCATAGTATAGTATGCCAGGGGCAGGAGTTTTTTTGTTGCCCCGGAGAAAGAGTGAAATTATGATCAACAATATTCTGGAAGCCATGGGCCGTACGCCCCTCATCAAGCTGAACCGCATCGTCCCCGAAGGCAGCGCGCAGGTGCTGGTCAAATACGAAGGCCTCAATGTGGGCGGCTCTATCAAGACCCGCACTGCCTTTGCCATGATCGAAGCCGCCGAACGGGAAGGCAAGATCGGCCCCAACACCATCATTGCCGAGCCGACCTCCGGCAATCAGGGCATCGGCCTTTCTCTGGTCGGCGCTGTCCGCGGCTATAAGGTCGTCATCGTCATGCCCGACTCCGTCAGCGAAGAGCGCGTGAAGCTGATGAAGCAGTACGGCGCGGACGTCCGCCTCATTCACGACGAGGGCAACATCGGCGAGTGTATTGACCGCTGCATCGAGACTGTCCGCAAGATGGCAGAGGAAGACCCCAACGTCTTCTTCCCCAACCAGTTCAGCAACCCCAATAACCCGCTGGTGCAGGAGACCACCACCGCCATGGAGATCCTGCAGCAGGCGGAAGGCACAAAAATCGACGGCTACTGCGCCGGCATCGGCACCGGCGGCACGCTGACCGGCATCGGTCATACGCTCCGCAACGCCAACCCCGATATGACCATCTGGGCGGTGGAACCCGAACAGGCAGCCATGCTCTCCGGCGGTCTCATCGGCGCCCACATTCAGATGGGCATCGGCGACGGACTCATCCCCGATGTGCTGGATCAGCAGATCTATGACGACATCTGCATCATCACCGACGACGAAGCCGTGGAAATGGCAAAGCGGCTGGCCAGGGAAGAGGGCATCCTCTGCGGCATTTCCGGCGGCACCAACACGGCGGCGGCCATCAAGCTGGCGCAGAAGCTTGGCCCCGGCAAGACCGTTGTCACCGTGCTGGCCGACACCGGCGAGCGCTACTTCTCCACCCCGCTGTTTGACTGATCCATCATAAGAAAAAACGGGAACGATGATCGCATCGTTTCCGTTTTTCTCTGCAGGACGCTGCATGCATGGAAAGAACGGATTCCTCCGTTCCGCAGGTGCTTTTGCGGAATGCATACATGCATTCCCTGCATCTGTTTCGGTTTGTTTTCGGGCGATTCACGAATCGCCCGCCTTCTCCTCATGGATCGGATTCCGGACGGAAAAGTTCGGAAGGAGAAAGACCGAAACAGTCGGAAATGCACAGAATGGTTTCTGTGCTGAATCGGGGCGGAAGAATGCCTGCTTCCAGCTTGGTCAAGGTGGCGGTGCTGATGCCGGCAAGCCGTGCCATTTCTGCTTTGGAAAGACGGTGCTGTTTGCGAAGATGCGCGATATTGCGCGAAAGATTACGGATCTGATCCTGCTTATCCATGGAATCACCTCAAAGGGATTCTACAGGATGCATAGAAAAACGGGGGAATATAACCTGAAACAGGTTAAGGGCTGCCACGAGGGTTGCCCCCTGCGAAATTTTGAACAATATAGAATCCCGCCATGTAATCCATGGCGGGATTCTTTTATCCTTTCAGCACCTGCTGCGCCCAAAGGAGGGCATCGCGCAGGGCGTCCATATCGGCTTCGGTGTTCTCCGCGGAGAGAGAAACACGGATCGAACCGTCAATGACAGGAGCGGGCAGGCCGAGGGCTTCCAGCACATGGCTGCGGTGGCCTCTGGAGCAGGCGGAACCGGCGGAAACGCAGATGTCCTTATCCTGCAGACAGTTGATGATACCCTGGCTTCGCAGACCGGGCAGCGAAAGAGAGATCACATGAGGTGCCTGACGGCTGCCGATCAGCTGCAGACCGGGGACTTCCTGCAGTACCTTGCAGCCGTAATCCCGCACGCGGCACATGGCTTCGATCTCTTTGGCAGGCTCCGCTGCAGCGCAGGCCGCGCCGAAGCCGAGGATGGCGGGCGTGGCTTCCGTACCGGAGCGGTAGTTCTGCTCCTGCCCGCCGCCGTGCAGATAGGGCGGCAGGGTCAGACCCTTGCGGATGTACAGCGCGCCGCAGCCCTTGGGGCCGTGAACCTTATGGGAGGAGATGGAGATCATGTCCGCGCCCAGTGTTTTGGCCTGGAAGGGGACCTTGAGGAAGCCCTGTACGGCATCGGTATGGAACAGTGCCAGCGGAGAAAGGCGGCGGGTATGTCGGATCATTTCCTTGATGGGCATGACGGCGCCGGTCTCGTTGTTGACCATCATAACGGAAACAAGAATGGTGTCCTTTCTGAGTGCCTGCTTCAGCGCGTCGGCGGTGACGGTTCCGTTCTCGTCGGGCTGCAGATAGGTCACTTCAAAGCCCTGCAGCTCCAGTTTTTTAATGGGATGCAGGACAGCGTGATGCTCCACGGCGGTGGTGATGATATGTTTGCCCCGCTTGCCCAGCCGTTCGGCAGCGGAAAAGATCGCCCAGTTGTCAGCCTCGGTGCCGCCTGCGGTGAAGAACACGCGGTCAGGCTCGGCGCCCAGTCTGGCGGCAACGGCTTCTCTGGCCTGCTTCATCCGATGCTCGGCTTCCATGCCGAAGCCGTAAACGGAGGAGGGGTTGCCCCAGCAGACCGTCAGCGCGTCGGTCATGGCGGCCACCGCGGCGGCGCAGGGCTTGGTGGTGGCGGAATTGTCAAGATAGATCATAATTTGCTTCCTTTATTCTTACTTGCCAACGCAGAAGCGTTCGAAGATGCGGCTCACGATATCCTCGCGGACGGTACGTCCTGTGACCTCACCCAAGGCCTCCATGGCAGTTTCCACATCGCAGAGGACGGCATCCGGTGTCAGACCGCTCTTCATCGATTCGATGGCTGCTTCCAGCGCCCGCAGCGCCCGCAGTACTGCGCCTGCCTGACGGGCGTTGGTCAGAATGGAGCCGTCGCAGGGGGCATCCTCAGGGAACATCATATCAAGGGCGGATTCCAGCAGCTCAATGCCTTCGCCGGTCTTGGCGGACACAGGCACAACATATTCAAAGTACAGATCCGAGGGCTCCACGGACACGGGACCGAGATCGATCTTGTTAATGATGGCCATGGAGCGATGGCATTCCAGCGCAGCGTCCAGCGCCCGACGGTCGGCTTCGGTCAGCGGCTGAGAACCGTCGCAGACGAAGATGGCCAGATCTGCCTCGGCAGCGGCGGCTTCGGCGCGCTCCACACCCATCTGCTCGATCCGGTCTTCAGTCTCGCGGATGCCGGCAGTATCCAGCAGACGCAGCAGATGACGGCCGACACGGACGGATTCCTCCACCGTATCGCGGGTCGTGCCGGGAACATCCGTGACGATCACGCGGTCATAGCCTGCCAGAGCGTTGAGCAGGGAGGACTTGCCTACATTGGGGCGGCCGAGGATGGCGGCACGGATGCCGTGCTTCAGTACACGGCCGCGGCTGTAGGTGGCCAGCAGCGCGTCAAGGGCATATTTGGCGCTCCGAATGTCATTTTCGTAGCCGGAGAGCGTGAACGGATCAATGTCCTCGTCGGGATAATCAAGGACGGCATGGAAATGGCTCATCATATCCGTCAGCTTCTGATAGATGGGATCGATCTTCCGCAGCAGCGCGCCGCCTACCTGTCCTGCTGCATTGGCAGCGGCATCGGCGGTCTCTGCGTCGATGAGGTCGATCACGGCTTCCGCCTGCGTCAGATCCATCTGTCCGTTGAGGAAGGCGCGGCGGGTGAATTCACCGGGGCCTGCCTGCCGTGCACCCGCATGGAATAGGGCGGTCAGACCCGCGGCCAGCACGGCGGGGGAGCCGTGGCACTGCAGCTCCACCGTGTCTTCGCCGGTGTAGCTGTGGGGCGCGCGGGTGTAGACGGCCAGGGCCTCGTCGATGACGCGGCCCTGTTCGTCCAGAAGGTGACCGAGCACCAGCTTGCGGTTGGGAGCGTCCTCCAGAGGCGTGCCGGAGTGAAGCTTAAAAACCTGTCCGCATACACGGGCCGCTCCGTCGCCGGAAAGGCGCAGGATGCCGATGGCGCAGGGAACTTTGCCTGTTGCGATGGCTGCAATAACGTCTGCCATGGGAATTTACCTCGTTTTCTCATTCTGATTCCCTATTATAATCCGCTCCCGCGGGAAAAACAAGACATACTATATTATATAGTATCAAAGCGAATAGTTTTTCCGCCGCGGCGCATACTGAGAAAAAGGTCTGCGGGAGGGTACGATGGAACGTCGGTATGCAGCGGAACTGAACGACAGAAATCTGTCGGCGATCTTTGAAAACTGCGATGACTTTATTCGCAGGGAGCTTCGGGTGGACGGGCAGACCGTCTATGCCTACGCGCTGGACGGCATGGTGGCCTCCGGTTTTCTTTCGGATTATATTCTGAAGCCGCTGGCGCAGGGACAGGTCACGGGCAGCCCGCAGGAACAGTTCCGCAGGGCTCTGTCGGGTGCGGTCTACAACGCGGTGGCGGATGGAGTATCGGATCTGCAGACGGCGGCGGAAAAGCTGGTCAACGGTTTCTGCGTTTTGTGGTTTCCGGGCGGCGGAGCGGTGGCATATGAGGTGCGAAGCCCCGTGCGCCGTTCGCCTTCGCCGCCGGAAGTGGAAAACACGGTCAAGGGCGCCAAGGATGCCTTTACGGAAACGATCCGCATCAAT
>JAFSHY010000162.1 GCA_017440065.1 Oscillospiraceae bacterium | reverse complement strand
CCTCAAGTCCGTGGCCTACAGCGTGCTGATCACCGTTGCCTCCGTGGTTCTGATCCTTCTGTTCACCTCCATGAGCGCATGGTATATCTCCCGCGTCGGCAGCAAGTTCTCCAATATTTTCTATTATCTCTGCCTGTTCTCCATGATCGTGCCCTTCCAGATGGTCATGTTCACCCTGTCCTACACCGCGGACCGTCTGAGCCTCAATACCCCCTGGACGATCCCCGTGATCTATCTGGGCTTCGGCGCCGGCCTTGCCACCTTCATGTTTGTCGGCTTCGTCAAGGGCCTGCCTCTGGAGATCGAGGAAGCTGCCGCCATCGACGGCTGCGGCCCTGTCCGTACCTTCTTCAGCGTTGTGCTTCCCATGCTGAAGCCCACGCTGATCTCCGTCGGCATCCTGGAAACCATGTGGGTCTGGAATGACTATCTCCTGCCCTACCTGGTGCTGGACCGCACGAAGTATATGACCATTCCCATCCATGTGCAGTATCTGAAGGGCAGCTATGGCTCCGTCGACCTCGGCGCCACCATGGCCGTCATCATGATCAGCATCGTTCCCATCATCATCGCCTATCTGTTCTGCCAGAAGCATATCATTGCCGGCGTTGCCGCAGGCGCTGTGAAGGGCTGATCCTCTGCACAACCATCCTCCGAGAGGTATTTCTATGACGATCAAAGACCTGGCCCGTTTATCGGGTTACTCGCTGGGAACTGTTTCCCGTGTTCTGAATAACCAGCCCAATGTCAGCGAAAAAGCAAGGGAAACGATCATGGCGATCGTAAACGAGGCCGGCTTTGAACTCAACACCAACGCGAAAAATCTGAAGCAGCAGAAAAGCACTTCGATCGCGGTCATCATCAAGGGCCGCAATAACGAGATGTTTGCCGATATGGTGGAGCATATCCAGACGCTGACCGAGGCGCACGGATATCCGCTGCTGCTCAACTACATCGATGAAGACGAGAATGAAGTCCGCTGCGCCCTGCAGCTCTGCAGAGAAAAGAAGCCTCTGGGCATCCTGTTTCTGGGCGGCGTCAGCGAAAACTTTGAGGCTGACTTTTCTTCCATCGGCATCCCCTGTGTGCTGCTGACCAACTCCGCGGCCCATCTGGGCTTCGAAAATCTGTCCAGCGTTGCCACGGATGACGCCGCCGCTGCCTATTGCGCGGTATCCCATCTGATCGCGCAGGGACATGAGAAGATCGCCGTCATCGGCGGTGATGTGGAAAAATCGGAGATCAGCCGTCTTCGCCATAAGGGGTGTGTCCGTGCCTTTGCCGAAGAACCCCATGCCGCCATGACTGCCTATGAATCCACCCGCTTTTCTTTCCGCGGCGGATACGAGGCCATGAACCGTGTGCTGGAGGACGGCGGCAAAGCTGTAACCGCCGTATTCACCATGGCGGACGTCCTTGCCATCGGCGCCATCCGCTGCATCTGTGACCACGGGATGCGGGTGCCGGAGGATATTTCCGTCGTTGGATTCGACGGTCTGACGGTCGGACAGTACTATACCCCCAAGCTTACCACCATTCGCCAGCAGACGAAGCAGATCGCAGAAACCGGTCTGCGCCTGCTGCTGGACGCCATGGAGGGCGAAGCACCCCAGCACGTTATCGTGCCCTTTGCGCTTTCCGTTCTGGAGAGCGTACGCAAACTGTAAACGAGAGGAAGCGAGATCCATGCGCGCAAGCGGTATTTTGATGCATATTACCTCCCTGCCGGGCCCTTACGGCATCGGCACCATGGGTAAGGCAGCATTCGACTTTATTGATTTTCTGCAGTCTGCAGGTCAGACCTACTGGCAGATCCTGCCGGTCGGCCCCACCGGATACGGTGATTCGCCTTATCAGACCTACAGCGCCTATGCAGGCAGCCATTACCTCATCGATCTGGATATCCTGATCGAAAAAGACCTTCTCAGGAAGGAAGAGGTTTCTGAGATCGAATGGTGCGAGGATCCCGTGCGCGTGGACTACGGCACGCTCTTCACGCAGCGTATGCCCGTTCTGCAGCTGGCGTTCTCCCGCTTTGACCGCCAGGATTCCTCCTACCTCAGCTTTGTGGCGCAGGAGAGCTTCTGGCTGAAGGACTATGCCCTGTTTATGGCGCTCAAGCGCCATTTTGACGGCAAACCCTGGAGCGAATGGCCGGAGGGTATCCGAAACCGCCGCGAAGAAGCCATGGAAAGCTACCGCAAAGAGCTGGCGGAAGAGGTGGAGCTGCAGCAGTTCCTGCAGTTCGAATTCTTCTCCCAGTGGAAGGCAGTGCGCAGCTATGCCCATGCCCACGGCATCAAGATCATCGGCGATATCCCCATCTACGTCCCGCTGGACTCCTCCGATGTCTGGGCAGAGCCCAAGAATTATCAGCTGGATCACGAGCGCCGTCCCAAGTGCGTGGCAGGCGTTCCGCCCGATTACTTCTCTGCCGACGGTCAGCTTTGGGGCAACCCCATCTATGACTGGACGAAGATGAAGAAGGATGACTTCAGCTGGTGGATCCAACGCGTGCGCTCCACCGCGGAGATCTGCGATGTGATCCGTATCGACCACTTCCGCGGCATCGAAAGCTACTGGTCCGTTCCCTACGGCGACGAGACCGCCCGTAACGGTGTTTGGGTCAAGGGTCCCGGCATGAATCTGATCCGCGCCATCAAGCGCGAGCTGCCGGAGCTGGAATTCATCGCGGAGGATCTGGGCTTCCTGACGCCCGAGGTCATCTCCATGGTGGAAAAGTCCGGCTTCCCGGGTATGAAGGTGCTGGAATTTGCCTTCGACCCCAGAGAACCCAGCGACTATCTGCCTCATACCTATGAGCGCAACTGCATCTGCTACACCGGCACCCATGACAATGAAACGCTGGTGCAGTGGGAAGAGACCGCCAACCCGGAATCTCTGGATTTCGCCTGTCGCTATCTGGCCAAGAGCGAGAAGGAGAGCCTGTGCCGTGCCGTCATCCGCGCCGGTATGGCCTCCGTTTCCAAGCTGTTCATCGCGCAGATCCAGGACTGGCTGGAGCTGGGCGCAGAAGCCCGCATGAACCATCCCGGCTTTGTGGACGGAAAGAACTGGCGCTGGCGTCTGCTGGAAGGCCAGCTGACGGAAGAACTGGCGGAGGAGATCCGTGATCTGACCGCCCTTTACGGAAGAATTTAAGTAGAATGTGCCGACGGGAAAACCGCCGGCACTTTTCTTTTTTTGCGCTCCGTGGTATAGTAAATAGAAAACAGACGGCGGCATCCTGCTGCCGCAAAAAGGAGATTTTGTCATGATCGAGAATATCGCTGCCTATATTGACCATACCGTTCTGAAGCCAGATGCCACCGCAGCACAGGTGGAAAAGCTCTGCGAGGAAGCCATCCGGTATGGCTTCGCCTCCGTCTGCGTTAACCCCTGCCGCATTGCGCAGGCTGCCAAAAAGCTGGAAGGCACGGACGTCATTCCCTGCTGCGTGGTGGGTTTCCCTCTCGGCGCCATTCCCGCCGAAAGCAAAGCCGCGGAGACCGCCGTGGCTGTCCGCAACGGCGCCCGTGAGATCGATATGGTCATCAATGTCGGAGCTGCCAAGGATGGCGACTGGGAGCTGGTGGAGCAGGATATCGCCGCCGTCAAGGCTGCCTGCGGAGATGCGCATCTGAAGGTCATCATCGAATGCTGTCTGCTGACGGACGAAGAGAAGGTCAAGGCCTGCCTCGCGGCCAAGGCTGCCGGCGCGGACTTTGTGAAGACCTCCACGGGCTTCTCCAAAGGCGGCGCCACTGTGGCGGATGTGGCGCTTATGCGCAAGACCGTCGGCCCCGACATGGGCGTCAAGGCGGCAGGCGGCATCCACAACCGCGAGGAGGCGGAAGCCATGATCGCGGCAGGCGCCAACCGCATCGGCGCCAGCGCCGGCATCGCCATCGTGAACGGCTGAGGTACTGCCATGGAACGTTCCATTATGAAGGATCCCATCTTCCTCGCGCAGAAGTCGCTGCCCGCGGGGAAGGAGGATCTGCCTGCCGCGCAGGATCTTCTGGATACGCTGGCTGCCCACCGGGACGGCTGCGTGGGCATGGCGGCCAATATGATCGGTGTGCTGCGCCGTATCATCGTGTTTGACGATCACGGCAAGGATACCGTTATGCTGAATCCGGAGATCGTCCGCAGTTCGGGTGTTTATGAAACGGAGGAAGGCTGCCTTTCTCTGCCCGGCACGCGGAAGACGAAGCGTTTCCGCTCCATCAAGGTCAAATATCAGACCATGGAGCTGCAGACCCGCTTCAAGACCTACGAGGGCTGGACGGCGCAGATCATCCAGCACGAGATCGACCACTGCAACGGCATCCTGATCTGACGGAACTTGCTGCGATACCGGATACATGAGAACAAAGGATCATCCAATCCCTTCAGTTGAGCAGGGGGGTATACGGAGTGCATCCATGTAGTGTCTGACAATGAATGGAGGGTAGAAAATGCTGAAAATAACGAGAGTGTTATTGTGCATCTGCGCTTTGTTTGTTGTATTGCAGGGATGTGCAACCGGCAGAGATTCTTTAGACAAATCGGAAGGGGAGCCAAAGCCAATAGAGCCTGCGGCCGGTATTTCGGAGGAGATTCCGGAAGGAATGAACTACGCAAGCATATTTCAAGAGGACTATGATGAACTCTGGCAGTTGCTTGACGATAATTATCCATTCTTTAGCGTCTATGAGTCGCGTGGTATTGATATTGAACAGGTGCGGGTAGCGTATGGGGAAATGGTTGAGAATCGTGCAACCGATTTGTATTCCTTTGTTGAGGTGCTGAAACAAATGTTTCGGGAACTCGATTATTTTGCACATCTAAACGTTGTGGATTACGGAACTTATCAAACATATTGCGATGCAATGACAGATCCGGCACGGGATCGGTCGGGCAGCGCAGCTTGGAACGAAGTATTATTCAATGCGCAGACAGTTGCTGCATATGAAATGCTGAAAACAATCAGTTCCGGTATGCAAGCAGACTATCCGGAAATTGAAACGGCATGGTATCCGGAAATCAATACCGCATATTTTCACATCCGCACCATGGCGGGAGCTGTAGTGGAACGGGATCAGGAAATGATTGAATCTTATTTATCCGGCTTGGAACATGTTGAGAATGTGATTATCGATATAACCGGAAATAGCGGTGGCTCGACCCGTTATATGCAGGAAGTAATCATAAACCCCTTCGGAGGGACGTACTCTTACAAAGACTATATTTTTTTGGGAAAAACACCGGTCAATGAAAAATACTATTGGGATGAAATGGGTATGCCCTCTCCCGTTTCGGAATTGCCGCAGGATGCACCAAACCCCTCGTTTTTAGAGGAATTCGGTATGGACTATTTTGGTGAATCGGGAGTCCGTATAGAAGGAAAGCCGCAAACAGAAGAATGGATGACTGCGTCAAGATGGGTTTTGATTGATGAGATGGTCTACTCCAGTGCAGACACTTTTGCGAGATTCTGCAAAAAAACGGGATGGGCAACTTTGGTGGGCCGTGTGACAAAAGGTGACGGTGATGGTCAAGGTCCGGTTTTTGTTTCGCTCAGTAATACCGGGTTGCTGATTCAGTTTTCTTCCACAACAGGCATCAATCTCGATGGAAGTTGTAACACAGTGTATGGGACAGCGCCGGACATTCTTGCCGTTAAAGGGAAATGGCCATTAGAGTTGTGTAAAGAACTCATTTTAGAGCATGGAGATCAATAGCCTAAAGCAATATATCCGAATTGAACCATCGTTCAAGTCTGAAGGGATTCGGTTTCATGGTGGTTGACCTTTCTCTGCCGGAAGACGGTTTGGAAAGCGGTGATGGATCCGCCGAACCGCAGTCTGATCTGACGGAAAGGGATTGCATTGGCGGCTGTACTGTGGTAGAATACCGCGGATAACACAGGAATTGGGAGTACATAGCATATGGGAATTTTGGAATTGCTGCTTCTGGCGGTGGGTCTGGCCATGGATGCCTTTGCGGTGGCCATCTGCAAGGGTCTTGCCATGGAAAGGATCACGCTGAAGGAGATGGCCGTCGTCGGCCTGTGGTTCGGCGCGTTTCAGGGCCTGATGCCCGCGCTGGGCGGGCTGCTGGGCTCGGCTTTTGAGCAGTATATCGTGGCCTTCGACCATTGGGTGGCATTCATCCTGCTGGGACTGATCGGCTTCAATATGATCCGCGAAGCGATGGACAGGGAAGAAGAGCATGCCGACGGATCGCTGGCCTTCCGCACCATGCTGGTGCTGGCCGTGGCTACCAGCATCGATGCCCTGGCGGTGGGCGTGACCTTCGCCTTCCTGCAGGTCAAGATCCTGCTGGCGGCTGTGCTGATAGCCGTGATCACCTTCGGCATCTCCGCGCTGGGTGTGCGCATCGGCAGCATCGTGGGCTGCTGCTATCAGCGCAAGGCGGAATTTGCCGGCGGTGTGATCCTCATCCTGTTGGGCACGAAGATCCTCCTCGAGCATCTGGGCATTCTGGTTCTTTAAAAAATTGCAGGCCGCCTGTTGACAAACAGGCGGCCTTGTGTTATCATACATTTAACAGTTAGGTTAAATGTTAAATGAAAGGAGCGAACCGAATGAGTCTGCAGAATACCATGCGGGCGCTGGCGGATCCCATCCGCCGCGAGATCCTCGAGCTGCTGAAGGGCGGACGAATGTCCGCGGGGGAGATCGTGGAGCATTTCGAGGTCACGGGCGCGTCGATCTCCCGCCATCTTTCCGTGCTGAAGGAGGCGGATCTGATCCGCGATGCCCGTCAGGGAAAATTCATTTATTATGAGCTGAACACCTCCGTGCTGGAGGAGATCATGCTCTGGCTGACCGGATTGAAAGGAGAAGGTAACGATGCTGAAAAAGTATAAGGGAACATTGATTCTGTCCTCGCTGGTGGCGCTGCTGCCCGTTCTGGTGGGTCTGATCCTGTGGAACCGCCTGCCGGAGCAGGTGGCGATGCACTGGAATGCGCAGGGCGAGGTGGACGGTTGGGCAGCGAAATGGGTGGCGGTCTTCGGCATGCCGCTGTTTGTGCTGGCGATCCAGTGGCTATGCCTGCTGGTTACCAGCATCGAACCCAAAAGTAAAAATGTGGAGGGAAAGCCGCTGCAGCTGGTGCTTTGGATCTGTCCTTTTATCTCGGTGCTGGTCTGTGGCATCACCTATCTCACCGCGCTGGAGATCCCCGTATCCGTGGAGGTGATCATGCCGATGGTTCTGGGCGCCATGTTCATGCTGATCGGCAATTATATGCCCAAATGCCGCCAGAGCTATACGCTGGGCATCAAGACCCCGTGGGCGCTGGAGGATGAAGAAAACTGGTATTGCACCCACCGCTTTGCCGGCAGGCTTTGGATGGCAGGCGGCGCGCTGTGCATTGCGGCAAGCCTTTTCGGCTTCGTCCTGTTCTTTGCCATTGTGCTGGTCATGGGGTTTGCACCGATGATCTATTCCTACCTGTACTACAGAAAAAAACACAAAGAATAAGCAGCACCCGCTTCATGTACCATGAAGCGGGTGTTTTTCAATCATAAAAACCAAACGGACTCGCAGGAGGTGGAAATGGCGGCGGCGCCTGCGGAAAGGGCGGAAATGGCATCCTCCTTGTCGGAGATCAGGCCGCCTGCCACCAGCGGTACCTGCAGCGTCGTGCTGAGCTGACGGATGATCTTCGGCATGACACCGGGCAGAACTTCCACAAGGTCGGCGGCTTCGGGCGTGCCGCCCTTGACCACATTGCGCAGCGATTTGGAATCCAGCAGGAAATAGCGCTGCACGGTCAGAAGACCAAGGGCGGACGCATGGCGGATCAGATTGGGACGGGTGGAAATGATGCCGTCTGCTTTCGTATGTTTCGCCAGATAGTCCACAGCCTCTTCCCGCTGGGCCAGACCGTCAATGAGGTCCATATGGACGAAGACCGTTTTGCCCTTCTGCTTCAGCTGCTCCACCATGGTCTCCACCGTGTTGAGCGTGGCGGTGAGGATAAAGACCACGGGGTTGTCCGCTTCGAGGCAGCGCTGCAGGCCTTCCTCGTTTTTAATGGCCGCGATGACGGGGTTTTCTTCCAGCAGGGAAAGGAGCGTTTCTCTGTCCATGCGGTTACTCCTTATCTTTGGCTGCTTCGCCGCAGGCATTGAGGGCGGCAATGACGCTGCCGCGGAAACCGCTCTGTTCCAGTGCGGCCACGCCGCGGATGGTGGTGCCGCCGGGAGAGCAGACCTCGTCCTTCAGCTGCTCGGGATGTTTGCCGCTTTCCAGCACCAGCTTTGCCGTGCCCTGCACAGCCTGCGCTGCCATGCGGATGGCCTGCGCCCTGGGAATGCCCTGGCAGACGGCGGCATCGGCCATGGCTTCGATCAGCATGCAGATATAGGCGGGACTGCTGCCGGTGAGGGCAGAGGCGGCGCCCATCAGTTTTTCGGGCAGCTCTTCCGTGATGCCCGCGGTGGAAAACGCACGGATGAAGGCATCGCGATCGGCCTCGGTGCATGCTGCGTTGCAGCAGAAGGAGGTCACGCCGGCGCCTACGGCAGCGGGGGTATTGGGCATGGCGCGGATGATCTTTGTGCCGCTGCCCAGAGCAGCTTCGTAGAGGGAAATCGGCAGGGAAACGGCCACAGTTACCACAAGGGTCTCCGGACGGATGTGGCCTGCCAGGTCCCGCAGCACATCGGGGATGATGTAGGGCTTGACCGCAAGGATCAGCATATCAGAGTTCCAAGCCACTTCCTGCGCACTGCCCATGGGGCGGGCACCGGTGGTTTCGCAGATGCGTTCCAGCTTCTCTCTGCCGCGGTTGTAGGCGCAAAGGTCATAACGGGATGCCATGGCGGCCATGAGCGCGCTGCCCATATTGCCTGTTCCAATGAATCCGATGGTCATAAAGATCTCTCCTTTTAAACGTTGGCGGGCAGTCTGGTAGAAAGGTCGCCGAGGTGATCGTGTTTGTCGGTATATTCCACGCGGAAGACGCCGTCCTCGCAGACGATCTTCGTTACGGAAGCGTTGGAGACCCAAGGGGTTTTGGCGGTTTCTTCGATGGGCAGCCCGCTGAATCCGGTGCATAGCACACGGATGGGCGTCGCGTGGGTGGTGATGACCACCGTTTCGCCTTCATGGGCGGCAACGGTGCGCTGCAGAGCGCTGAGAATGCGGGCGTGCAGCTGCAGTACGGATTCGCCGTCCGTGGGTCTGGCGCGGCCAATGTCGGTCTTCCAAACGGTGTAATCCTGCTCATATGCCTGTTCCAGATCGGCGAAGGCGCCGCCTTCCCATTTGCCCGCGAAGATCTCGCGGAAATCCTGCTCCGTTTCGATGGGAAGACCTTTCTGCTCCGCGATGGGACAGGCGGTATGATAGGCCCGCAGAAGATCGCTGGAAATGATGGCGTCCACATGGATATTTTCAAAGACCGAAGCGGTACAGGCAGCCTGTTGATAGCCCAATTCCGTCAAATCCCAATCCGTGTTGCCGAGGAAGATCTTTTGAATATTGCCGAGACTTTCCCCGTGACGGATGAGGTACAGCGTAGTGGTCATAAAGCTCATCTCCCAAAATATATCAGCCATATTATACCACAGCGGCAGAATAAATTCAACGCAGCGATTCAAGGTTGAAATTGCGGAAAGACTGCGGTACAATAAGTTGCAGATTCAACAAAAGGAGCATACCCCATGAAAGGCTACTACGAAAAAGAACTGTTTGTCACGCCCAGCCTGTGCGATGCCGCGTCGCGGCTCAGCCCGCAGAGCGTGTTTGTCCTGTTTCAGGATGCTGCCTCCGAGCATGCGGAAACATTGGGCATCGGCGGCAATGTGATGGAGGAAAAGGGGCTGTTTTGGCTGACCGTCCGCACAAAGGTGCGCTTTCTTTCCCGCCCACGGCTGATGGAACGGCTGCAGCTGAAGACCTGGCTGGGCGAATTCGCGCCCGGCGATCTTCGTACCTACCGTTATTATACCCTGTCCTGCGGTGGTAAGACCGTGGCGGAGGGCAGAACGGAATGGGCGATCCTGCGGGTTGCCGACCATAGCATGGCACGCATCCGCGATGTAGGCTTTCCCGATGTGGCGGTGCTGCCCGATACAGTGCTGTCCGAGCCGTTCTCCCGCTTCCGCGTGGAGCTTGGAGAGGATGCGCCGACCTTCCGCACGGCGGTTCGTACCACCGATGTGGACATGGGTCAGCATATGAACAACACGGCCTATATCCGCGCCCTGCTGGATACCTTCTCCGTGGAGGAACTGAAGGAGATGGACGTGAAGGAACTGGAGATCTGCTTTAAGCAGGCCTGCTACGGCGGCGAGGAGCTGACCATCCGCCGCCAGCGCAATGAGGAAGGCTGGCTGTTTGTCATCAGCCGTTCCGACGGAAAACCTGCTACCATGGCACAGCTTCGGCTGGCGTAACCGTTAAAAAACGACCTGTGATCTTGGGATCACAGGTCGCATTACGTTTAACTGTCCTCTTCTTCTTCGACCACGGGCTGTTCCTTGACTTCGACCACAGCGCTTTCGATCTGATGATCGAGGATGTCCGTGATGTGAACGAGCATCAGGTCGGTCTCCACGTCCATGGTGGTGCCGTCCTGCGGCACAGTGCCGAGGAAGCTGAAGATATAGCCGTTGAAGGTTTCATAGTCTTCGTCGGGCAGGTCGATGCCCAGCAGCTGCTCCACTTCTTCCAGCAATGCGCGGCCTGCGATCTTCCAGGTGCGTTCGCCGATCTGCTCGATGGAATCATCAGCCTTGTCTTCCTGATTCTCGTCGTCGCCGAGGTCGCCCACCAGCAGCTCTACCAGATCGTTCATGGTCACGATGCCGCACATGCCGCCGTATTCGTCCAGCACCACGGCAAGACGGTTGTGGCTGGTCTTCATGTTGCGGAAGAGGATATCTGCCTTGACGTTTTCGGGAACGTAGTAGGCGGGCTTGACGGCCTTTTCCATGACGTTCTCGCGGCGCTTGTCCTCCAGACGGAGATACTCCTTGGCATGGAGGATGCCGATGATGTTGTCGGCAGAGTCCTCGCAGACGGGGTAGAGGGTATAGCGGCTTTCGTAGATGGTCTGTTTCCATTCCTCGTCGCTCTCTTCGGTGAAGAGGACGGTAATGTCTGTTCTGTGGGTCACAACTTCACCGGCAGTGATGTCGTCAAATTCAAAGACGTTCTCGATGAATTCCTTTTCATCGTTGTCGATGGCGCCCTTTTCGCTGCCCACGTCCACCATCATGCGGATCTCTTCCTCGCTGACTTCTTCGTCCTCTTCATTGGGATCGATGCCCATCAGCCGCAGCACCAGATTGGTGGAGGCGGTCAGCAGGGAGACCAGAGGAGCGAAGAGGCGGGAAATACCGCTGATCATGCCGGACATGCCCAGCGCCAGCTTTTCCGCCTTGCGCATAGCCACACGCTTGGGAACCAGTTCACCGAAGACGAGGGTGAAGTAGGAAAGGATGATGGTGATCAGAATGACCACGATGGAATTGAGGGTCGATTCCGGGATCGGAAGGCCTGCGTTCAGCAGCGCCTGCACGATGGGATCCGAGAAGTTCTCGGCCGCGAATGCGGAACCGAGGAAGCCGGAAAGGGTGATCGCGACCTGAATGGTAGCGAGGAAACGGGCGGGCTGACTGGTCAGCTGCTCCAAACGGACGGCGCGCTTATCGCCTTCCGCGGACATCTTGGCCAGCTTGGCATCGTTAAACTGAATCACGGCGATCTCCGCGCAGGCAAACACGGCATTGAGAGCGATCAGTACCAGCTGCAGCAGGATCATAAGTAGTATATTGTTATCCAAAATTGTTTCTCCTTATCTCCAAAAAACATATGTTAAAAAAGCACAAAAAGACACAACCCGTTACTACTCTCGCAAGTACAGGCTATGTCTGACATTTACTAGCATATGCGTTAAGGGAGGTTTAGGGTCACAGTCGCCAGCGTCGCGCATGGTGGTTGGTTCAACTCCTTTGTTGTAATTACTTGACATTGTAGCAAATCGCAGAGATAAAGTCAATGCAGGGAGCGGCGTGTTTCCGTCAGTTTGCGGAAATTTTACAGTTTTGCGTGAAAAACTCCCGTACGAAAATGACGTACGGGAGTGAAATGACCGATCATTCGGATTCAAACAGGGAGATGAGCTTTCTGCCCACGGCGGCGGAAAAACGCAGCGCGGGTTCCAAAAGTCCGCGTTCGGCATAGGGCTTCAGGAAACCGCCCACCTCCAGCGTCAGATCGCCTTCGTAGCCCGTTTCCTTCAGCGCCAGCATCAGATCCTCAAAATCGATCTCCGCCATCCACGGCAGCAGATGCTCATCCAGACCCCGGCGAATGCCGTGGGTATCCTGAATGTGCAGCCCGCAGACGCTGCCGCGATCCAGCTGACGGATGAAGTCGCCGGGCTGCAGCTCTGCCCGCACCCAGCTGTGACCGACATCCACCACGGTCTTGAACCACGGAGAATTCAAACGGTGCAGCGCTTCGTTGATCAGATCGGGATAGGTAAAGGAGCCTTTGAGATTTTCGATGGCGACCGCGATGCCGTGCTTTTCGCAGAGCGGCTCAAGGCGGCGGTAGAACGCGCAGTTATGCTCCAGATTCTTGTAGGAGGCATGGGGCTTTCCCACCTCCGCGCCTTCCACCACGATGTGGGGAATGCCGAGAATGGCGGCGCTTTCGATGGAGCGCTTCAGCCGCACATATTCGGGGCAGGAATCGTCCTGCGGGAGGGTGAAAAAGCGATCCGTGGGGGCGTGGGCCTGGTTGCAGGTCATGCCGTATTTCTGCAGCGCTTCCTTCAGTTCATATGCCCTTTCCCGATAGTCCTCGCCGAGGAACGCGGGACAGGCCTTTTGGTAGTAGGACATGTCGATGGCGTCATAGCCCGTATCGCGCAGCAGCTTTACGCCGCCGTCGATGCCGTGACAGAGCCATGCGTGATAGAACGCGGTGGAGAGCTTCATGCTGACCGCTCCTTTCTGCGGGTGAGAGGATGGAAAAATTATAGCACCGATCGAATGCCTTGGCAAGCGGTCGCGCGGAACGCGGAGATTGCAGATGAAAGAGTGAAGAGTGAAAAGCTGGGTCATTCCGAGCGGAAGCGAGGAATCTCCCACGCATCGGAAAACCGAAACCCCACGGGCGGGCGGGGACGCCCGCCCCTACGGACAAGATCGAACGAAATACAAAGACTGTAGGGGCGATTCATGAATCGCCTGCCAACGTAACGGGCGACCATAAGGGTCGCCCAACGGGAACCAAGGAACAAGATGCCACTAAAAAGGCCCCCTTGTCAAAGGGGGCTGTCAGCGAAGCTGACAGGGGGATTCAATCAGGTGGCAGGGAAGCCCGCCCATACGGACAGGATCCAACGTGATCCGGAAAAAGCGGGCCGTCCGGAATCCCGGACGGCCCGCTGCTGCCGGTTTCTTATTTACCGGTGGCCTTTCTTCTGCGGTCATAAGCCGCAGCAGTGAAGAGGGCTGCGGTGCTGAGGGTCAGCAGAACGATCCACATGCCGGGATCGCTGTGATCACCGGTCAGCGGTGCGGAGGAAGAGGTGGGTTGTGCCTTCACGATAACAGTAATGGTCTTTTCGGAGTCTGCCATGTTTTCGTTGCCGGTGTACTTGGCGGTCAGCTTGTGGCCGCCTACCTGCAGACCGGAAACCTGAAAGGTCAGATCCTGACCATCCACAACGGTCTGTGCCTCGGTGATCTGCTTGCCATCCTTGTAAAGGGCAACCTGATTGGACACGGGCGCCTGCAGACCGGAGGACAGCATGACCATGGGCGTCACGCCGCTGACGGTCACGGTGACGGTCTGACCCACGATGTAGGATTCCTTGTCGGTGGTCACGGTCAGGGCGCTGCCGGACTGGGAAACGGTCACGGTCACATCCACATTGGATGCAGCTTCGTAGGTGTCGTTGCCGGCGAAATCTGCCTTGTGGATCTGTTCGCCCACATCACCGACTTCTGCGGTGGGAGTGGCCCAGGTCCAGCCTTCGGGCAGGGTGATCTCTTCCAGCTTCTGGCTGTAGACGGCGGTCAGACCGGTGGGGACAACAGGGGGCTGCTTGTTGAGTTCCCACTGGGCATAGAGAACGGTGTCTTCGCCCTTATCCCAGTCGCAGCATGGCGTGCCTTCCGCGGTGAAATACTGCTTGCCGCCTTCGGTTGCGTCATAGTAGCCGAGGAAGGTATAGTCTTCGCGCGTGGGCATAGCATCTTCACTGAGGGCATCAGGTGTCAGACCGTAGGTGACGGTGGCGGAGGTGTTGCTGCCTTCCGTGCCGCCGTTGGCATCCAGCGTTACCTGATAGGAGAGAGGCGTCCACTGGGCATAGAGCGTGGTGATGGTTTCGTCGGTATAGTTTGCGGCAGCGGTACCGTCGGCATTGATGTATCGGACACCGACACCGGTGTCGGCGGAATCAAAATAGCCAGCAAACGTATGGAAATCGCGGGTGGGCAGGGCGCCCTCGCCGGTGATGGCGGGCATGGGATAGTCCTTGGCAGCGTAGACGGTGGTGACAGACCCTGCCGTACCGCCGTTGGCATCCAGCGCAACGGAGATCGCGTCTTCCCACAGCCCCACAAGGCGGATGGAATAAGCGTTGTAGTACCCATTTATTTTATCCAACAGATCCCAGAAAGAGTAGGCTTCACCGGGCTGAACCTGGACGGCATCGCCGGGGATATACAGACTGCCGCTTGCGTCCCTGAATTGACTCCAGCCGACAAAGACCTTTCCTTCCTGAGAGAAGCCGACATCGGCAGCGGAGGGAAGGGTGAATACCTTGTTGGGATCGGTTTCAGAGAGGGTTGCTTCAGGAGCACCGAAAGAGAGATCCTTAAAGAAGTGAACCGTATGATTATGCGCCTGATCACAGATGTAGGCGCAGCGGCTGCCGTTTACGGTCCGGTAGGTCAGGGGAACGTCGCTGCCGGAATAGGTAGCAGTCAGCGAGACGGATTCCGGAACATTGACGGCCAGCAGAGCACCGTGGTAGCAGCTGTATTGATAGGACAGCGTCAGGGAAGTTCCGGTGAAGCCGGAAAGATCAACGGGTGCGCCGTCACCGTCCTGAAGTAATAATTTGGTAGCATTGGGATCCCACAGCCGGATCAAACCGGAACCATTGTAGATAAGATCATCACGGGCGGAATAAAGGTTTACGGTACCGCCGGATGCTGCAATGACGTTCTTACCTGCGTAGATGTTCACGGTGGAACCGCTGCCGGCGTAAATGTAAACGCCGCCTCCGTTGCCGTCGCTGCCTCCGTTGCAGGAGGTGATGTTCATCGTGGCGCCTTCCACAGTGATGTTGCTGCTGCTATTCTTTCCGTTCAGACAGAGATTCACATCCTGCGTTACAGTAACATCGGATCCGGAAGAAAAGGTATAATCCAAATAGACGTCGCCGCTCCATACGGTGGGATCTGTGAAATTCTCGTCTGTTATGGCTGTACCCTGCGTGTGGTCGTGGGGATCGCCCCAGGCAGCAGCGGGCGTGACCAGCAGTGATGCCATCAGGATCACGGAAAGCCAAAGGCTCGCAAGTCTTGTTAGTCTTTGTTTCATATGCAATACCTCCCGGTATAGGATAACAGATTCGCAAGGGCAGGGGAAATGGGTATACTACCCCCTGCCATATCATGTTTCCAGTATAATTATACCACCGGCTGTGGCACTGTTCAAGAAAAATGATTTCCCGCAAAAAGAGATTCAAACGAAATTCAGGACTTGCAGGGGCGGTCATTGACCGCCCGCAAACGGAACATCAGAGATTCTTCGTCGCTGCGCTCCTCTGAATGACAAAGAATGGAGACCCCCGCGAAGCCTGCTTCGTGGGGAGAAGGAAGAATGACAGTTGCGGCTGATAAGATCGCAGGTAATGCGATCTTACGGAAAAAAGGAAACCGCCTTCCTTTTCGCAAGGAAGGCGGTTTGAAAATCCGCGTTATTTCCGGGGCAGCGGCTGTTCAAAGACGATGAAATAGAGGTGGCGCAGGCCGTCCCGGACGGTGCGCAGGTGCGGCCGTCCGCCGTTCCGGCGGTCGCAGCGCAGCACGGCAGGCACTTCCGCGATGGTGGCGCCGCTGCGGGCAAAGGCAGCGATCAGCTCCGTGGCAAATTCCATGCCGGTGCATCGCAGCTCCAACGCCAGGGCGGCTTCCCGCCGGAAGGCCCGAATGCCGCAATGAAAATCTCCAACAGGGGCGCGGAATCGCAAGCGGGCCAGAGCAGAAAGGGCGGGAACACCAATGCGGTGGCTCCATGGCATGGCGCCCGGCTCAATGCCGCCGAGAAAGCGGTTGCCCATTACCAGTTCATTGCCCTCCTGCAGGGCCTGAACAAAGGGAGCAAGGGCAGAAAAATCATAGCTGCCGTCGGCATCGCCCATGATGATAAATGTGCCGTTTGCGGCCCGGATGCCTGCCAGCAGGGCAGCGCCGTAGCCTTTTTCTTCCACCGTGACCACCCGCGCGCCCAGACTGCGGGCCAGATCGGCAGAGCCGTCGGCGGAACAGTTATCGGCAATGAGGATCTCTGCGTTAAGACCCAGCGATGCAATGCCGCGCTTTGCTTCTTCGATGCAGAAGGGGAGGGATACAGCTTCGTTGAGGCAGGGCATCAAAATCGTATATTCTGTCATTTGCGTCTCCGTTTCCCGGCAGAAGCTGTCTTTTTGGCGGACGGGCAGTTCAGCCAAAGGGCCGAAAGCAGAGCCAGAACCATGGCGGAGAGGGCGCGGTAGGTGAAATACTCATGCAGATAGGAATGGTTATTCAGCACCAAAAACCGCAGCAGCACCACGGCACCCAGCAGCAGCACCGAAACGGAGCCGGTCTTCTCCGGCTGCTTGCCGCGGAAGAGGAACCAAAGGGAGGCAAGTACCGCCAGGGACAGGGCTGTGCCAAGCAGAACCCGCAGCGGCTGCACGCGGGCAGTGCCGCCGAAAAGGACGGTCAGATTGGCGGCCAGCGGGGTAAAGAACCCCGGCTCTTCCGTATAGGGGATATGGACATTCCGGCCCATGCGCTCCGTGACGGACTCTATGGCCGGCAGGAAGGCGTTTTCCCCGGTCACCAGAGTTGCTGCCGTCCATTTGAGCAGGAAGGTCATGCCATAGGCAAGGCCCCAGCAAAGGCCGCATTTCAGAAGAAGCAGCAGAACGCTGCGCAGGCCGGGCAGCCGGCCCTCCCGGGCTCGAACAGCCACGACGAGGATCAGCGGAATCAGCACAGTCACGGTCTCTGCGGTGAGGAAATCGAAGAACGCCACGGTCACACCGGCTGCGGTGCAGAGCAGCGGCAGGACATCATCGCCCCTGCGCTCCAGCGTCAGAAACAGCGGGCAGAACAGAAACGCCACCAGGAAGGGAGTCTGATATTCCAGACTGCGGACGGTATTCCAAATCTGCACCGCTGCCAGCGAGAGAAGAAGCAGGAAACCCAATCCGCCGTGGCCCTGCTTGTGGAGCAGCAGCGCAGTCATCAGCGCCAAAAGGAGAATGGAGGCAAGGCCCGTTACCTGCATACCGGCGGCGGTGGTGAACAGGTGGAAAAGGCGCACAAAAGCCGCGCCGCCGTGCCAGTAGCGGGTGTAATCCCGGTTGGCGGCAGCCTGCGCCGTAACGGAGCGGTAAAGGCCGGTGTTGATGCCGTCTTCCTCTCCGTCATAATAGTCCGTGTCGATGGCAGCGGTGAAGGGGTTGCCTTCTCCCATGTGCCATGCCACATTCAGCAGGATGGAGTCGGCGTAGTTGTCGGCAACGGTGTGGAGTTTACCGCTATTGCCGAACTGGAAGGCATCAACCTGGCCATAGCGAAAGGCGCTGCGCTCCATATTTTCCCGAAGGGCTGCGTTGGGAATCGCGGCGGATGCGACCAGCAGCAGATAAAAAAGGAAAAGCAGGAAGAAAAACAGTCCAAAATGGGCTGCGGCTTGGCGTAAATGCTGTTTCATGGAAAACCCTCCCATGGGGGATGCATAATAAAAAAATTATAGCACCGATCGAATGCCTTGGCAAGCGGTCGCGCGGAACGCGGAGATTACAGATGAAAGAGTGTGGAGGGAAGAGATTTGTCATTCTGAGCGAACGCGAAGAATCTCCAGCGGATCGGATAACTGAAACGTAACGGGCGGGCGGGGACGCCCGCCCCTACGGGGAATACGGAACGCAGAAGAGAAAAAAGGGGATCCTGCGGAGCCTGCTTCGCGGGGAAAAGTGAAATGCGGTTGCCATCGGAATCAAAAACTGATATAGTAGAGGCAGGAAAGAAAAAGGCGGTGGGATTATGCAGGCGTTTTGCCCCGATTGCATGGCAGAACTGAACAATAACGGACGGTTTTGCCCGAAATGCGGATTTGACAGGGCTTCCTATACGACGGAGCCGCACCATCTGATCCCCGGCACCGTGCTGCGCGGGCGCTACCGTATCGGAAGAGTACTGGGCGAAGGCGGCTTCGGCATCACCTATGTGGGCTGGGATACGGTGCTGAATCTGAAGGTGGCGGTCAAGGAATTCTATATGACCGGCTACGTCAGCCGCATGAACACCTATTCCGCTTCCGTGCAGGTCAGCGGCAGCACCTACGGCGAGGCCTTCCAAAAGAACCGCGAGCGATTCCTCGATGAGGCCAGAGTGCTGGCGCGGTTTGCGGAGGAGGAAGGCATCGTCGGCATCCGCGATCATTTTGAAGAGAACAATACCGCCTATATCGTCATGAGCTTCCTCAGCGGTGTCACGCTGAAGGAATATCTCAAGCAGAAGGGGAAGCTGAACTGGGAAAGCACCTGCAGGATCCTGATGCCTGTGCTGCGTTCCCTGAGCGAAGTCCATAAGCAGGGTATCATCCATCGGGATATCAGCCCCGATAATATCATGCTGACCGACCGCGGACAGGTCAAGCTGCTGGATTTCGGTGCCGCGCGGGAATATGCCTCCTCTGATGTCCGCAGCCTCTCCATCATTCTGAAGCCAGGATACGCGCCCGAAGAGCAGTACCGCAGCAAGGGGCAGCAGGGGCCGTGGACGGATGTTTATGCCCTCTGCGCCACCATCTACCGCTGCCTGACCGGCATTACGCCGGAGGAATCCATGGAGCGCACCTTCCGCGATACGCTGCGCCCGCCCCATGAGCTTTGCGATTGCCCGCCGTCCGTCAGCGCTGTGCTGATGAAGGGGCTTGCAGTTTACGCGCAGGATCGCTATCCCTCCGTCACGGCGCTGCTGGCAGCCCTGCAGGGCGAGCAGACGGTAAGACAGGAAATTCCTCCTGTGACCGACCGAAGCCGTCCCGCAGACCCGCCTGCTGAACCGAAAAAGAAGCGGAAGCTGCTGCCTGTTGCGATCGCGGCGGCTGTGCTGCTGGCGGCGGTGTTGGCTGCAGTCTTTTTCCCGAAGGAGCGTCCTTCCGAGAAAGAGGAAGGGACTGCCCTGCAGGACGGGCTGCATGGAGAAAATCCGCAGGAAGCGCCCGAACAGGAGGCGGAAGCGCCTGCGGAAGAGACGGAACCGAGGGATGAGTCGCCGAAGGAGCAGACAGAGCAGACCGATGCCGAAGTGCCTTCCGAAGAAGTACCTCCCGAAGAAGAGCAGCCCGAAGAAGTACCTCCCGAAGAAGAAACTCCTGAAGAAGAACCCGCGGACACGGATTGGGCATATGACTTCCCGCCGCTGGATCCGAACAGTACCTATTATGCCGATATCTACCTCGGCGGCTGGGGCACGATCACCGTTCTGCTGGATCAGAACGCCGCGCCGGTCACGGCGGCCAACTTTGTGCAGCTGGCGGAATCCGGTTTCTATGACGGCCTGACCTTCCACCGCATCATGGAAGGCTTCATGATGCAGGGCGGCGATCCCGCCGCCGACGGCACGGGCGGCTCGGACACCTCCATCGTTGGCGAATTCTCCGCCAACGGCTATGACAATCCTTTGTCCCATACCCGCGGCGCCATCTCCATGGCCCGCAGCGCGGATTACAACAGCGCATCCTCCCAGTTCTTTATCGTGCACGAGGACAGTACGTTCCTGGACGGCCAGTATGCCGCCTTCGGCTATGTGGTAGAGGGCATGGATGTGGTGGATACCATCTGCGAAGAAGCCATGCCCGTGGACGGAAACGGTAAGATCCCGCTGGCGGCTCAGCCGATGATCACTTTCCTCACGATCCGTGACAGTGATTCCGGCCCGCAGCCGCAGCCTTCTCAGGATGAGCCGCAGGAGGAACCGCAGACGGCCGCACCGCCCAAGCGGGAATCCGTGATCCCCGAGGATCTGGATGTGGAGGCAGAGGTTTCCGCGATCCGCGATGAAACGCGCGCCTATCTGGCAAAAGCGGAGGCAGGAGAACTGACTCCCGTTACAGTTCGCCGCGGTGTGATCGCTTCGGTGGATCAGTACGGACAGGTTTGGATGCTCGAGGTCGGCAGCGGAACGGACGAGGTGCCATATTCCCGCACCTATTATTTCGATGCCGCTAAGCCGATGTTTGTCTACTATTACGGAACCGACAGTCACCGCTGCTATTTCTATGAGGGCGAACTGTTCCGCTGGCGCCACACCCCCGATTCTGCCAACGGAGCGGTCTATACCGACCACGATCTGGAAACCTCCGCGGAATTCCGCGAAATGGAGGAGCGGATCCTGACGGATGTGGAATACTACCTCGCTGAACTGGAAGCCATGGGCTACTATGCCTGAATCGCTGAACAGGAAGACGGCCTGCAGACAGTTGTCTGCAGGCCGTTCTTTCGTTATCTTCGGTCGTTCCGTCTGCCGAACATGGCAAGCACCCGCAGAAGGAAGCGCAGGAAATAGACCACAGAGGTCATCAGCGACGCGAGATAGGTCAGCGCAGCGGCGGAGAGAACCTCTTTTGCCGCGGGCAGCTCATCCTGCACGAGGATCCCCGTCTCTGCCAGCATCCTTGCGGCACGGCGGCTGGCATTCAGCTCTACCGGCAGTGTGACAAGGGCGAAGAGGAAGGAACCGCCGTAAAGCAGCACACCGAGCATGGCGATCTTGAAGCCGAGGTCGGAGCCTGCCGCGAGGGAATAGCCGTCCAGCAGCAGACCCACCAGAACCAAAGGCATGGCCAGCTTCGAACCGAAATTTACCACAGGCACAAGGGCGGTGCGGAGCCGATAGGGGGCATAGCCGTCCTGCCGCTGCATCACATGGCCGATCTCATGGGCAGCCACCGCCACCGCCGCCACGGAACGGCTGCCGTAGGTGCTTTCCGAGAGGTTGACGATGTGCTTCGCGGGATGGTAGTGGTCGGAGAGGACACCCGGCACGGAGCCGATGGAGATACCCTGCACACCGCCCGAACGCATCAGACGTGCTGCGGTGTCATAGCCGGAATAGCCGGAACGGCAGCGCACCTTGTCGTATTTGGCAAACGCGTTCTTCACCCTGCCGGAGGCAAAGGCAGAGAATGCCATGCAAAGTAATATGGCGATCAGAAAACCGAAATAATCCTGAAAATAATACATGTTTGATCCTCCTCACCGCGGATGGCATTAGAATATACCGCTTGGTGCAGTTTTATGATAGCGCGGATTTATGAACTGCGTAAGAACAGGCACGGCAGAGTTTTCTTCTGCCGTGCCATAGTTTGCTTAAAGCGATGCGAAGAAGGCTTCGATGGCGGAGCGGTCTGCCGCGCAGGAACCCTGCACGAAATTCGGCTTGCCGCCGCCGCGGCCGTTCAGCGCGGCATTGAGGGCTTTCACCGCAGCGCGGAGATCGCCTCCGTTTTCGCCGATGGCGTATTTATAACCGGCTTCGTCGCTGCCCGCGAAGACGGCGCAGCGGCCCTCACAGGAGGAAAGCAGTCTGTCACAGAGCTTGCGGACGCTGTCCGGCGTCATGGAAGGCTCAAAGAGCAGCACATCGCGGCTGCCTGCCAGCTGCTCTGCTTTGCGGCGGAAGAGATCATCCTCCATGGCGCTGATGCGGGCCCTGGCGCTTTCCAGCTCCTGCGTGATGCGGCGGACGGCCTCGCCGGTTTCCAGCGGCTTGGCGGAAAGCTGCATGGATACCTGATGGTTCTGCTCCTGAATGCGGCTGAGGTAGGAAAGGCAGCGCTTGCCGCAGAGCATCTCAATGCGGACACCCTCACGGAAGCGGACGCAGCTGAAGAGGCGGATCAGACCGATCTCACCGGTGCGGGCCACATGGGTGCCGCAGCAGGCGCAGAGATCCACCCCGGGAAAGCGCACCAGCCGTACCTGTCCCGGCAGCTCCTTTTTGCTGCGGTAGGGCAGGGAAGCCAGCGTTTCGCGGTCGGGGTAGAAAATGTGGGTTTCCAGATCGCGCCAGACCGCTTCGTTGGCCTGCCGTTCGATCTCCCGCAGACCTTCCTCATCAATGAGACCGTTAAAATCGATGGTGATCATGTCCTGACCCATGTGGAAGCCTACATTGTCATAGCCGTAGCGGCTGTGGACAAGACCGCTGACGAGATGCTCGCCCGAATGCTGCTGCATGAGGTCAAAGCGCCGCTCCCAGTCGATGACGCCGTGAACAGGCTCGCCCACGGGCAGCGGGCTTTCGCAGCGGTGCAGGACTTCACCGTTCTTTTCGCGCACATCCACGACCTTGACGCGGCCGAGATGGCCGAGGTCGCAGGGCTGACCGCCGCCTTCGGGATAAAAGGCGGTCTGATCCAGCACCACGTTCCAAAGACCTTTGGATTCCTCGCAGCGCAGCACTACGGCATCGAATTCCCGCAGATAAGGTTCCTGATAATAAAGCTGATTCAGCATATGAATTCCTCGTTTTTTGGGGTATTTTGGGATGCCTGAGCCAAACAGACAACCGCGGAAGCGGGTTAAGATCCTGCGCTTCAGGCTATGCTATATCATAGCATCCGCGGCGGAATTCTGCAAGATAAGGTTGACAAACGGAAGCAAATTGCCGTATTATTGTAATGTTGGGGACTATTTCCCAAATATCGATCATGCGAGGTGAACACGATGGACGCGGGCAGTAGCAGCGGCACACCGGCAGGCCGAAGTAGATCCGCACGCACAGGCACGGCGTTGTCGTGTTCCGTGCGCTGAGATATCGGCTGATTCGTGTGTCTTGACTTCAAACCAAGGATGTTAGGAGGAAAGACCGATGGCAGAACACAATGCCACCATGGAGGCCACCCTGGAGGCCCTCTTCAAAGAAAAAAAGTATAAAACGCTGAAGGACGTGCTGATCACCATGAATCCGGCGGACGTGGCGGCTATCTTCAGTGAAATGAGCGACAGCGCTCTGCCGCTGCTCTTCCGGCTTTTACCGAAGGAGCAGGCGGCCGAGACCTTCGTTGAAATGGAACCGGAATCGCAGGAACTGCTGATGCGTGGCTTCTCCGATTCGGAACTGAAGGCGGTGCTGGACGAACTGTATATCGACGATGCCGTTGATATCGTGGAGGAAATGCCCGCCAATGTGGTGCAGCGGATCCTGCGTCAGGCCGATCCCGAAATGCGTAAGAGCATCAATGAGATCCTGCGCTATCCCGAAAATTCTGCCGGCTCTATTATGACCACGGAATACGTTTCCCTCCGCCCGGATATGACCGTGGGCGAGGCCATTCTCCGCATCCGCCGTACCGGTGTGGACAAGGAGACCATCTACACCTGCTATGTCACCAGAAACCATATCCTGCTGGGCATGGTGACGGTCAAGGATCTGCTGCTGGCAGAGGACGATGATACCCCCATTCAGGATATCATGCTCACCAACCTGATCACCGTGGAGACCCACACCGACCAGGAAGAAGTGGCGCAGATGCTGATGAAATATGACTTTCTGGCGCTGCCTGTTGTGGATGCCGAATACCGCATGGTCGGTATCGTCACCTTCGACGACGCCATGGATATCATGGAAGACGAGACCACGGAAGATATCGAAAAGATGGCGTCCATTCTGCCGTCCGATAAGACGTATCTTCGCTCCTCGGTCTTTGAGATCTGGAAGAGCCGCTTCCCGTGGCTGGCCTTGCTGATGGTGACCTCCACCTTCACGGGCATGATCCTTGCCGGCTTTGAAAATTCGCTTTCCGCCATGATTTGCCTCAATGCCTTCATCCCCATGCTGATGGGTACGGGCGGTAACTCCGGTTCCCAGTCCTCCGTTACCATCATCCGCGGTATCTCCGTGCAGGAGATCGAATTCTCCGATCTGTTCCGCGTGCTCTGGAAGGAACTGCGCGTGGCGCTGACCTGCGGCCTGACGCTGGCGGTGGTCTGCTTTGCCAAGATTATGCTGGTGGATTACCTGTTGCTGGGCAGCCTCGTAGCGGCGGATCTGCCGATCATGGTGGCGGCTACGGTCAGCGTGACCATCGCGCTGACGGTCGTGGTGGCCAAGCTGATCGGCTGCCTGCTGCCGCTGCTGACGGATAAGATGGGCCTTGACCCCGCCGTTATGGCCTCTCCTTTTATCACCACCATCGTGGACGCCGTTTCTCTTCTGGTCTACTTCGGCGTTGCCCACGCGCTTTTGGGAATCTGACTCAAACCCCTGCGCCGCACCGCGGCACAGGGGTTTTTCAGGAGCCTATCTATGAATCCATCCCGAAAAAGAACAAGGCTTAAGGATTATGACTATTCCGCTCCCGGTCTGTATTTTCTGACTGTCTGCACAAAAGAGAAACAAAACCGATTGGGGCACATCGTAGGGTGCGGCATTTATGACGCACCGAAATGCATCTTATCACAAACGGGGCAGGTTGTGGAAATGCAGCTGCTTCGGCTGCGGCAACGATAGGAAGAAACAATACTGGAACAGTATGTGATCATGCCGAATCATTTGCATTTACTGTTGCGGATCCCGCATCAAGGGAGCAACGGTTCGTCGCAAGCGCCGAACCCTACGAATGCAGTGATACCGAAGTATGTATCACTGCTGAAACGGTTGTGCACCCGTGCCATAGGAGAGAATATATGGCAGATGTCCTATTATGATCACATCGTGCGGGACGAAAGGGATGAATACAGGATTCGAACCTATATGGAGAATAATCCCGCAAAATGGCTGGAAGATACCTATTACACTGAATAAAAGAACCACCCGATTGGTTCTTCGGGTGGTTTTTGCTTGCTTATTCCAGCTCAAAGGCGCCGGTATAGAGGCGGTAATAGGTGCCTTGCTGGGCGATCAGATCGTCATGGGTGCCGCGCTCGATGATGCGGCCCTGGTCCAATACCATAATGACATCCGAATTCTGCACGGTGGAAAGGCGGTGGGCGATGACGAAGACGGTGCGGTCCTTCATCAGCGCATCCATGCCCTTCTGCACCAGCGCTTCCGTTCTGGTGTCGATGGAGGAGGTGGCTTCATCGAGGATCATTACGGGAGGATCTGCCACGGCTGCCCGCGCGATGGCCAGCAGCTGCCGCTGACCCTGCGAGAGGCTGGCACCGTTGCCGGTCAGCATGGTGTCATAGCCTTCGGGCAGACGGGTGATAAAATCATGGGCATTGGCCAGCTTGGCGGCCTCGATGCATTCCTCGTCCGTGGCGTCCAGCTTGCCGTAGCGGATATTGTCCATGACCGTACCGGTGAAGAGGTTCACATCCTGCAGCACCACACCGAGAGAGCGGCGCAGATCGGCTTTTTTGATCTTATTGATGTTGATGCCGTCATAGCGGATCTTGCCGTCCTCAATGTCATAGAAGCGGTTGATGAGGTTGGTGATGGTGGTCTTGCCGGCACCGGTGGCGCCCACAAAGGCGATCTTCTGACCGGGCTTGGCGTAGAGGCTCACATCCTGCAGAACCAGCTTATCTTCCACATAGGCAAAATCCACTTCAAACATCCATACATCGCCGGTGACCTTGGTATAGGTGAGAGAACCATCCTCGTGAGGATGCTTCCATGCCCAGATGCCGGTGCGGCTGTCGGTTTCTGTCAGAGTGCCGTCTTCGGCTTCCTCGGCATTGACCAGAGTCACATAGCCGTTGTCTTCCTCCGGCTGTTCGTCCAGCAGGGTGAAGATGCGTTCGGCACCTGCCAGTGCCATGATGACGGCATTCATCTGCTGAGAGATCTGAGTCACAGGACGGGTGAAGCTCTTGGACAGAGTCAAAAATGCTGCCAGACCGCCCAGAGTAATGAGGGCTTCGCCGGAGAACACAGCCATGGCACCGCCCAGAATGGCGATGAGCACATATTGCAGATTGCCCAGCTGGGCCATGATGGGCATGAGGATGTTGGCAAAGGTGTTGGCCTGCCGGGCATTTTGCCGCAGGTTTTCGTTTTTGCAGTCAAATTCGTCTTTAGCAGCCTGCTCATGGCAGAAGACCTTGACCACCTTCTGACCGGAAATCATTTCCTCAATATAGCCGTTGACATCGGCCAGAGATTTCTGCTGAGCGGAGAAATATTTGGCAGAATTGCCGCCGATCTTGCCCACTACGATCAGCATGGCAAGGATGGTGACAATGACGAACAGGGTCAGAATGAGGTTGTTCATGACCATGGCGATGAACACGGCTCCGATGGTCACCAGACTGGACAGCAGCTGCGGGATACTCTGGGAGAGCATCTGCCGCAGGGTGTCGGTGTCGTTGGTGAAATGGCTCATGGTTTCGCCGAAGGGATGGGTGTCAAAATACTTGATAGGCAGGGTCTGCATGTGGGAGAACATGTCGTTTCGGAGGTTCCGCAGGATCCCTTGAGAAACTGTTGCCATGACGATACCCTGTACAGCGGCAGCAAGGATGCTAATGCCGAACAGTACCGCCATTTCCACAATGACCTTCCAAAGCTCGGAGAAATCCCCCGAACCGCTGAGGAGCATGGGTTTGAT
>JAFSHY010000161.1 GCA_017440065.1 Oscillospiraceae bacterium | reverse complement strand
TAAAGCATCGAAAACAATGGTTTTCGGTGCTTTTTTCTTACTTTTTGAGGCTTTTTTCATGCTTCAAACGGCGGGAAATATGGTTCGGTCAACAAAAAGGTCAACAAATCGGCAGATTTCGACGCAGAGAAGGCATTGATAACACAAGAAGGGGTGTTATCAAACCGTAAGATTCCGGTGTCTTGTTCGGCATTGCATGCACCTCTCGTCCGGGGTCTTTCCGGAATAAACAAAGAAGATGGAATCGCCGCTGGATTTTCGTATCGGAAATGATCTCACAGACACATATTTTTCGGGTCGCCCTCCCGGGCGACCCGAAAACAGAAACGTCGGAGATTCTTCGGTCTTCGGCCTTTGAATGACAACGGTGGGAACTGCGGTTTTGCGGTAGGAAACCTTGAAAATCAGAAGCAAAAATGATAGAATAAATTATTCAGGATACTTACTTTGGAGGTTTCTGCCTTTATGAATAAAACCACCGTGATCTCTGCCGAGGCGCTGCGTGTCCAGCAGGAAAACTGCCAAAAAATCAAAGAATACTGGCTCGATCAGGGCATTACGCCCGTGGCCTTTGTGGATACCTACGGCTGCCAGCAGAACGAAGCCGATTCCGAGCGCATCCGCGGCATGCTGGAGGCTGCCGGCTATGCCATGACCGACACCGAAGAGGGCGCGGACGTCATCGTCATCAATACCTGCGCCATCCGTGAGCATGCCAACCAGCGCGTCTTCGGCAATCTCGGTGCGCTGACCCACACCAAGCGCCGCCATCCGCGGCAGAAGATCTTCCTCTGCGGCTGCATGGCAGGTCAGCCGGAGGTGGTGGAGCGGCTGAAAAAGAGCTACCACCATGTGGACGGTGTGTTCAATACCCACCATCTGTGGATGTTCCCGGAACTGCTGCTGCGGGTGCTGCGGCAGAAGAAGCGCGTCTGGGCGGTGGAGGATTCCGCCGGTTCCATTGCCGAGGGTATCCCCGTGCGCCGTTCCGGCAAGCTGAAGGGCTGGGTCTCCGTTATGTACGGCTGCAACAATTTCTGCTCCTACTGCATCGTGCCCTACGTCCGCGGACGGGAACGCAGCCGTCAGCCGGAGGACGTCATCGCCGAATGCCGCGAGCTGATCGAACAGGGCTATAAGGAGATCACGCTGCTGGGTCAGAATGTCAATTCCTACGGCAAGGATCTGGACTGCGGCTGGGATTTTGCCGACCTGCTCTCCGAGATCGCGAAGATCCCCGGCGAATACCTGCTGCGCTTTATGACCTCCCATCCGCGGGATGCCTCCAAAAAGCTTTTTGACGTCATGGCATCCTCGCCCCGCATCGCCAAGCAGCTGCATCTGCCCTTCCAGTCCGGCAATGACCGCGTGCTGAAGGCCATGAACCGCCATTATGACCGCGCCCGTTATCTGGAGCTGATCCGCCTTGCCCGTGAGGCCATGCCCGATCTGGTGCTGACCTCCGATGTCATCGTGGGCTTCCCCGGCGAAACCGAGGAGGAATTTGAGGATACGCTGAGCCTCATCGAAACGGTGGGCTATGATGCCCTCTTTACCTTCATCTTCTCGCCCAGACCGGGTACGCCCGCGGCAAAGATGGAGGATCCCACCTCCCGCGAGGAGAAGAATGCCCGCTTCAAGCGCCTCTGCGATACGCAGGACCGCATCTCCTCCGAACGCCACCGCGCCTATATCGGCAAGACCGTCCGTGTTCTCGTGGACGGCAGCGAGGACGGCCTTCTGACCTCCCGCACCGAAGGCGGCAGACTGGTCCGTTTCCCCGGTGCGGAGGAACTGATCGGCACCTATCAGAATGTACGCATCACCGACAGCACCACGTGGTCCCTTGCCGGTGAACTCGAATAAAAAGAAGGACGGTTTCTCATGGCTGAACTCACTCCCATGATGCAGCAATATCTTCATACCAAGGAGCAGAACCCCGATTGCCTGCTGTTTTTCCGCCTGGGCGATTTTTACGAAATGTTCGGGGACGATGCCAAAACGGCCTCCAAGGAGCTGGATCTGACCCTCACTTCCCGCGATAAGGGCAAGGCGGAGGCCGACCGCATCCCCATGTGCGGTGTGCCTTACCACTCTGCCGAGGGCTATATCGCCCGCCTGGTGGCAAAGGGCTATAAGGTCGCCATCTGCGAACAGATGGAAGATCCCGCGCTGGCCAAGGGCCTGGTAAAGCGGGATATCGTCCGCATCGTTACGCCCGGCTCCGTCACGGAAAGCTCCATGCTGGAGGAAGGCCGCAACAACTATTTCGCCTCCGTCTACGGCGAGGGCGACAGCACCGGCCTCTGCTTCTGCGATATTTCTACAGGCGCATTCTATGCCACCTGCATTTCCGGCGCCGATCAGGCGGCCAAGGTCATCAGCGAGCTGGGCAGATTCTCGCCCGCGGAGCTGCTCCGCGGCGGCACGATGGCGGAGGATCCCGACCTCTCCGAAGCGCTGAATAACCGGCTTTCCTGCTGCCAGTCGGGCGGTGAGGCGGAACTGTTTTCCCTGGAACGCTGCCGCGAGGCGGTGCAGGCGCAGTTTGCCGAGCTGCCGGAAAATATGGATGCCATGCCCGCCGTCATCATCGCGGCAGGCGCCCTGCTGCGGCGCATCAAAGAGGTTCAGAAAAACGACCTCTGTCACATCCGCAAGCTGGAATTCTACCTTTCCGGCAAGTTTATGGAGCTGGATCTGACGGCGCGGCGCAATCTGGAGCTGACGGAAACGCTGCGCTCCAAGGAGAAGAAGGGCAGTCTGCTCTGGGTGCTGGATAAGACCAGAACGCCCATGGGCGGCAGAATGCTGCGCAGCTGGCTGGAAAAGCCGCTGCTTTCCCCCAATGCCATCTCCCAGCGGCTCAATGCCGTGGAGGAGCTGAAGGGCGATACCGTCCGCCGCGAGGAGCTGATCGAAGCGCTGCGCGGCATCACCGATCTGGAGCGCATCATGGCGCGCATCGTCACAGGCTCCGCCAACGGCCGCGATCTGGTGGCCTTCTCCTCCGGCACGGAAAAGCTGCCGGAGCTGCGGGCGCTGCTGCAGAACTGCTCCGCTCCCATGCTGCAGGTGCTGCTGGACGAGCTGGACGACCTTTCCGACCTGCGTAATCTGATCGACCGCGCCATCGTGGACGAGCCTCCCTTTACCGTCCGGGAAGGCGGCATCATCCGTGCCGGCTATTCCGAGGAGGTCGACCGCCTCAAGGATATCATGAACGGCGGCAAGGGCAGCCTCTCCGCCATCGAGACCGGCGAAAAGGAGCGCACCGGCATCAAGAATCTGCGCGTGGGCTATAACCGCGTGTTCGGCTATTATATCGAGGTCGCCAAGTCCCAGACGGGGCTGGTGCCGGATACCTACATCCGCAAGCAGACCCTTGCCAATTGCGAGCGCTATATCACGCAGGAGCTGAAGGAACTGGAATCCACCATCCTCACTGCCAAGGACCGCATCACCGCGCTGGAATATGACCTCTTCACGGAGATCCGTCAGAAGCTGGCCGATCAGTCTGCCCGTGTACTGGCCTCTGCCCATGCCGTGGGCGCGCTGGATGTGCTGGCCTGCTTTGCTCATATCGCCGTGCAGTACCACTATACCCGCCCCGAGGTGGATCTCTCCGGTGAGATCGTCATCCGCGACGGCCGCCATCCCGTGGTGGAGCGGATGCTCAAAAATACCCTCTTTGTGGCCAACGATACGGTGCTGGGCTCCGCGGGACAGCAGGTCGCCATCATTACAGGCCCCAACATGGCCGGTAAATCCACCTATATGCGGCAGTCGGCGCTCATCGTGCTGATGGCGCAGATCGGCTGCTTCGTCCCTGCCT
>JAFSHY010000160.1 GCA_017440065.1 Oscillospiraceae bacterium | reverse complement strand
TTCTTATAATTGACTTCCATACTCATATACTCACACCTCGCTGCCCATTCTAACCGAAAGCTGCAAAAAAGGCAAGAAAGTATCCGAGTTTGGCATGCTTATCTTGCAAATCCTGTTTTTCGGATGGTATAATACAGAAAGCAAAGGAGACGATCCCATGAAGCCGATTTTCCTTCTTATGATTATAGTGGGCATACTTTTGCTGCTCTGCCTGCTGACCGCCTATATCTGCTTCCGCATGGCCTTTTATGTGACCATAAAGGAGCGGAAGCGTGACCGGTCGTTCGAGATCCCGCCGGGAAAGATCTACGAGCCTTACCGTGAGCTGATGCTGGGCTGGATGCGGGAAGTCCGCGCCATGCCCCACGAGGATGTCTATATCCGTTCCTGCGACGGACTGACCCTGCACGGGCAGTTCTTTGAATATGCCCCCGGTGCGCCCATTGAGCTGATGCTCCACGGCTACCGCGGCACGGCAGAACGGGATCTTTGCGGCGGTGTGCAGAGAGCCTTCGCGCTGGGGCGCAGCGCCCTCATCGTGGATCAGCGCGCCGCAGGCAAGAGCGGCGGGCAGGTCATCACCTTCGGCATCAAGGAAAGCCGTGACTGCCGCGCATGGGTGGACTTTATGATCGGGCATTTCGGCCCTAACGTCCGCATTATTCTGACGGGCATTTCCATGGGCGCCGCCACCGTGATGATCACCGCCGGCAATCCCCTGCCCGCCAATGTCATCGGCGTTCTGGCGGACTGCGGCTTTTCCACCGCGAGAGATATCATCAAAAAAGAGATCCGCCGCAAGAAGCTGCCTGCCGATGTGCTATATCCCTTTGTCCGTATGGGCGCCATCCTGTTCGGCGGCTTTGACCCCGACGAAACCTCCGCGCTGGAAGCCATGAAGACCTGCAGACTGCCCATCATTTTCTTCCACGGCGATCGGGACAAGTTCGTTCCCTGCGAAATGAGCAAGGTATGCTATGAGGCCTGCAAGTCCAAAAAGCACCTGCATCTCGTTCCCGGCGCAGGCCACGGTCTTGCCTTCCCCGCTGATCAGGACACCTATATCCGCGAACTGCGCGAATTCTTCGGCCCCGATGCATCGGCCAAGGAAAACTGACAGAAAAAGCATCCCGATCATCCGATCGGGATGCTTTTTGATTTAAAGAAGCTTTTCCCATTCCGCGGGCTTGAAGCCGGTCAGCACCTTGCCGTCCTTCAAAAGGATCGGGCGCTTCACCAGCATGCCGTCCGTGGCCAGCAGGCGCAGCTGCTCTTCTTCCGTCATGGAAGGCAGCCGCTCCTTCAGATTAAGCGATTTATACAGAAGTCCGCTGGTATTGAAGAACCGCTTGAGCGGCAGCCCGCTCCGCTGATACCATTCTTTCAGTTCTTCGTAGGTGGGATTCTGCTCCTTGATATGGCGCGTTTCAAAGGCAGCGCCCATTTCCTCCAGCCACTTTTTTGCTTTCTGACAGGTGGAACAGGGAGGATACTCGATCAGCAGCATTGCATACTCCTTTCCGACAGGGTCTCGTTTCTGTTTGTTTAAGGTTTTCTTACAGGGTAGTCAGTACCCGCTCCAGCACATTCCTGCTCTCCCACGGGTCTCCGAGAACCTCCAGAACAACAAGGCCGTCGTAGCCATATTCGGAAAGCAGGCGGCAGACCTCACGGATATCCAGGAGGCCATCCTCAGCGGTCAGATCGCAATGCATCTTTCCCTCCACGTTTTGGCTCAGATGGACATCGTAAAGCGGCAGCTTCAGCGCGGAAAGATCCGGCATGCCGATACCGTGAGAGCAATAATGGGTGAAATCCATCGTAACACCGAAGTAGGGATTATCCTCCGCCAACGGCGCAAAACGGTTCAGATCCTCCACGGTATACACCAGTTCAAAGGGCCGCAGCTCCATATTTTCAAGGCCGAGGTAAACCTTCCGTTCCTTGGCATACCGCGCAATATCGGAAATGATCTCCATCATCCGCACCATGTTTTCTTCCGGCGTCTCGTCATCTCCGCAGAGCCGTCCGGGATGGAACGTGACGGTGCCGAGGCCGTGTCTCGCGGCAAGATCGATGGCCTTTTTTACATTGGCGATGGAAGACGCGCAGCGCTCCGGATCGGTCGATGTGATATTATTGATACCGAAGGGCGCGTGCAGATTGAGGGTAAAGCCGCGGGAAAGCGCGTACTCAACGATCTCATCCTGTTCTCTTTCGTCTTCGGGCAATCTCGATGTGGCGATCTCCATATAGGAGAAGCCGTCTTTCACCATCTCATCGATCCAGCTTTTGTTGTCCGCTCCGTCTGCCGCGCGATAGGTACATGCAATTTTCATAGGCACACTCCCATCTGATCTGTATATCCCGATTGTATCACAAGATGTTTTCAGATACAATCCTTTCAGATTCCTGTCGAAAATACAGAAAGCGCCCTGTCCGCCGTGGCGGACAGGACACGGAGACCTCAGTGCGTAAAGAGCCAGACGCAGAACGGGATCGTAGCGCAGGAAGCAAGACTGGAAATGACAGCCAGAGAAGCACCTGTTTCGCAATCTTCGCCGATCATACGCGGAAAAACAACGGTATTGAGGCCGCAAGGCATACAGAAGATCATCAGTGCGGGAATGACCGCCAGTTCCAGTCGGAGCAGCCGCAGCGCACCGGCAATTAAGCAGGGC
>JAFSHY010000159.1 GCA_017440065.1 Oscillospiraceae bacterium | reverse complement strand
CGTCAGCCTTCAGCTTCTGCAGGATCATGGCGGAGAACTCCTGGGGGGTATACTGCTTATCGTCGATGGCAGTCTGGTAGTTTTCGCCCATGTGGCGCTTGATGGAAGAGATGGTGCGTTCAAGGTTGGTGACAGCCTGACGCTTGGCGACCTGGCCGACCATACGTTCGCCGGTCTTGGAGAAGGCCACAACAGAGGGAGTGGTACGGTTGCCTTCAGCGTTGGCGATGACAACGGGTTCGCCGCCTTCCATAACGGCAACGCAGGAATTGGTCGTACCGAGGTCGATACCGATGATCTTAGACATAATGAGTTCCTCCTATTTTAAATGAAAATTGTTTACGGATGATAAATCGTTACTGTGCGTTCTTTGGGCCGGTCTGTTTTCCGGCTTGTCATTCTGAACGAACGAATGTGAGTGAAGAATCTCCCGCATTTCGTATGTTTGCGGGGCGGAGATTCTTCGGCTGCGCCTCAGAATGACAATGGGGACGGTGCATCAGTTGGCCACGCGGACCATGGCAAAACGGACGACCTTTTCGCCGATGCGGAAGCCCTTTTGGAACACCGTTTCAATGGTGTTTTCCTCGAGGCTCTCGTTCTCCACGTGCATCACGGCATTGTGGATGGCGGGATCGAAGACTTCGCCGACTTCACCGAAGACGGTCACACCGCACTTGGTAAGCGTTTCCTTCATGGCGGTCATGATCATTTCCACGCCTTTCTTGTAAGCCTCATCGGCGGTCTGCTGCTGCAGGGCTCGTTCGAGGTTGTCATAGATGGGCAGGAACTTGGTGAGTGTATCCGCCACACCGTCGTTGTAGATATGATCCTTTTCCTTCATGCTGCGCTTGCGGTAGTTATCATATTCCGCAGCCATACGCAGATATTTGTCCTGTTCGGCGGCCAGCTGTCCGCGAAGCTCTTCCAGCTCCTTATCGGACTTTTTGCCGCGCTTTTTCTTGGGTTCTGCCTGTTCGGCAGCGGGCTCCTGTGCGGGAGCCTCTTCCTGCGGTGCCGGAGTTTCCTCCGTCACGACGGTCTTTTCTTCTTCTGTCATATTCAGGATTCCTCCTTGTTTTCTTCATGGGCAGGAGGAAGCTCCTGCTTTCCAAACATTCTGGCCAGCCCTTCGGCAAAGTAGCTGAGGCGGGCCGTGATCTGTGCGTAATCCATGCGGGTGGGGCCGACAACGCCGATCATGCCCTGCATGCCGTCGCCGATGTCAAAGCGGGTCATGACCACGCTGGTATCCTTCAGCTCCTCGGCCACGTTTTCGGGGCCGACGAGGATCTGCATCGGATGGCCGGGATCGACCAGCGCCGGCAGATTGGAGATGACGTCTTCATCCAGCCCGGAGAGCATCTTGTGCGCCTTGCCCACATCCTGATACTCGGGATGACTGAGCAGCTTGGCCTGACCGGTGACGTAGACCTCGCTCTTCTGCTGCGCCTGCAGCACATGGGTGGTAAAGTCCACGATGACCGGCACAAGACTGGCGGCAGGGCCCGCGGAGCGGCTGATCCGATTCAGCAGTTCCGGCGTAAACTCCTCGGCGGGGAGATCGGTCAGGCTGGCATTCAGCACGGCGGATAGCAGCTTCAGATCCTGCTCCGTCACATGGAGCGGCAGCTTGATCAGCTTGTTCTTTACATCCTCGCTGTCCGTCATGACCACGAGGATAAAGCCACCGGCAGTGGGGATGATCTCAAAGCGGCTGACGGTGGCGCTGCCTCTGCGGGAGGCCACGGCATAGGCCGGAAGATTGGTCATCTGAGAGACCAGCTTGCCCATCTGGGAGATGGCATTGTCAAATTCCTGCAGGCGGGACGTCATGGCCTCGTTGAGGCTGTGGGTCTCATCCACCGTGAGGCGGTAGTCCTGCATGAGTTCATCGATATAGAGGCGGTAGCCCGCGGGCGAAGGGATGCGGCCGGCAGAGGTATGCGGCTGCTCCAGATATCCCATGGCCGTCAGATCGGCCATCTCATTGCGGATGGTGGCGGAGGAGAAATCCATTTCCGGCATGGCCGCGATGGCCTTGGAGCCGATGGGCTCGGCGGTGCGGATATAGCTTTCCACGATCGCCCGCAGGATCTTCTTTTTCCGTTCTGTCAGTTCCATAGAACTCACCTCTTTTCGTTTAGCACTCAATCTCCCTGAGTGCTAAACGTAGTGTACCATTCCGCCTATGGAAAGTCAAGAGCCCATTGTAAATAATTTGTAAACGCTTTGTTTATTATTCATGAAGGCAGAAAACTGCCCCACAGCAGCAAAAAAAACGGCAGCTTTGCTGCCGCACAAAGAAAATAACACGCCCACGGAATTGTTCCGTGGGCGCGTCTTTCCTTACTTTTTGCCGAAGAGACCGCCCAGCATGCCGCCCAGCTTGTCGAGACTGATCTTGGCCTGAATGCCTTCCACCAGCTTTTCGATCTGATCGTTGGGCAGGTCAACGCCCAGCAGCTTTTCCACGGTGCCGATGGGATCCTTCTGGAACTTGGAAGCCAGATCCTTGTCGTTCTTGATCTTCTCCACCAGTTCTTCGATCTTTGCCTTGATATCCATATTCATTTCCTCCGTTCGGATTTATCTTTTGTCATCATAGCACAGCTTTCGCGGAAACGAAAGGGCTTTTCCGATATTTCCCGCTCACATCAGCGGCGCGAAGATCCGCAGGATGCTCTCGCCCAGCCGCACAAGGGCGGGACGGTTACGGTGGGTCTCCCGATCGATCTCGCGGCACAGCGGGAAGGTATCCATGAAATCGTCGCCGATCTGCTGGATGGAATCGGTGTGGTAGAGGAAGACGCCGTCCTCAAAATGCAGGTAGAGGCTGCGGAAATCCATATTGACCGTGCCGACCACGGCGCATTCCAGATCCACGCAGATGACCTTGGAATGGATGAAGCCGGGGGCGTATTCATAGATCCGAACACCGGCATTCAGCAGCTCATCGTAGTTGGCGCGGGTCACGGCAAAGACATACTTTTTATCGGGGATACCGGGCGTGATGATCCGCACATCAATGCCGGATTTTGCCGCCACGCACAGCACCGAACGCATGGTGGAATTGAGGATGAGATAGGGCGTCATGATATACACGCAGCGTTCCGCCCGCGCGATCATATTGAGCAGAACGGTCTCGCTGACCGGTTCTTTATCCAGCGGGCAGTCCGTAAACGGCTGAACGTAGCCCCTGACCTCCTGCGCCGCAGGCGGAGGCAGCAGCTCCACGGCGCTTTCCCTGCGGATCTGATTCCACATGGCGAGGAACATCACCGCCATCGACCAGACGGCATCGCCCTCCAGACGGATGCCGCAGTCCTTCCAATGCCCGAAGGGGCGGACGGCGTTGATATACTCATCGGCCAGATTGATGCCGCCGGTGTAGCCGATGCGGCCGTCGATGATCATGAACTTGCGGTGGTCGCGGTTGTTGAGCAGCGGAGAGACCACGGGGATAAAGGGATTGAACACACGGCAGCGGATGCCCATGGCCTCCAGCTGCTTGTAATAGCCCGAGGGCAGCTTGGTGATACAGCCGAAATCGTCATAGATCACCCGCACATCCACACCCTGGGCCGCCTTTTCCCGCAGGATCTCCAGGATCCCGTCCCACATTCTTCCGCGCTCGATGATGAAATACTCCAGATAGATATACTGCTTCGCGGAGCGAAGATCCCGCAGCATCCGGTTGTAGCACCGTTCGCCCACGGGGAAGTATTCTGTCTTTGTCCGCTCGTAGATGGGGCAGAAGGCCTTGCCGGCCAGATAGTAGGCAGGTGCTTCCGCCGCGGGGTCTTCCGCGCGCAGATGGTCGAGGATATGGCGATCCTGCCGCAGGCAGGTCTGCATGGTCTTGCTTGCGAGTCGCAGCCGCTTTTTGAGGCGACGGGATTTCCGGCTGCCGCCAAAGAGCATATAGATCGTAACGCCGAAGACCGGCATTGCCAGAATCGGCAGGATCCACGCGATCTTATAGTCCGGATCGGCATCGGAGGACACGATGCGCAGCGTCAGCAGCAATGCGACGGTCAGCATCAGGGCATTGAACCATGGGGCATACTCCGTGAACGCCACCATCAGCAGCACCATCACGACGATCTGCAGCAGCAGCGCCAGCGATACGATAACGACCCGACGGAAGGCCAGTTTGGTTAGGTTTCGCACATCAGTTCTCCTTTCCTCAGCAGTGGAACTCTTTTCCCCTATTTTACCACCGCCGAACCTTTTCAGCAACAGGGCAGTTGACCTTTTTGCCGCAGCGGGTTACACTATATTATAATACAGAAAACGAAGGGAGGACGCTCCGTGGAGGATCGCCTGTTTATGGAAGAAGCACTCCGTCTGGCAGCGGAAGCCGCCGCCGAGGGCGAAGTCCCCGTCGGCTGCGTGATCACGCTGGAGGACCGTATCGTTGGCCGCGGGAGAAACCGCCGCGAAACAGGCAAGCATGCGCTGGCGCACGCGGAGCTGGAAGCCATCGACGAAGCCTGCCGCACGCTGGGCGGCTGGCGGCTTTGGCAATGTACGCTGTATGTAACATTGGAGCCCTGCCCCATGTGCGCGGGCGCCATCCTCAATGCCCGCATCCCGCGGGTGGTCTACGGGGCGGCAGATCCCAAAGCCGGCTCCTGCGGCTCCGTGACGGATCTTTTTGCCATGTCCTTCAACCATCACCCGCGGACGACCGTCGGTGTGATGGAGGAGGAATGCGCCGATGCGCTGAAGTCTTTCTTCCGCTCCCTGCGGGAGAAGCGGGCTGCCCAAAAGGGATCGCAGACCGAACTCTGATCCGACTGTTTCTATCGACCGAACGGCTTCCCCGTTCGGTCTTTTTTGCTGTTTCGATTTGTCATTCTGAGAAACGGAGTGACGAAGAATCTCCGACGTTTCGTTTGCGGGCGATTCGTGAATCGCCCCTGCGGGGTTTGTATGACCTTCACTGCATTGTCCACTGTCAATTGCCAACCGTCCATTGTCTCCAGTCCACTCATACGCAAAAAAGGGAACGGATTTTTCTCGATCCGTTCCCTTTTTGCTTATGCGGTTTTCCGCTGTTAATTTTTGTTTTCCTGCTCGGCGGCGGCTTTGGCTTTGGCCATGGCCTGCTCGCGCTTATGCAGCTCGGTGGCACGGGCCAGCTTGGCCTTGAACTGTTCCACGGTTTCGTGATCCAGGACGTCACGGATGATGTGTCTGGGACAGACGGTGGCGCAGAGTCCGCAGGATTCGCACTTGGTATAGTCGATGACCGCCAGATTGTTCTGAATGCTGACGGCGCCCACAGGGCAGATCTTTTCGCACTTGCGGCAGGCAATGCAGCCGTTCTGGCAGACCTTGGCGCTGATCTTGGGCGCCGCGACGGAGGCGCAGGACACATACATCTCGTTCTTATAGGGAACGGGAACGATCAGACCGCGGGGGCAGGCGGCGGCACAGGCCATACAGCCCTTGCACTTTTCGCGGTCCACGAAGGCCACACCGTCCTTGATGTCGATGGCGCCGAATTTACAGGCCTTCACACAGTTGCCGAAGCCGAGGCAGCCGAACTTACAGGAGATGGGGCCGCGTCCCGCCACCTTGGAGGCGGCAACGCAATCCTGCAGGCCGTCATAAGGGCCTTTGAACTGGCGGTCATAGCCGCGGCAGCGGACAAGGGCAACGGTGCGCTCCATTTCCGCGCTCTCCACGCCCATGATATCCGCGATGATGTGGGAGGCTTCATTGCCGCCGGCAGCGCAGAGGCCGATCTCTGCCTTGCCGTCGATGATGGCCTGCGCGTAGGCAGCACAGCCGGTATAGCCGCAGCCGCCGCAGTTGGCGCCGGGCAGCGCCTGCGTGATGGGTTCCAGCCGCTCATCGGTCTGAACGGCAAAGACCTTGGAGGCGATGGCAAGGATCAGACCGAACACCGCGCCCATGACGCCGAGAACCAGCAGGGCATACAATACATTCATACTTCCGATCCTCCTTTTTAAAAGACTTTCAGTCCGGAGAAGCCCATAAAGGCCAGCGCCAGCAGGCCGGCGGAAATGAGGGCGATGGGGAAGCCCTCAAAGCTCTTGGGGCATTCGCAGTCCTCCACGCGCTCGCGGACGGAGGCAAACAGGCAGATGGCCACGAGGAAGCCGACGCCGCCCATGACGCCGTGCACCACGGATTCGATGAAGGAATAGTCGTTCTGCACATTCAGCAGGGCAACGCCCAGCACGGCGCAGTTGGTGGTGATCAGCGGCAGGTAGATACCCAGCGCCTGATAGAGAGCGGGGATCATTTTCTGCAGGAACATTTCCACCAGCTGAACCAGGGAGGCAATGACCAGGATAAAGGCCACGGTCTGCATATATTCCAGCTGCAGCGGGATCAGCAGATATTCGTTGATCGCCCATGTGGCAGCGGAGGCCAGACCCATGACGAAGATAACGGCCACGCCCATACCGATGGAGGTATCCATCTTTTTGGAAACGCCCATAAAGGGGCAGATGCCGAGGAACTGCACCAGAATGAAGTTATTCACCAGCACAGCGCCGAGGGAAATGGAGAGAAGAGAGGTCAGATTCATGCTTCATTCTCCTCCTTTTCACGGATCCGTTTGGTCAGCCACTGCGTGAAAGCGATCAGTGCGCCCAGCGTTAGGAAGCCGCCCACGGGAAGGATCATGATCATGGCGGGGAAGGGTTCGGGCAGGATACGGGCGCCTTCCGCGCTGATGACGCCGCTGCCGAAGGTGCCGTTGCCCAGCAGCTCGCGCACCACGCAGATGGCAACGAGGGCGGCGGTATAGCCGATGCCCTGCGTGACGCCGTCGATGGCGGAGGCCAGCACACCGTTCTTGGAGGCGAAGGCTTCGGCACGGCCGAGGATGATACAGTTGACCACGATCAGCGGGATAAACACGCCCAGCGCTTCGGAAAGCGGCGGCAGAAAGGCCTGCAGCAACAGGTCGATCATGGTGACAAAGCCCGCGATGATGACGATATAGGCCGCGATGCGGATCTTGGCGGGGATCACCTTCCGCAGCAGGGAGATGACCACATTGGAGCAGGTGAGGATCACCGTGACGGCGATGCCCATGCCCAGTCCGTTAAAGAGCGAGGTGGTGATCGCCATGGAGGAGCAAAGGCCCAGCAGCTGGACGAGAACGGGGTTCTGCGTCAGCAGGCCTTCCTTGAGCTGTTTCTTAAAGTCCATGTGTCCTTCCCTCCTTTACGAAAGTCCTGCCGCGCAGGCCAGCGCCGCGTTGACGCCGTTGGCCACGGCACGGGAGGTAACGGTGGCGCCGCTCAGCGAGTCGATTTCGCCGCCGTCCTTGGTTACCGCCACACTGCCGGACATACCAATGAACTGGCTGCGGAAGGCTTCACCCTTGGCGGTATTCTGCTTGGCCACATCACCGAGGCCGGGCGTTTCCGCCATGGCAATAAAGGAAATGCCGGAGACCGTGCCGTCCTTGCGGACACCCACCATCATGTGGATATCATCCTGCGAGCCGCCGATGATCACTTCCACCGCCCAGCCGTCTTCCCCCATTTGGTAGACCGCTTCCACATTGCCGCTCTCATCGGGGAATCTTTCCAGCTTCTGCGGTTCTGCCTCCGAGGGCAGAACGGTGCGGATGGCTGCCGCCGTCTTTTCCGCCGTCAGCGCCGCGATGCGGTCTGCCGTCAGGGCGTTGACACCGCCCAGCAGCAAGGCCACCACCGCCGTGACCAGGAACAGGATGGCGGTCAGCTTCAGAACATAACGAAGGTCAGAAGTTTTCATTTCTTCTTACCTCCTTCCCGGGGAACACCGAAGCGCCTGGGGATGCCCACCTTATCCAGCAGCACCACACAGGTGTTCATGACGAGGATGGCATAGGATACGCCTTCGGGATAGGCGCCGAAGTAACGGATGAACACCGTCAGCGCGCCGCAGCCGATGGCAAAGATGATCTGACCCAAATGGGTCACGGGAGAGGTGACATAGTCCGTGGCCATAAAGACCGCGCCGAGGATCAGACCGCCGGAGCAGACCTGCCAGCCCGTCCACAGCAGGCGGTCGCAGCCGCCCTGCGGGAAGAGGAAGGAGAGCACCGCCACCGTGCCGATGAAGCACAGGGGAATGCGGGGGCTGATGACCTTGCGGATCAGCAGGTACACAAAACCGATCAGAAGCAGCAGCGCGGAGGTCTCGCCCATGCTGCCGCCGATGTTGCCGAGGAAGGCATCCAGCAGGCTGCCGTCGGGGAGCATCTTTTCATGCATGGCCGCCAGCGGCGTGGCAACGGATACGGCATCCACCGCCTCCGTCTGCGAGGAGAGAAGCACGGGAGAACCGGAGCCGGGCGCGACCCAGGTGGTCATCATCACCGGCCAGGAGAATAGAAAAGCTCTCGCCGCCAGGGCTGGGTTGAGGAAATTCTTGCCGATGCCGCCGAAGAGCTGCTTGACCACCACGATGGCGAAGAAATCGCCCACCAGCAGCACCCAGTAAGGCAGACCCACAGGGCAGACCATGGCAATGAGCAGACCGGTGACGGCAGCAGACCAATCATGCAGGGTGGATTCCTTCTTCATGACGCGCTCATAGAGCCATTCAAAGAAGATCGCGCCGCACACACTGGTGATGGCCATCGTCAGCGCACGGAATCCGAAGAAATACACGGCGCCGAGGAGGGCGGGAACCAGCGCGATGATCACATCGCGCATGATGGTGGCGGTGGAATCCTTGCTGCGGATATGGGGCGAGCTGGAAATATGCGTTTCATAGAAATGCTTCATCATACCGTTTCGCCCTCCTTATGCTTTCTTTTTGGCGGCGGCATCGCGCAGCTTCTGCTTGCCGGTGCGGAAGCTCTGCACCAGATGCAGCTTGCCGGGACAGGTATAGGAGCAGCAGCCGCATTCAATGCAGTCCATCAGATGCAGGCTGTCCAGCGCTTCGATGTCGTTTTTACGCTCGGCGGCATACATCTTGAGCGGCATCAGATGCATGGGGCAGACCTCCATGCAGCGGCCACAGCGGATGCAGCGGGGATCCTTGGCATCCGCCAGATCCTCCTGCGAGAAGACGGTGACGGCATTGGTGCCCTTGATCACGGAGACCGACCAGTCAAACTGGGCAATGCCCATCATGGGGCCGCCGGTCAGCACCTTGCTGGGCGCATCCTTCATGCCGCAGGCATCGATCAGTTCTTCAAAGGAGGTGCCGATGGGAACGAGGAAGTTCATCGGCTCCACGATGGCACGGCCGGTCACGGTGACGCCGCGGCGCACCAGCGGCATGCCGAGCCAGACGGCATCGTAGACAGCTGCAGCGGTGGCAGCATTGAAGACGGCGCAGCCCACAGCCGCGGGCAGCCCGCCGGGAGGCACCTGCCGCCCCGTAATGGACTGGATCAGCTGCTTCTCCGCGCCCTGCGGGTAGCGGGTACGCAGCGGCTCCACGATGATATCGGAATTCCAGCCGAGGATCTCGCTGAGCTTCTGAATGGCCTCGGGCTTGTTCTTTTCAATGCCGATGTAGGCCTTTTTGAGGCCGAAGCACTTCATCAGGATGCGGATGCCGCCGATCAGCCGCTGGGGTTCTTCCCGCAGCAGGCGATCATCGGAGGTGATGTAAGGCTCACATTCCGCCGCGTTGATGATGACCGTATCCACCTTGCCGAGGCCGGAGGAGATCTTCACATGGGTGGGGAACATGGCGCCGCCCATGCCGACGATGCCGGCCTCGCGGATGATGGCGATGAGCTCTTCGGTGGTGAGGTCATCGATGGATTCCCGCGGCTTGATATCAGGGCAGAGCGTTTCTTCAAAATCGTTTTTGATCACAACGGAGGGAACCATGGTTCCGCCCACATGGGGACGGGGTTCCACCGCGGTGACCGTGCCGGAAACGGATGCGTGGACAGGGGCGCAGAGCCCCTCGCTGTCGCCGATCTTCTGGCCAAGGGTCACCTTATCGCCCTTTTTGACCAGCGGCTTACAGAGCGCGCCGATGTGCTGGGACAAGGGGATCACGACCACTTCCGGTGCGGGGAAGGGGCGGATCGCTGCCTTGCGGGACAGTGCTTTCATATCATTGGGGTGGATACCGCCAAAGAAGGAAAAAGCCATCCGGAATCACCTCTCGCTGAAAAATATCACAGTTCTTGCACTGTAATTATGATACACCCTGCGGGAGCAATTGTCCATGGCGAAATTGTTCCTTTTCCCGTGAAATTAGTGGGTGAATACCGCAATTTTGCCGAAGATTGTCAAAAATATCAATCAAATTATACCGAATGGCGGCGACAATTTGCGGTTGAATTTTCCTTCCGTTTCTGCTATAGTATAAAAAAACAAAACGCGGGATTGGTATATCGGTATTATGCGGCCTTCCCAAGGCTAAGAGGCGGGTTCGACTCCCGTATCCCGCTCCAAGTAAAAAGCCTCTTTTGTCTGCCGGACAAAAGAGGCTTTTTACAATGATATCCGTTCCTTACGGAACGGGTGATAGATCTTCGATATGATATCGCACTTCGTGCGGTGATATATGCCTTTGGCATATGACGGAACGGATATTATATCATATTTGCGCCCGCAAATATATCATACGGCGCAAGCCGTATATCATATCGCGTAAGCGATACATTATTGAAAAACAAAACATTTAATGATATAATACCGATGAAAGAAGGTGCTTTTATGTCAGAAAACAAATTACTTGACTTATCTTTTGAATTTGCAGTTGCTATTGTTAATCTTGTGGACGGCGTAACTGCACCCAACAGTTCTTATATGACAGATCAGCTTGCGAGGGCAGGTACATCCGTTGGAGCAAATATTCATGAAGCACAATACGCACAGAGCAAAAAGGACTTTGTCGAAAAGCTGGAAATTGCACTCAAAGAATCCAACTAAACCAGCTACTGGTTAAACCTGATGTTTGAAACCAAAAGGATAGATCATACAACTTTTCAATACGCAGAGAAGCTTTGCGGCAACATCCGCAGACTGT
>JAFSHY010000158.1 GCA_017440065.1 Oscillospiraceae bacterium | reverse complement strand
GGGAAAATCCGAGATTACCAAATATTTTAGTTTTCAATCCCTCAGTCTCGCCTAACGGCGAGCCAGCTCCCTTTACACAAGGGAGCCTTGTGCGCTGCCGCTCCAGAAGGTTTTTTGACACGCTCAAAAAACATCCCGCAGACATGGTCTGCGGGATGTTTTTCGTTACTGTGATCCGAACCGATCAGACATGCCAGATCTCGCTGGCGTACTGACGGATGGTGCGGTCGGAAGAGAACTTGCCGGCGGAGGCAATGTTCATCAGGCACATACGGCCGAAGTTTTCACGGTCGCGGGTGGCATAGATGGCCTTGCGCTTGGTATCCACATAGCTGTCAAAGTCCTTAAGCAGGAAGTAGTGGTCGGGGCGGTGCCAGCTGGTGCCGTCCAGCAGAGCGGTATGCAGCTCTCTCTGTTCGTCATCGGTGGGAACGGTGCCGTTGACCAGCGTATCGACCACGCGGCGGATGCGTTCGCTGCCGTTGTAGAGGTCTCTTGCCCAGTAGGTGGAGCGGATGCCGTCCAGTTCGGGAACGGAAGCACCGAAGGGGAAGTTGTTCTCCTGACCGGCCTGTTCCATGATCTCGACGTTGGCGCCGTCCATGGTGCCCAGCGTCACAGCGCCGTTCAGCATGAACTTCATATTGCCGGTACCGGAAGCTTCCGTGCCGGCGGGAGAGATCTGCTCGGAGATATCGGCTGCGGGGATGATCTTTTCCGCATAGGAGCAGTTGTAGTTCTGAACGAAGACGACCTTGATGGTCTGGTTGACGGCGGGATCGTTGTTGATCAGATTGGCAATGCGGTTGATATAGCGGATGATGGCCTTGGCGCGGACATAGCCGGGAGCGGACTTGGCACCGAAGATGAAGACAGTCTTGGGGAAGTCGGTCAGAGTGCCGTCCTTCAGGCCGAAGTAGATATCCATGATGGACAGGGCATTGAGCAGCTGACGCTTATACTCATGCAGACGCTTGACCTGGACATCGAAGACGGCATCGGGAGAAAGCTCGATGCCTTCCTTTTCGAGGATCTCGCGGCAGAGCTGGATCTTCTTCTGATGCTTGATCTCGTTGAATTCGCGGATCATATCGGAATCGATCATCTTCTTCATGCGCTGCAGCTGATCCAGATCCTTCAGGAAGCGGCCGCCGATGCGCTTTTCGATCATCTCGGTCAATTCGGGGTTGCACAGACCCAGCCAGCGGCGGGGCGTAATGCCGTTGGTCTTGTTCTGGAAGCGGTTCGGATAAACCTCATACCAGCTGTGGAAGACGTCATTCTTGAGGATCTCGGAATGGATGGCGGCAACGCCGTTGACAGCAGAGGACACATAGACGGAGAGGTTTGCCATATGGACGGTATTGTCGCGGATGACAAACAGACCCTTGCCGGGCTGCTCCTGCTGCAGCTTGGCTTCGATGCGCTCGATGATATCGCAGATCTCGGGGACAACGCTGCGGAGCAGATCCATGGGCCACTTTTCAAGGGCTTCGCTCATAACGGTGTGGTTGGTATAAGCGAAGGTCTTTCTGGCGATCTCGAAGGCCTGCTCGAAGGACTGGCCTTCCTTCATCAGAAGACGGATCAGCTCGGGGATGGACATGGCAGGATGGGTATCGTTCAGCTGAACGGCGCAGACGGACGCAAAGCGGTCGAAGTTTTTGCCGTTGAAGCGGACGAAGTCATCCAGAATATCCTGCAGGGAAGCGGAGGACAGCAGATACTGCTGCTTGATACGCAGACGCTTGCCTTCGCGGGTGGAATCGTTGGGATAGAGCACGCGGGTGATATCCTCGGCGCGGTTCTTTTCCTTCAGGGCGCGTTCATAATCCTGGGCGTTGAAGGCATCGAAGTCCAGCTCATCCACGGCTTCGCACTGCCACAGACGCAGGGTGCCGATGTTGGTGGTGCCGTAGCCGATGACGGGCATATCATAGGGGACAGCCAGGACGGTCTGGTCAGCAAATTCGATGGTTCTGGTGTGGGAATAGCGGCGCCAGCTCCAGGGATCGCCGTACTTGCTCCAGTCGTCGGCCAGTTCCTTCTGGCTGCAGTCCTGGAACTTCTGCTTGAAGAGGCCGAAGTGGTAACGCAGGCCGTAACCGGTCAGAGGCACATCGATGGAAGCAGCGGATTCGAGGAAGCAGGCTGCCAGACGGCCAAGACCGCCGTTACCGAGGGCTGCGTCTTCGATATCCTCGAGGATGGCCAGATCCACGCCTTTTTCCGCGAACAGGCGGCGCATTTCATCCAGAATACCGAGATTAAACATATTGCTGTAGACCTGACGGCCCACCAGATATTCGGCGGAGAAATAATAGGCCTTGCGGTGGGTGGCAAATTCGTGGCGGCTCTTTCTCCAGTCATCGGAGATGGCCAGCATCACGGCCTGACCAAGGCAATCGTGAAGCTGCTGCGCGGTGGCAGACTTCAGCGTGGTATCGTGGGTGTAGCGGAGCAGGGCTTCGGTCTGCTGCACCAGTTCAAAACAGTTCATATGGGTTAATTCCTCTCTTTGGGTTTGTTTACGTTCAATTCAGGAGTCCGGCAATGGCCGCACCGGCCAGCGTGGTATCCTCACATTCGAGGAACTCGGCATACACGCCCAGTTCTTCATTGAGGTATTCCTTTTCCAGCCGGAAGAAGCGGTCGCGGAAGACCGCGGACTTGCGGAAGGTCGTGCCTTCCATGCAGATGCAGACGGGTCTTTCGGGATCCTTGCCCTTACCGGTCCACTGCAGGACGCAGCCGACGGTAATACTGACCAGCTTGGCGGCGCGTTCATAGAGGCGGGTCATGATCTGCCGCAGGGCAGCTTCATCTTCTTCCGTGAAGCCCTGCAGAGCAGGGATCATATTGCCTTCAAAGAATTCGCCCACTTCCCGCAGATCAAAGCTGCGGATCTCCTGCAGCAGGGCAGCGCCCTGCGGGGAGAAGACGCCGCGTTCGGCACAAAGCTGCGCCGTCAGCGCCATAACACGGCCGAGATAGGCGCCGGATACCATCTTTTCAAACATATGGTCACCGGGCAGCTCGGAGGTCTCATCGAGGATCCGGTCTGCCGCACCCTGCGGGAAGCCCACATGGATGCCGGTTTCCATATTGATGATCATGCCCGGATGGCGGTAGCCTTCCACATTGGCGATCTTGCCGGTCTCTTCCACATAGCAGCAGTTGATGCCGGTGCCGTAGATGTAGCCGATGTAGGAATCGTGATCCTTACCCACCACATTGGCCTTGCCGCCCAGCAGAGCTGCAACGGAGTCGTTGAGCAGAATGCAGTGCTTGGGGTCGGTGACACCCTTGCGGGCCAGCGCCTTTTTGAGTTCGGCGCAGACCTCGATACCCTTGCTGTCCTTGACCTGCACTTCATTGCAGAAGTAGTTTTCCAGACGGCCGTCCATATTGGGCAGCGCTCTGGTGGCATAGGAGAAGCAGAAGCTGATGCGGTCGCTTTCCCCGATGATGGGCAGCAGATGCTCCGCGATCTCATCGAAGAATTCCTCCACGGTCACCTCTCCGTGGGTGCCGGGCATCGGACATTTGACGAACTTGTCGATCTGCAGATGACCTTCCTCGTCAAACCACGCCACGGCGCGGCGGAAGTTGGTGCCGCCGGCATCCATGACGATAACTTTTTCATTTCTGGGTACCTCGCCGTCGGCGGAGATATAGGTGGGAAGCATCATCATGCCGAGGCTGTGGCCGGCAAGACCGCTTTCCATGCAGTCGCGGTAGATCGCTTCGCAGAATGCCTGATCGCAGCAATCCGGATGCATACCGATCTGACGAAGTACCAGATCCAGCATTTTCTCTTTCATGGATCCTCCCGATCAATAGCCGGGCTTACCCAGCAGACGGAACATGTTCTTCTTATAAGCCTCAACACCGGGCTGGTTGAAGGGGTTGACGCCGGAGATATAGGCGGAAACACCGCAGGCAAATTCGAAGAAGTAGATCATTTCGCCGCAGTTTTCTTCATCGATGCGGTCGAAGTGGATGATGGACACGGGAACACCGCCGTCCTCGTGGGCTTCCGCGGTGGCTTCCATGGCCTTGGTGTTGATGTAGTGCAGTTCCTTTTCGGCCAGATAGTTGAGGCCTTCGGGGTTGCCTTCCACATAGGGAACGGTCAGCTTGGTGCGGCATTCATCGAAGCAGATGACGGTTTCCTGCAGATTGCGGATGCCTTCCTGAATGTACTGACCCATGGAGTGCAGGTCGGCGGTCAGGTCGACGGAGGCGGGGAAGATGCCGATGCCGTCCTTGCCTTCGGATTCGCCGTAGAGCTGCTTCCACCACTCCGCCATGAAGCGGAAGGAGGGCTCATAGCAGGCCAGAATTTCGGTGGACTTGCCGGAAGCATAGAGGTTCTGACGGTTCATGGCATAGAGCATCGCCATGTTGTTCTCATCGGGGATCATGCACTGCTCGCGCTGCTTCTGCGCACCGGCCATCAGCTTTTCAATGTCGATACCGGCCACGGCAATGGGCAGCAGGCCGACGGCGGTCAGCACGCTGTAGCGGCCGCCGACATCATCGGGAACGACGAAGGTCTCGTAGCCTTCCGCGTCCGCCATGGTCTTGAGGGCACCGCGGGCCTTATCGGTGGTGGCGAAGATGCGCTCCTTGGCGCCTTCCTTGCCGTACTTCTGTTCCAGCATATTCTTGAAGATGCGGAATGCCACAGCGGGTTCGGTGGTGGTGCCGGACTTGGAGATGACGTTGACGGAGAAGTCGCGGTCGCCGATCAGAGTGATGATCTCGCTGACATTATCGGAGGAAAGGCTGTTGCCGGTGAAGTAGATCTCAGGGGTCTCCTTGGGCAGCAGGTTATAATTATTGGAACGGAGCAGCTCGATGACGGCGCGGGCGCCCAGATAGGAGCCGCCGATGCCGATGACAACCAGCACCTTGGACTGCTGCTGAATCTTCTTGGCAGCGGCCTGAATGCGGACGAATTCATCGCGGTCATAGTTCACGGGCAGGTTGACCCAGCCCAGAAAATCATTGCCGGCACCGGTGCCTTCCACCAGCGTTTTATGGGCAGCGAGGACCTTTTCCATATCGGTCGCGGTCAGGAAATTCTGTGCGCGGACAGCATCAATTTTAATCATAATGTTCCCCTTTCCAAAGTATCTGCTACTTTGCCATTATTCTTATCATACTATATCACGTTTGTTTTCAAAAGAAAAGCAAAAACTGGAAACGTTTACAATTTCGGCATTTCCTCCAAAAAACGGAGGTTTTTCCCTCTGTTCGCCGTCTTTGTTACTGATATTCCGGGTACTTTTCTCCCATTTTGTGAAATCGTTTTTATTTTATCAAACCTGCCTGTGAATTGCAATGCACTATGCTTGCTTTTCCGAAAAAAAAGTGGTATTCTTTAGCCGAATCTTGCACAAATGAGGAAACCCTATGAGAAACGGTTATTATATTATCGACGCGCACTGCCACATCTATCCCGAAAAGATCGCTCACAAGGCTGCTATGAACATCAGCCGCTTTTACGAAGGCATTGACCACTGCGGCGGCAGCATTCCGGAGCTGCTGGAGCTGATGGAGCAGCAGGGCATCGACCTCTCCGTGGTCAACTCCGCCGCCATGACGCCCCATCAGGTGGATCCCATCAACCATTTCCTTCTGGATGCCGCGGCGCAGTACCCCGACCGCTTCGTCCCGCTGGGCACCATGCACCCCGACAGCACCCCCGAAGAGCAGGAGCAGCACATCCGCTTTCTGAAGGACAACGGCATGCACGGCATCAAGATCCATCCCGATATGCTGGCGCAGCCGCTGGACAGTCCCGGCATGCAGCGCGTCTATGCCCTCTGTCAGGAAGCAGGCATCCCCGTCCTGCTGCACACCGGCGACAGCCGCTATGATTTCACCAATCCCAACCGCATGCTTCCCATGGCAAAAAAATACCCGCGGCTGACCTTCATCGGCGGTCATTTCGGCGGACGGGAATTCTACCGCGAGGCAGCGAATACATTCAAGGATTGTTCCAATTTCTTTGCTGATTGTTCCTCTTCTTTCCTCTGGCTCTCCCCGGAGGACGCCCTTTACTGCCTGCGCACCTACTCCGCCGACCGCATCATGTTCGGCACGGATCATCCCGTCATGCGTCCCGGCTTTGATCTGGATTACCTCTTCTCCCTTCCGCTTACGGACGAGGAGCGGAAAAAGATCCTTTCCGGTACGGCGCAGAAGGTCTTTGGCTTCACTGCCCCCTGGGAATCCTCCGCAAAATAAACTGACGCTCCCGGCTTTACAGCCGGGAGCTTTTGTTTTAGAATGAACCCAAACAAACGATCGGAGGATGACGGTATGCAGATCCCCAACACCCCCACCATCGAAGCCCTGCGCAATGCGCAGGAGGTCTTCTGGCTGAATCCAAAGCTGACCGCGTTCCGCGAGGCTGATTTCGGCTACCCGCTGGATGCGTCCATGATCGCGGACGCGGAAGCCCGCCTGCGCCGCTTCGCGCCCTTTCTTGCCAAATGCTTCCCCGAAACCGCGGAAAACGGCGGCCTCATCGAATCGCCGCTGACGGAAACGCCCGTTCTGCAAAAGGCGCTCTCCCCCGCCATTCCCGGCAGGCTCTTCCTCAAACGGGACAGCGATCTGCCCATCGCAGGCTCTGTGAAGGCCCGCGGCGGCATCTACGAGGTGCTGAAGCACACCGAGGAGCTGGCCTTCTCCGCCGGCATCCTTCGTCCCGAAGATGACTACAGCATTCTGCTGCAGCATCGGGATTTCTTCCGCGGCTACAAGATGCAGGTCGGCTCCACCGGCAATCTCGGCATGAGCATCGGCATCATGAGCGCTGCCGTCGGCTATGAGGCCATTGTGCATATGTCTGCTGATGCCAAGCAGTGGAAAAAGGATCTGCTCCGCAGCCACGGCGTGACCGTGGTGGAATACGAGGGCGACTACAGTGCCGCCGTGGCGGAAGGCCGCCGCCGTTCCGACGCCGATCCCACCAGCTATTTCGTGGACGATGAAAACTCCCGCGATCTCTTCTTCGGCTATGCCGTGGCGGCAGGCCGCACCAGGGCGCAGCTGGATGCCATGGGCATCCCCGTGGACGCGCAGAATCCGCTCTTTGTGTACATTCCCTGCGGTGTGGGCGGTGCGCCCGGCGGCATCGCCTTCGGCATGAAGCAGCTGTTCGGTGACGCGGTGCATTGCTTCTTCGCCGAGCCCGTACAGGCACCCTGTATGCTGCTGGGCATGGAAAGCGGCCTTGGTCAGGGCATCTGCGTGCAGAACATCGGTCTGCACGGCCGCACCGATGCCGACGGCCTTGCCGTGGGACGTCCCTCCGGCTTCGTGGGCAGAGTGATGGAAAATCTGCTCTCCGGCGATGTGACGGTGGCAGACCGCAGGCTTTATGACTATATGCGGCTGCTGCTGGATACCGAGGGGCTTTTCATCGAACCCAGTTCCTGCGCTGCCTATGCTGCGCCGGAAGCGCTCTTTGCCACAGAAGAGGGGCGGCAGTATCTGCACAGCCACGGAATCGCAGCGGAGCAGGCCACCCACATCGTCTGGGCCACCGGCGGCAGGCTGGTGCCGCTTGAGGTTCGGGAACACTACCGGAACACCTATCTCTAAGCAAAATCATAACCACCGGCCGTGCCGGTGGTATGCACAGGCCCTCTTAGGGCCATTTACCAGCCGAGCCTATAGGCTCATCGAATTTTCTTTCGCTTGCGTGTGGTGCCCCACCACCGCAGATGCGGTTAGGTGCGCACTAAGGCCCCCTTGTGTAAAGGGGGCTGTCACCGCACAGCGGTGACTGGGGGATTGT
>JAFSHY010000157.1 GCA_017440065.1 Oscillospiraceae bacterium | reverse complement strand
CGGAATTTGCCGCGGGCCTTACATTCTATGACAGCAGACTCAGCGGTTTCCACATAGTAGAAACCGCTGAGCGCTTTTACAATTCTGCCTTCCATCATGAGAAGGTTACCGTGACAGAACCGGTATACACACCATCGATCCAGATGTCAACGACCTGCGTACCGCTGCCGCTGATATAAACAGGGACAGAGGAACCGTCTGCCGTCAGACCGTCTTCGCTGGCAACCAGCGTATCACCGATCCAAAGGTCTACGGCAACTTCACCCGCCTGAGAAGGAAGCGAAACATTCACAACGGCGCCGCCGATGGTGGGCGTTTCGGGTTCTTCCGGTTCTTCCGGTTCTTCCGGCTCCTGCGGCTGCTCGGGCTGCTGCGTAGTACCTCCCGTGCCGCTCTCGTTGCCCGTGCCGGTATTGGGCTTTTCGGGTTCAGGCTCAGGTTCGGGTTCCGGCTCTTCCTCAGGTTCTTCTTCGGGCTCTACCGCAACCTCCAGATCGACCTTAGTACCTGCTTCTACTTCGGTGTCCTTCTTAACTGCCTGCTCCAGAACTGTACCTGCAGGTTCGTCGCTTTCCACGGTGGTCACGTCGCCGACCTCAAGGCCGGCTTCCCGCAGAGCATCCACGGCATCTTCCAGAGACTCGCCCACCACATCGGGAACCTTGACCATCTCGGTCTCGGGTTCTTCCTCCACGGTTTCGGGACCGACGCTGACATAGACCGTGACAGTCTGACCCTTCTGCAGGGCAACACCTTCCACGGGATCGGTATACGCGACCGTACCTTCGGGATACGTATCGCTGTAGGCATGATCCATGACGATCTGCAGAGAAAGCTGAAGATCGACCAGAATCTGCTGTGCCTTGGCAGTTTCAAAACCGTTCAGCGGCGGCATCAACGGAATGGAGGTCTCTTCGCCGCGACTAAGCACCAGATGGATCATGGTACCCTCTTCCGCCTCGGTATTGGCAAGAGGCAGCTGAGAAATGACATGACCATAGGGAACTTCCTCGTCATAGACCCATTCCACATTGGTATCAAATTCAAATTCGGGATAATCGGAGGGATAAATCTCCTCCCAGAAGGCGCCCACAAAGTTCGGGACATAAAGCGGCTCGTCTTTATTGAGAAGGCCCTTCAGCAGAACGCCAAACAGAAGATACGCCACACCGAGCACTGCGATCAGAGAAATGATCGCCACGATCAGAATGGTACGTTTGTCTTCCTTCTTCTCGTTTTCCAGCGCTTCCTTTTCATTTCGGACGGGAGCGGCTGCGGCCTTAACACGGCGGGCAGGGGCTTCTTCCGCGTGAGCGGCATTGCCGTTTCTGCCCGCAGGTGTGACAAGAATGGGCGCGGCAGGAGCAGCAGAGGCAGGTTCCGCAGCGGATGCGGCAACGGCTGCTGCTGCCACCACGGGAGCGAAGGCAAAAACGATGGAGGGATCCTTGCGGAATTCTTCCAGATCATTGAGCATATCGGTGGCGCTGGCATAGCGGTCTTCCAGATCCGCGGTCATGGCATGCATGGTGATCTGCTCCAGACCCGCAGGGATCTCAGCGTTCAGTTCGCTGGGCGCCTGTGCCTTGCCGTTGATGTGCTGAATGGCGACGGCAACAGGGGTATCACCGTCAAACGGAGTTTTGGCCGTCATCATCTCATACATCACAACACCGAGAGAATAGAGGTCACTGCGGCAATCCACTTTGCCGCCCTTCGCCTGCTCGGGAGAGATGTAATGAACGGAACCCAGCGCTTCACGGGTCAGCGTGCTCTGCGCAGAGGTCATGCGGGCAATACCGAAGTCTGCTACCTTCACGCTGCCGTCCTTCAGGATCATGATATTATGGGGCTTGATATCGCGGTGGATAATGCCTCTTCCGTGGGCATGCTCAAGCGCCTTATCGATCTGAAGGCTGAAATGAAGGGTTTCGCGCCAGTTCAGCTGGCCGCGGCGGGCCATATACTGCTTAAGCGTAATACCGTCAATCAGTTCCATGACGATATAATTGATGCCGTCGCAGCTGTTGACATCGTAAACGCTGACGATATTGGGATGGGAAAGCATGGCAACGGCCTGGCTTTCCGCGGTAAAACGGCGACGGAATTCATCATCCTGAGAATACTCATCCTTCAGGATCTTGACCGCGATCAAGCGCTTCAGGCGGTGATCTCTCGCCTTATAGACAACGGCCATGCCGCCGCTGCCGATGACTTCCAATATCTCGTATCGATTATCCAGCAATCTGCCGATATAATTGTCCATAAAAACTCCTTCTGCGCATACACTTCCCCACCGTGCAGCGCCATCTGTTTGAAAAGGATCACACCGTTACGATCACGACCGTAACATTATCGGGTGCGCCCCGGTTTTCTGCGATATCCAAAAGCCGCTTGCAGCAGCTGCTGCGGCTGGCTCCATGGACGACTTCGAACAGGATCTCCTGATCCGCCATCATATTGCTGAGCCCGTCTGAACAGAGCAAAATACTGTCGCCGGGTTTCAGCTTCTGAACAAAGGTATCGGATTCCACCGTTTCCTCTGTACCGACCGCACGGGTGATCAGATTCTTGACAGGATGATTCTTCGCCTGTTCTCTGGTGATCTCACCACGCTTGACCATCATCTCCACAACGGAATGATCCTCTGTGATCATCCGGATCTCTTCCCTGTTCAAATGATAAGCGCGGCTATCGCCCACGTTGACAACATATGCCTTATCGCTGCGGATCAGCGCCGCGACCAGCGTGGTACCCATGCCCACATACTCGTCGCTGAGAAGGGATTGCTCGTAAACCGCGGAATTCGCCAGTTCCGTCGCTTCCTTCAGCATACGCAGCAGTTCTTTTTCCGAAAAGCGGGGATCCATGACGCGTTCGATCTCCTGATAGAAGACCTCAACAGCCAGACGGCTTGCGACATTGCCGGCACGGGCACCGCCCATACCGTCGCATACTACCGCCAGCACCGAACCGTCATCCAGTTCGCGCAGTTCATAAAAGTCCTGATTCTGGCTTCTGACTTTGCCAGGATCTGTCAGTCCCCAGGCTTCCATGGCGATCCCTCCTGCTCTTTCGTTACTTCTTTTCATGCTTCCGCCGCAGCTGACCGCAGGAAGCATCGATATCGCTTCCCAGCGTCCGACGGACGGTAGCGGTAATACCCGCGTCTTCCAGCTGTTTTTGGAACTCCATGACAGCCTGTCTGGTACTGGGCTGCAAGGGACTTTCCTCCACACGGTTCAGCGGGATCAGATTGACATGACACGGCAGACCATGCAGGAGGCGTATCAGCCTCGAACAATGTTCTTTTGTGTCGTTAACTCCCTTTATCATAGCATATTCGAACGAAATTCGTCTACCTGTTTTTTCATAATATTTGCGGCAGGCAGGAATTAACTGCTCCAGCGGGAAGGCGCGGTTGACCGGCATGATCCCGGAGCGGGTCTCATTATCCGGTGCGTGCAGCGAAACGGACAGCGTCAGCTGCAGATCCCGCTCTGCCAGCAGATCGATCTTCTTCACAAGACCACAGGTGGAAAGGCTGATGTGGCGCATGCCGATATTCATGCCGTCGGGACTGTTGATCAGCTCAAGAAAGCGCATGACGGTATCAAAGTTATCCAGCGGTTCGCCGATGCCCATCAGAACGATATTGGAAATGGGAAGCCCGGAATCGAGAGAAGAAAACAAAACCTGATCCACCATTTCCGAAGGAGTCAGACGGCGCACCAGACCGCCGATGGTGGAAGCGCAGAAGGCGCAGCCCATGGCGCAGCCCACTTCCGAGGAGATACAGACGCTGTTGCCATGGTGATAGCGCATGACAACGGTCTCAACGCAGTTGCCGTCACGCAGCTGCCATAAGTACTTGATCGTGCCATCCTTTTGGGATGTCTGTTTCCGCACCACGATGGGCGCGGTGATGTAGCAGTGCTCTTCCAGCTTTTCGCGCAGCGCCTTGGAGAGATTGGTCATCCCGTCAAAGGTGGTAATGCCCTTATGCAGCCAGACGAAGATCTGCTTCGCGCGAAACGCAGGTTCTCCCATTTCTTTCATGAGCGCCTGCATTTCGGCTAAATTCATGGATTTAATGTCCTGTTTCATACATCTTTCCTCAAAAGGCAGAGGTAGAAGCCGTCCGTGCCGTGGACACAGGGCAGCAAGGTCGCCTCGCCGTGATTTTCCTTCAGGATCGGAAGGTTCATGGGTTCCATGCGGAATTCCGGATGATCCCGCAGGAATGCCTGCACAACGCCGCCGTTCTCTTCCGGAACGATGGTGCAGGTACTGTAAAGCAGAGCGCCGCCTGCTTTGACATAGTTCGCCTGATTATTTAAGATCCGCAGCTGCACCGCGGGCAGACCCGCGATCTGACCGAGATCCTTGTAGCGGATATCGGGCTTCTTGCGGATGACGCCCAAGCCGGAACAAGGCACATCACAGATGACGCAGTCAAACGCGCCGATCCATTCCTCCACAGGCTTGGAGCCGTCCTGCTGCATGGCGGTGATCACGGAGATCCCAAGGCGCTCCGCGCCCTTTTCGATCAGACGGATCTTGTGGGCATGCAGATCACAGGACGTGATCGATCCTGTATTTTCCATGGCGATGGCCGCCGCAAAGCTTTTGCCGCCCGGTGCGGAGCAGCAGTCCAGCACCCGCATGCCGGGCTTCAGATCCGCTGCCATGGCAGCCATTCTCGCGGCGGGATCCTGCACATAAAACAGGCCGTCACGGAAGGCCTGCAGCTGCTCCAGGCTGCCGCTGCCGCGAATGACAAGACAGTCGGGACACCACGGATGTACTTCCGCTCCGATATTCCGCGCCGTCAGTTCTTCGAGCAGCGCATCCGCAGAAATTTTCAGCGTATTCACCTGAACCGTCATGGCAGGCGCTTCATTGTGGCTGCGAAGCAGCGGTTCCAGCAGTTCATCACCCACGCAATGACGTAGAAGCTCCGTCACCGGAGCGGGGCTGCTATACTTTATGGAAAGTTCTGGCGGCTGCGGCAGACTCTCCTTCTGACGGGAAAGATTTCGCAGCACACCGTTCACAAGCGAAGCGGCGCGGGGATTTGCCAGCCGTTTGCTCTGATTGACCGCTTCATTGACCGCCGCAGAATCGGGCACCTTGTCAAAGAGCAGGATCTGGGCAGCGCCTAGGCGCAGGATATCCAGCACCACAGGCTGCAGATCCTTCAGTTTTCCTTTTAAAAAAGAAGCAATATAGAAATCCAGCAGCATGCGGTTCTGCACCACGCTGTAAAGCAGTCTTGCTGCCAGCGCGGCTTCCCTTGCATCCAGCCGATCCCGCGCCGTGTATTCTTTTATGGCTCCGTCCGCCCATGCGTTCTGCGTTCTGCAGGCGATCAGTGCGGAAAGCGCGGTATCTCTGGCTCCCATGCCGCAATTCCTTTCTTCTTTCAGATCTCAATGGGATGGCCGCGGAAATAATCCGGTGCCGCCATCCGTTTGCCGCCTTCGGCCTGCAGCTGGGTGATCTGCAGGATCTCGCCGCCTCCGCAGGCGATCTCAAGTCCCTGCTTCGTCAGCGCGATCAGAGTGCCGGGGGCTTTGTCTGTGGTCTTTCCGGTGGGTTCCACACGGAAGATTTTAAACTTCGTTCCGCCCAGTTCTGCCGTTGCCACAGGCCAAGGGATCAGGCCGCGTACCTGATCGATGATCTCACGGCGGGTCTTGCTCCAGTCGATGGGGCTCATCTCCTTGGAAAGCATGGGCGCATAGGTCACAAGGGCAGGATCCTGCGGCGTCCGTTCGGCGGTGCCGTTTTCAATGGCAGCCACGGTCTCGCTCAGCAGATCCGCACCGAGAACGGCAATGCGATCCATCAGTTCCCCGGAGGTCTCCATGGGATCGATGGGGGTCTTTTTAATGGCGATGATATCTCCGGCATCCATTTCTTCTGCCAGATACATGGCGGTCACACCGGTCTCGTCAAAGTGGTTCAGGATCGACCACTGCACAGGGCCGGATCCGCGCAGCGCGGGAAGGATGCTGCCATGGACATTGATACAACCCTTGGAAGGCACATCCAGCGCCGTTTTCGGCAGGATCTTGCCGTAAGCCACGGCCACGATCAGCTCGGGGCGGTAAGCCTGCAGCGCGGAAATGACCGCTTCGTCCTTAAACGTGACAGGCTGCTCCACGGGAATTTCCTTTTCCAGCGCCAGCAACTTCACGGGCGACATCATCATTTTGTGTCCGCGGCCCTTGGGGGTATCGGGCTTGGTATAGACCGCCGCGATCTCGTGACCGTCCTCCACGATCCTGCGAAGACAGGTCGCCGCGATCTCGGGGGTACCCATAAATACGATTCTCATAGTTTAATCCTCATCCTCCGCCTGTGCGCGAAGCTGCTCCAGTTCCTCCGGAGTCAGCATGTGATATGCCACAGAGGTATAAAGCTGACCGTCCAGATGGGCATATTCATGGCAAAAACAACGGGCGATCAGTTCTTCGCCTTCCGCTTCAAACCAGTCGCCGTAGCGGTCCTGCGCGCGGATCCTTACGACCATGGGGCGCTTGACCATGCCGTACTTGCCGGGAACGCTGAGGCAGCCCTCGGCGCCGTCCTGTTCACCGGAGGTTTCGATGATCTCGGGATTGATGCATTCAATGATCTCATCGCCGGTGTCCACAAGGAAAATACGGCGCAGAACGCCCACCTGAGGAGCGGCAAGACCGACGCCGCCGGAATCCACCAGTGTTTCGTTCATATCATCCAGCAGCATATGAAGACGGGCATCAAATTTTTCGACCGGTCGGGAGGTCTTATAGAGCGTTGCATTCTCTTCTGTCAAAATATTCCGCAGTGCCATCGTAGTTACCTCTCATTCGTAAGGATTGACGTCCGCAAAGGCGGATACGTCCCGGAATCGGTTGTCTTTCAAATAGGTTTTGAGCGCCCACGCGATCAGACGGCGGGCCTCTTTGCAGTTTTGCAGGCTCAGCGTGAGTCTGAATCTGTAGCGGTTGCTGACTTTTGCGATCGGTGCAGGTGCAGGGCCCATTACGCGGACGGAAAGCTGCGTCTGCGGCAGCGCCGCCGTCAGCATTTCACGGAAATATACCGCGCCGTCCAGCACGTTCTGCTCCTGTAGTCCCGAAAAGGTGATCATGATCAGATCCGCAAACGGAGGGCATCCGCGCAGCTGCCGCAGCGGCAGTTCCAGCGCGTAGAAGCCGTCATAGTCCTGACGGGCAGCCATGGAGATCACGGCATTTTCCGGTGTCATGGTCTGGATCAGAGCCAGACCTTCCTCTTCACCGCGGCCGGAACGGCCCGCAACCTGTGTGATCATGGAAAACGCGGTCTCGGAGGCGCGGTAGTTTTCCACATACAGGGCAGAATCGGCATCAAGGACGCCTACCAGCGTGACCTTTGGGAAATTAAGCCCCTTCGTCACCATCTGCGTTCCCACAAGTACAGGGATCTCTTCCTCTTCAAAGCGGCGAAGGATCATTTCATGGGTATTGGTGGCGGAAACGGTATCCGCATCCATGCGAAGCACCTGTTTTCCGGGCAGGACGTCTTCCAGTTCCGTCTGTACCCGCTGCGTACCGAAGCCGACCATTTTGAGATGACCGCCGCAGGCGGGACAGGTTTCAAATACCGTCTGGGAATAGCCGCAGTAATGGCACATCAGACGGCTGTTGGCGCGGTGATAGGTCAGATTGACGCTGCAGTTGGGGCATTGCGGCACATGACCGCAATCCACACAGATGAGCATTCTGCTGCTGCCGCGACGGTTGAGAAACAAAATTGCCTGCTTCCCTTCATTGTCGCGCAGCGCGTTCTGCAGCCTGCGGCTGAGGCACGAGCCGTTGCCTTCCCGCAGTTCCTGCTTCATATCGACCAGCTCCGCCATCGGCAGCGGTTTGCCGTTATAGCGGTTTTTCAGGGTATATAACGTATATTGGCCGCTTCTGGCGCGATACATACTCTCCACCGAAGGCGTTGCCGAACCGAGCAGCAGCAAGGCGCCGCTGCGGATCGCACGGAAGGCAGCCACATCCCGCGCGTGATAACGGGGCGACTGTTCGGACTTATAGCTATGCTCATGCTCTTCGTCCAGAATAAAGATGCCGGGATCCTTCAAGGGCGCAAACACGGCAGACCTCGTGCCGACCACAACGGAAGCCTCTCCCCTGCGGATCCGCTTCCATTCGTCATAGCGCTCGCCGATCCGAAGACGGCTGTGCAGGACGGCAACCTTTTCACCGAAATGGCCGGTCAACGTATTGACCAACTGCGGCGTCAGTGCGATCTCCGGCACCAGCAGCATGGCGCTTTTGCCCCGCTGCAGACAATCACGAATGAGGGACAGATAAACGGCCGTTTTACCGCTGCCCGTCACGCCGTAAAGCAGTGCGGCACCGGGGACATCCGAAACTGCCTGTTTCCGCAGGCCATCAAACACATAACGCTGCTCCGTGTTCAGCGCGGGAACCTCCCGCAGCACCGCGGGGATCTGAACGGAAGAACGGAGCACCTCCTGTTCGCCCTCGGTCAGAAAACCGAGATCCCGCAAACGTTTGACCGTTTCACGGGACGCGCCCGTAAAATAGCAAAGCTCTTTCTGCGATACCGCGCCCGTGACCGCCAGCAGTTCCAGCACCGCGGCCTGCATGGGCGCTTTTCTTCTGTGGGCAGAGGCATAGGCAGCGGCCTCTTCGGGATCTACCGCCAGTTCCAGCACTGTTTCCGCCTTGTCGGCAGTTTTTCCGGAAAGTTCCCGTTCTGTGTGAAGAAAGCCCCGTTTTACCAGCTTCTGCAGGATCTCTTCCGGGAAATTCTTCTTTAAAACCGCTTCCGAAGCAGAACCGCCCAGTTCCTCCACAAAGGCAAGCAGGGCTTTTTCGTCCTCGTCAGCAACATCCACGGGGCGCTCCGTACGAACATAAACCGTTTCAGCGCGGACAAACACACCTGCAGGCAGGATGGCCTTCACCGCGTCATAAAAGGTGCAGAAAAACCGCTCCCTCAGAAAGGCTGCAAGCCGAAGCATCTCCGCATCCAGCAGAGGCTCGTGATCCAAAACGGATTCGATAAACTTGAGAGAAGGATCTTCCCCTTCCTCCACGGAAAGGACAATTCCCTCACTGCGGCGGTTTCCGCGTCCGAAAGGAACGACGACTCGCATGCCGGGAAGTACCGTAAGATCGGCGGGAAGCAAATAGGTATAAGGCTTATCGATAGCATAAACTGCCGCTTCCACGGAAACCTTGGCCAGCATGAAATCACCCCTTCAAACGCCGATAAGGCGCAGACCGTTCAGCCTGTGCCTTACGCAGTTACTATCGCTTTACTTTTTGTAGATTTCCTTCATGGAAGCGCTCAGCTTGCCGTCAGCCACTTCACGGATGGCAAGGGTAACGGGCTTCTCGGTGAGAGAAACGTGATTATCTTCCGCTTCCTGAGAGATCTGTCTTGCACGCTTTGCTACGGCATTGACCAGCAGATAACGGCTGTCAACGTGCTTGAGCAGTTCGGAGATGGGGGGATAGAGCATATTAGTTTTCCTCCTTGAGTAAGTGAATTCTGTTATGGAGCCTGCAATGGGCAGCCTTGATGATGGAGAGGATCTCATCCGCAGCTTCCTCAACCTTACCGGTTTCGGATACCACAAGATAGTCATATCTGGGCGCAACGGTATATTCCTTCCGTGCGGTCTCCAGACGCTTTTTGATCTTCTCCGGCGCGGTATCACCGCGGCCTGTCAGTCTGCGCTCCAGCTCCTCAAAGGACGGGGCCATGATGAAAACGGATACAGCATCGGGCCGTTTTTCCTTCACCTGCATGGCGCCCTGAACCTCGATGTCCAATAAAATATCATACCCTAAATCCAGCGCTTCGTCAATGGGTTTTGCGGGAGTTCCGTAGCAATTTCCCACATATTCCGCATATTCCAGCAGTTCGTTCCGCTGAACCATTTCCATAAAGCGCTCACGGGTAACGAAATAATAGCTGACGCCGTCCACCTCACCGGGACGGATCTCCCGCGTAGTGGCGGAAACAGAGAAACGCAGCTTCGGATGCTGCTCCATGACTTTCTTGACAATGGAGCTTTTTCCCACTCCGGACGGACCGGAAAGAATGATCAGCTGTCCTCTACTCATATTCGGCTTCCTCCTCTTCCGTGTCTTCGGGCATCCGGCCGGCAATGGATTCCGGAGGGATGGCGGAGAGCACAACATGGTCGGTATCCATCAGGATCACCGCCTTCGTTTTTCTGCCGTAAGTGGCATCGATGCACATGCTGCGGTCCTTGGCTTCCTGGATCAGACGTTTGATGGGAGCGGAATCGGGACTTACGATAGCCAGCAGACGGCCGGACGACACCATATTTCCAAAGCCAATATTGATCAGTTTCATAGCCGCTCCTTATTCGATGTTCTGCACCTGTTCGCGGATCTTTTCCAGCTCTGCCTTGATATCCACAACGGTTCTGGCCTGTTCCAGGTCATTACCCTTGGAACCGATGGTATTGGCTTCGCGGTTCATTTCCTGCAGCAGGAAATCCAGCTTTCTGCCGATGGGGCCGCCGCTCTTCAGCATGGAATCCAGCTGATCGAAATGGCTGCGCAGGCGAACGGTCTCCTCATCCACGGCCACCTTATCGGAGAAGATGGCCGCTTCCGTGAGAATACGGCTTTCATCGATGGTGGTGCTTTCCAGCACCTCGCGCATCTTCGCGGAAAGGCGCTCGCGGTATTCCTTCACGGTGATGGGGCTGCGTTCTTCCACGCGGGAAACCAGATCGAGGATGGTGACGGAACGGTTTCGCAGGTCGGCTTCCAGCGCCTCACCCTCGCGGATCCGCATTTCCGTATGCTTCTGCAGGGCGGCATCCGCCACGGAAAGCAGTTCCTTCATGCTCTGCTCTTCATCCTCTTCCTGCTTTTCCACCACGAAGATATCGGAAAAACGGGTCAGCGCGGTCACAGAGATATCATCCTGCACCTCATAATCTGCAGCAATGGATTTCATGGCGGCAAGATAGCTTTCCAGCACGGGACGGTTCAGCGTGATCTGCGTGTCCGTACCTGCCGCGATATTCACGGTGACGAACACATCCACCTTACCGCGGCTGATGGCTTCCTTTACCTTTTTCTTAATTGCGTCTTCCACATAGCTGAAAAGACGGGGCAGCTTGACGCTGCAATCCAGATAGCGGTTATTAACAGAGCGGATCTCAACGGTAATTTCCTTATTTTCAAAGGTCTGTACGGCTCTGCCGTAACCGGTCATACTCTTGATCACGATTGACACTCCTTATTGGATATTTCGGCGAAACCGCCGGATATACAGGCTGATCAGCCTGGAAAAACCGATGTCATAAAGAAGGAACACACCGAGTCCCACCGCATAAAGCGGCATGAGCGGCAGCGGAAGAAGCGAGGTCAGCGCGGCAAAGGCTCCGTGAAACAAGCCCTTCAGCAGGAAAAACGCAGCCGTATAAACAAGGCATTTCATCGCCCATTCCGCAGCACGGTTCGGCAGCCGCTCCAAAAGACTTTTTACCGCGCCGTAATGGCCGAACACCAGAAGATACCAGAGCGAGGCCGTTTTCTGCGGCAGCAAAAGCAAGGACAGCAACGACGTTACGGCATAAACGGCAAATCCCGCGGCGCAGCCGGAATGCAGCACCGCAGCTGCCGTGACCAATCCCGCTACCGCCGCCGTGGGAATGGCATATCCTGGCAGCAGACTGCCCAAAAGGAGGATCACAACGCTCATGGCGGAAAGCACACCGCACAGAGCGACCGAACGGATCCGTTTGCGCTGATCAGCCGTAGCAACCGCCTCCCAAACAATTACACAGACAGTGGGCACACAGCATGGATGTGCAGATATCATCGCAATCGCTGCCGGAAGAATAATTGGTCTGCCGATAAAGATTGCCACCGCCCTGCACCGCACGCAGCGCCTGCTGATATTCGGGATTGCCCGGTTCCATGGAATAGGCCGTCTGGAAATTGCGGCGGGCATCATCCAGCCAGCCGCGGCGGTAAGCTACCATGCCGCAGAGATAATACCATTCCGCGTCACGGGCAGAGGAAGCACGAAGCATACTGTCCGCCGCATCCAGATTGTTCTGAGAGATCAGCTGACGGATCTGCGCATACGCTTGATTGCCGGCAGAGTAATAGCTGGCATTCTGATAGGTCTGGCGGTTCTGATTGGGCTGCTGATATCCGCTGCCGCCGCCTGCACGGGAACGGGTAATGGTATCATACGCCTCATTGATATCCTTCATTTTCTCCTGCGCCAGATCAGCCAGAGGATTATCCGCGTAGTTATCGGGATGGTATTTCCGTGCCAGATCCCGATAGGCTCGCTTGATCTCATCATCCGATGCGGAAGGAGAAACGCCCAGCACCTCGTAGGGGTCTTTCATACTGTCACCTTTTTCTTTCTTGCGTGGAATCTGCCCGCCGCCACGGCTTTCATTACCGAGGGCAGACCGTAATAGATCACGTTCTCCGGCACCGCACCGGCACGGGAACGCTCCAGCAGTTCAAATGCCGCGGAAGCCTGATCCAGCGAGGCATCCATGGTCTGAAGCAGACTTTGCTGATCCTCCGGCAAAAGCTTCCCGTTCTCGGGAGAAAACCGGTATCGCAGCGGATTATACCGATCCTTTTTGCAGTCCTCTGCCAGATCATCCAGCGCGTCAGCCAGATAAACAAACCTGCCGATGTGATAGAGCAGCTGCTCGGCTGCCCTTCTCTGCCCCGCTTCCTGCCAGTAATCCGCGCAGCCTTTTAAGATCTGCGCGAAGGCATCGGCTGTCTGATCGATAGAGGAAGAACATTCTTTTTCCAGCGCAGACAGGCGAAGCAGCTGCTCGCGGATCAGCCTGTCCGTTTCCGGCCTGGCAGCAGCGGCTCTTCGGGCAGCGCGACGGTACAGAAATCTCAGCAAGCCTGCCCCGATTTTCCGAAGCAGGCTGCCGTCTTTTTCATCATCCCGCAGCTTCCACCACATCAGCAGCACGGTGAGATCCGCGGTATATTGCATGGCCTCGTCTTCGGTGCGGCACGGTTTTCTGCAAACCACACCGGCGGGACACCAGCATTTCTGAACGGTGATCTCCTTTTCGCCCATGGTAAAGAGGCTGTAAAGGAAGGTCATATCATAGCTCAGCAGAAATCTTGCGGCAAAGCCGTGCCGTTTGCCGAGGCAGCGGCAGAGTCCGCAGTAGTTCTTCTGCCAAAGGTTCCAATCGCGAACCTTCATCTCGTCCTTTTGCGGACGTACATATCCAAACATCAGTTCTCCTGTGCAAACGAAACGATCCGGAAGGTCTTTTCATGTCTGTGCATCATTCTGCGGTTCAGCAGGATGGCAGGCAACAATCCCAGCGCAAAGCCGAACGCGCCCGTAAGTCCTGGAAGGACACCGAGCGCCTGTCCCGCAAAATAACCGGCAAGGAACAGGATCACAGGTACAAGATAGACCAGAACCGCAGCTTTCATCACGGTTGCCGTCGCGGTTTCCACCACCACATAATCTCCGGCGGACGCGCCGATGGGATTCTCCGCCGTCACAAACAGCGTTTCCCGAACCGCGCCGCAGCCGCCGCATTGATGGCAGTCACCGCTGCACGCGCTTTGCCGCTGCAGAAAAACCTCTGCCGTACCGTCCGAACGGACGGCCGTGACCCGAACTGTCTGCTTCATCGGTTACGGCTGGGCAGGCGCGGTGGCGTTCGTTTCGTCTTCCGCGGTTTCGCCGTCTTCCGATGCCGCCTGTTCCTCCAGCTGACGGAGGTATTCCTCTTCCGTCATCAGGGTAACCATAACATTATAAGACCCGAGAATGCCGCTGTTTGGATGGCCATCCAGATAAACGGCAACGTTTTCGATCTTATAGGTACCTGCCGCAGATGCCAGACCGGAAAGATCGGCAACGACACGCAGCTCAGAGGCCTGCACGGTGCTGATATCCTCCGAAGGGCCGCGGACTGTGATGGAAAGCTCCTGCGTGACCAGTCCGGCAACGAAGCCGTCCGGCGTATTGATGAGGCTGTAATTGGAGGCAGCGCTGACACGGACAGGCTTAGTCGCAAGGCCGTTGAGCTTCATGGAGACAACGGCTTCCGCCGTACCGGTCTCGTTGGTCAGGCCGTCCGGCACCACGATGGGATACGTGGCAACGGTATCCGCCACGAGAGCAGATAGATTCTGCGTACCCAGCAGGATGTAATTGAGCTGATCCAATGCTTCCTCTTCACCGGAAACGGTGATCGTGGGCGGCTCTGCCGTCCAATCCACATTGGCATCCGTAGCACCGCCGCCGGGATTGAACGCCATAACCAGCGGCACTTCCTTAAACTTGACCACATTGATGGTAACACTGACCCGCTCGGCATCCACCTGCAGATCGGATATATCAATGGGCTCACCTTCTCTTGTGACCATGGTATATTCCATATCCATGGTGGTGGTGCGGCTCAGATCCTGATCATCGATGATGATCAGCGCGGATTTGATCTCATTCACCTGTTCGTCCGTGCCGGTGACGGTGATCGTATCATAAGCCGCAACGATGGAATCCACGGCATAGCCTTCCTTGGTCGTGCCCTGGAACACCGTACGCAGCGGGATCTCACGGGTCGCCAGATCCTTCACCACGATATCGATGCTCTGCGGCACACGCTGCTCCACCGTAATACCGCCGGATTGGGACAGCGTGGGATAGGAGATCGAATAGGTGCGGCTGTACTCGCCCGCCGCGTTGATCTTCGATACGTCCACGGTGATCAGAATGGTATCACGGGAAAGCTGCTGGATCAGCGTACGTCTGCCCGTCAGCCGAAGGTTGACGGTTGTGTTCATGCCTTCGGAAATGGTCAGATTCTGCTCCCGCAGGGATTCCACGCCGGTAAACGTGACCGGAATATTATAAAAGGATTCCGTTTGCTCTGTGCTGACAACGGTGACCACATAGACCCAAAGGATGATGGCCGCCACCACAGAGATCAGAATATAGATCGGTTTACTTTTTTTCAGATTCTTTTGTTTCATGATCTGCTTCCTCTCGTGCAGCCAGCTTCTTGGCAGCCCAGTTCCGCAGGCGGTTCAGGATGCTGTCGTCTTCCTTCTCCTCGGCATGATCCATCAGTTCCATCTCCAGCACCTTGCGGAGTGTATCGGGAGTCAGACCGCGCTTCAGCATACCGCCGACAGCCACGGAAATGATACCGGTTTCTTCCGATACGATGACCACAACGGCATCGCTGTGCTCGCTCATGCCGATGCCGGCACGGTGGCGGGTTCCGAGGTCGCTGCTGATATTGGTGTTCTCCGTCAGAGGAAGCACACAACCGGCAGCAGCAATGCGGTCCTGCCGTACGATGACGGCGCCATCATGCAGGGATGCGTTGGTAAAGAACAGATTGCGGAGCAGCTCCGAAGAGATCTCGGCATCGATGATGGTGCCGGATTTAAAATAGTCTTCCAGCGGAAGTCTGCGTTCAAACACAAGGAGAACACCGGTACGCTCACGGGACAGGATACCGCAGGCTGACACCGTACTGTCGATGGTCTTTTCTGCAGCATTGAGATCCTTCTTCTGATTGGTCAGCATCGTCAGGGACGTCGTACCGACACGTTCGAGAACGCGGCGCAATTCCGGCTGGAACACAATGACCAGCGCGATAATTCCGATCTCGAGAATGTTGCTGAGAATAAAATTCAGCACGCGCATTTTTACGAGACCGGTAAACCATGTCACCAGCAGAAGCACCACGATGGCCGATGCGATACGCATGGCGCTGGAGCTGCGGATGGAGGACAGGATCGCGTAGATCAGCATGGCGACGATGACGATATCCAGGATATCGAACAGACCAACAGACTCCACGATGGATCGGATATTATTAAAAATGGTTGCTATCGTACTCACGGGCAGCTCACCAACTTCTTTCGGGCATATTTACGGTTATTATAACGGATTTGCCTTCCGATTACAAGGGCATGAAGGCGGTTTCTTTCCCCGGCGAGCTGCCTTTTTTTACATAATCATGGCATCGGTCAGCCGCTCCGCATCCTCTGCCGTATGGAGAAACGAAGCGCTGATCCGAAGTGTTCCTTTCTCCAATGTTCCCGCGCTGGCATGAGCCAGGGGAGCGCAGTGTAATCCTGCCCGTACGGCAAACCCTTTTTCCGCCAGCCGTTCGGCCGCGGCTTCGCAGCTTTCCTCCGTCGGCTGCACGGATAGTACACCGCTGCGTAAAGGTCCCGAAAAGCAGCGAAATCTTCCGCTATCCTCCAGTTTGTTCAAAATATGATCGGATATCATAATTTCACGATCCGTTATTGCCCGTATTCCGATGTTTTCGATCAATCTGATCCCTGCGGACAAGCCCGCGATCCCGGGGACATTGGGCGTTCCCGCCTCCAGACGGTCGGGAAGAAAATCCGGCATGGCCAGTTCCCGCGAAAGGCTGCCCGTGCCGCCTTCCAAAAGCGTTCTTTGCGGTTCTCTGCCGCAGAGGAGAACACCGGTACCCATGGGACCGAGAAGACCTTTGTGTCCCGGAAGGGCGACATAATCCGCAGCCAGCCGACGAAGCGAGAGCGGCAGCATACCTGCCGACTGCGCCGCGTCCACGATGAGAGGAACGCCCCGTTTTCTGCAGAGATTCGCAATGTTCTGCAGCGGCAGGATATAGCCGAACACATTGGACACATGGGTGCAGACCACCGCCTTTGTATCCGCCCCGATCGCCTGCTCAAACTCCCGCAGGGTATCCCGCGGATCAAACAGTTTTCTGCCTGCCACGGTGACCTTTGCTCCGATGGCATGGAGCGGCCGCATGACCGCATTGTGTTCAAAGCCCGATACCACCACGGCATCACCCCGCGACACCAGATCCTTGATCGCCATATTGAGTCCCTGTGTCGTGCCGGAGGTAAACACGATCTGCCGCGGCTTACAATCAAACATGGCGGCGCACTGAAGACGGCACTCATACACCGTTTCTGCAGCCAACATCGCCTGCCGGTGTCCTCCCCTGCCGGGATTGCCGCATTCCTCCATGGCGCGAAGCACCGCCTTCCGTACCTCGGGCGGCTTTGGAAAGCTCGTTGCCGCATGGTCAAAATAGGTCAAAGGATCACCTCCTGCATGGATCCTCCCATTTCCCGATACAGACCGCGGTAAGCAATAGCGGCGGCCGTCAAAGCCGCTGCTGCCGAATGAGCCGCCCGCTCCTCCACCGCGACTGAATAACCGCAGCCGCGTACCGCCAGCTCCGACGGTGTCCGTTTCAGCTGCGCGTCGATCCCGCGTCTTCGGATCTGATGCAGTGCCGTCTGCGCCTGCGTCAGTGAATAAAAGGTAAAATAATACTGCGTCATATCCCTTCCCTCCTGACGCAGTATATGCTCTCCCGCCCCACTTCGACATTAAAAATCGCGGTGGTACCGAATACCGCCGCGACCGTACCAGTTAAATTCGTTCCAGCAGACAAACCGCCTGCGCGGCCATGCCTTCACCGCTGCCGGTAAAGCCCAGCCGTTCTTCCGTGGTGGCTTTCACACTGACCTGATCCGCCTGCAGCCCCAGCACAGAGGCCATATTCCGCGCCATCTGCGGCAGATGCGCCGCCAGCTTCGGGCGCTGCGCCACAATGGTAGAATCGATGTTTTCCACGCGCCAGCCCTTTTCCCGCAGCAAAGAACCCACCGCATCCAGCAGCTTCATGCTGTCCGCGCCGCGGTACTGCTCGTCCGTATCAGGAAACAGTTTGCCGATATCGCCCAGCGCAGCCGCGCCAAGAAGTGCGTCCATCACCGCATGCACCAGCACATCCGCATCGGAATGGCCATCCAACCCCTTATCCCAGGGGATCTCCACACCGCCGAGGATCAGCTTTCTGCCTTCCTTCAGACGGTGTACATCATAACCCTGTCCGATCCTCATTTGGCATCATTCCTCCTGGCAAGGGCATTGGCAACGGCAAGATCCAGCCGTGTGGTGATCTTGAGATTCTCTTCCGAGCCCTGTACCACATTGGCTTTGGCGCCCATCAGTTCCAGCGCGGAAACATCATCGGTGATCGCGGCCTTCTTCTGAATGGCATGGATCATGGCAGCGCGGATCATATCGGCATCAAAAACCTGCGGGGTCTGCATGGCATAGAGCTTTTCTCTCGCGGGGGTGGAAACACCGAGGCCGCCTTCCACCACACGGATGGTATCGCGCACGGGAATACCGGGAACGGCAGCGCCTGTTTTGGCCGCCACCGTGATGGTTTCCGTAATGATCTCCTGCGAGACCAGCGGACGGGCGCAATCATGGATGGCGATCAGCTTGCACTTCTTATCGCACCAGTTGAGACCCTTATTGACGGATTCGGCACGGGTCGCGCCGCCTTCCACCACCTGCGTCAGCTTGGTAATACCGCCGTCCTTCAGGATCTGCTCCACCTGCTCCCGCAGGTCTTTTCTTGTTACAACGATGATCTCCTGCACGGCAGCATTCTGCTGAAAGGCTTCCGCGCTGCGCAGGATGACAGGCTTGCCCGCCAACTCCGCTACCACCTTATCCACACCGCCCATGCGGCTGGCAGTACCTGCCGCCACGATGACCGCGGAGGTCTTCGGCAAAAACACCTTGCCGGTGATGGCGCCGAGAATATCCAGAGTTTTACCCATATTGAAACTCCCTTCTGCGCTCAAAGCGCTCTGACCGTATGCTTGAACGCCTCGCCGCGTTCCATAAAGTTCTTAAAATGATCGAAGGACGCGCTGGCAGGTGAAAGCATCACCACATCGCCGGTCTCTGCCTGCGCGGCAGCGGTACGGATGGCATCGTGGAAATCCGCCTCTTCAAGGATCACGGGTGCTTCCATCCCGCCCTTGACAGCCTGCAGCACCGATTCACGGATGGTGGACGCCGTGGCGCCTGTCAGCACCAGCGTTTTCACATGCTCGCAGATCTCCGGCCCCAGCACATCATAGGGAATATGCTTGTCATAGCCGCCCGCGATCAGAATGATCTTCTGCGGGAAGCTGCGAAGACCGGCAATGGTGCGGGAAGGGCTGGAGGCAATGGAATCATTATAGAAGGATACCCCGTCCTTCACGCGAACCAGTTCGATGCGGTGCTCCACACCGCCGAAGGTCGTTGCCACCTGACGGATGGACGCATCGCTGACAAGGCCCTGCACCGCACAGATAGCCGCCATATAGTTTTCCACGTTGTGGATACCGGGCAGAAGGATCTCATCCTGCCGCAGCACCGCTTCGCCGTCCCGCAGGATAACGCCGTCCTTCAGGCATACGCCCTTGGTCAGCACCTCTTTGCGGGAAAACAGACGAACCGCGCCCTTCGCTTCGGGCTGCAGACCGTTCGTGATCTCATTGTCACGGTTCAGCACAAGGATATCACTTTCACACTGATGGCAGTAGATGTTCTTCTTGGCATCCACATATTCTGCCATATCCGTATGCATATCGAGGTGATTGGGCGCGAGATTGGTCACAACCGCCACATGGGAGGAGCGCTTCATATCCATCAGCTGGAAAGAGCTGAGCTCCACGACCGCCACATCATCCTCCGTCATACTGTCCGCCATGGGCAGCAGCGGAGTTCCGATATTGCCGCCCAGATACACGCGGCGGCCTTCCGCCTCCAGCATCTTCGCGATCAGCGTGGTGGTGGTGGTCTTGCCGTCCGAGCCGGTAACGGCAACCGTCATACAGGGGCAGACCTCAAAAAACACTTCCATTTCCGAAGTGATCTCCGCACCTGCTTCCGCCAGTGCGCGAATCTCGGGACGGGTGGGAAGCATGCCGGGTGTACGGAATACAACATCAGCACAAAGTCCGTCCGCATAGCCCTCGCCCACGCGAAGGGCAGCGCCCATGCGCTCCAGTTCCAGCACTTCCTCATCCAGCTTTTCTCTGGGAGTTCTGTCGCAGCCCGTCACATCCAGCCCGTGCTGCAGCAACAGCCGAACCAGCGGACGGTTGCTGACACCAAGACCCAGCACCGCGATCTTTTTTCCTTGATAACGTTCCAGATAAGAACGAAGCTTCATAACAAGACCCTCTTTTCGGGATTTTACTATCTGCATTATATCGTGTTTGCCATGAGAATGCAACGGATTTGACAAAGCAGCGAAAATAAAGTATACTGTAGTCCGCGACCGGGTCGGACAGTCGCGCGGAGTGTACCGAAAGGTCCTCTGTGAGGAAAGTCCGGGCTCCACAGGGCAAGGATAACGGGTAACGCCCGCCCAAGGCGACTTGCGGAAAAGTGCAACAGAGATATACCGCCTCTTCGGAGGTAAGGGTGGAAAGGCGAGGTAAGAGCTCACCCACCGGCTGGAGACAGTCCGGTGCTGTAAACTCTATCCGGAGCAACACCGCAGAGGGAACAATGCCGGCCCGGCAGTTCCCGAGAAGGTGGCTGGAACGCATCGGCAACGGTGCGTCTAGATAGATGACTGTCGATTACAGAACCCGGCTTACAGACCCGATCGCACACAAAAAAGCAGACACAGTAGCCTGTGTCTGCTTTTTCTTATCCAACCTCGCCCTGGGCGGGAGAGAATACAGTTTCAGCCATTTGCTGAAGCCGTTCAGCATCGGAACCCTCCGGCATCGAGAGGCTGTAAACCAGACCGGGAACCACATCAAGCCAAAGGATCTTGCCCGCGCCGTCTTCAGAAACATAGATCTTGGCGGGACACCAGCCTACATTGCTCTCTGCCGCTTTCCCGGAAATCACAATTCCGGAAAGGTCTTCATAGTCATCGCCGACCGCATAGGTAGGAGCCATGCGGAAGGTATATTCCAGACCGTCCAGCACAAAGGAAGTCTCTGCCGCCACAAGCCCTTCCACTTCCAGAACATTGTACCGGATCTGCTCCGCGCCCTCCGGTGCGACGGCTACATCCAGACCGCCGAACAGAAGGATCTCTCTTGCCGTGGTCAGCACCTCTTCCTGCGGCGCGGTAGAGGTCAGATTCCAGGTCATGCCGTCTTCCGTGCCGCTCCAGGATACCGTAGTTTCCGCGCCGGAAACCGATAGATTCATCGAGAGGGATTCCACCCGCCAGGAAATTCCTTCCTGCATTTCTGCTGCAGGAGCGGCAACACAGACATATTCCGCGCCGTTGGCGGTAAACTCCGTGGATGCACTTTCGCCTCTGCCCGCAGATTCATAGAGAAGCTCCGCGGCTTCGTTCAGTCCCGTTTCAGCCGGCTCCTCTTCCACAGAAGCAACCGGTTCTGTGACGGGAGGCAGCTCCTGCGGAGGCGCGATCTGTTCCTGCAGAGCGATCTGCTCCTGCAAGCTCACCTCATCCTGCCCCGCTTCGGGCGCGACGCGGTCGCGGAACAGCATGGAAAGTCCCAGCACAAGGCACAGACCTGCCGCCATCGGCAGCACCCATTTCATAACCGGCGCCTTTTTCTTTGCTGCGGCGGCTTCCTCCAGATACCGGTCATCGATTGCGTTCATCATATGTTCAAACTGTCTGCGATTTTTCATATTGCGAAATTCTCCCTTCTCATTGCTTCACGCATTTTATTTCTTGCCCGGAACAACTGCGTTCTGATTTTCTCTTCCCGGATTCCGAAATAGGCAGCCATCTCCCGGATGGATTCGCCGTACCAGTATCTCCGGACAAAAAAGATTCGCGTTTCCTGCGGAAGCCGTTCCAAAAAGCCATTGATAAACTGTGAAAGCTCCTGCTGCTCCAAGATGTCATCCATCCCTCGGGAGGATGCGGGAAGACAGGTTTCCAGTTCTTCATACGCATTTTCAAGCGCGCTGTTTCGCTTATCCGCGGAATTATAATCCAGCCGGTCCAGCGCGATATTTCGCGTGATCCGCGAAATATAAGCCGCAAGAGAATCCGGCGAATCGGGCGGAATATGATTCCACACCCGCAGCATCGCATCGCTGACGCATTCTTCCACATCGCGGCTATCCTTCAGAATCCTTCCGGCAACGGCTGCGCTCAATCTTCCGTATGCCTGATTCAGTTCCTCCAGCACCCGTTCCGAACGGGCATGCAGCAGAGACAGTATCGTTTTCTCGTTCATAGTCATCCTCTTTCACACGGTTTCTTCCGTACTCATATCAGTAGACGGAGCAGCATCGCACTGTGTTACAGACTTTTTTCTTTTTTTATTTTCATTGCCCGCAGCACCCCCGCGGGAGCGCGGTTTCGTTTTCTCTGATTAACAACGATTGGAAAACTTATTGCATTGCTCTTTCCGGTGTGCTACAATAATCCCACATAAAACAAAACGAAGGGAAGTAATTCCATGCTGGCGATCGAGCGAAAAAACGAGATTCTTGCCAAGCTTCGGGCCGAGCAGCGGGTACTGGTCAGCGAACTGAGCGCCCACTACGGTGTTACGGAGGAGACCATCCGCCGTGACCTTGACAAGCTGGAAAAGGAAGGCTACTGCACCAAGACCTACGGCGGCGCCATTTGGGGCAACAGTACCAAGGCAGACCTTTCCAGCACCATCCGCAAAAAAACCAATGTGGATGCCAAGCGCGCCATTGCCATGGAGGTCGCAGCCATCGTGGAAGACGGCGACCATATCATGCTGGATGACAGTTCCACTTCCCTCTATATTGCCCGCCAGCTGAAGGACAAAAAGAATCTGACCGTGATCACCAACTCCATCGAGATCGTAGTGGAGCTGGCGTCCATTGAGGGCTGGACGATCATGTCCACCGGCGGAACGCTGAAGCAGGATTCTCTGGCGCTGATCGGCAATCAGGCGCAGCAGATGCTGCTGCATTACCATGTAGACAAGGCTTTCATTTCCTGCAAGGGCGTAGACCGTGAAAACGGTGTGACCGACTCCAGCGAACACCATGCCCTCACCAAGCAGGCCATGATCCGCTCCTCCCGTCAGACCTATCTCTGCGTGGACAGTTCCAAATTTGACAAGACCTCTTTCGTGAAGATCACTGCCTTCCCTGCCCTGACCGCTGTGGTCACCAACGAGGAACCCGATCCTGCATGGAAAAGCTTCTTCCGCGAGATGAAGCTTCCCTGCATTGCCGCCTCAGACGACTAATTTTAAAGAAAAACCTTCCGGAAACGCCTCGGTTTCCGGAAGGTTTTTTATATTCTTCCAAGCTTATGGGAGATCAGCGCCGCAGCTTCGGTCACGATCGCGGCAGCCTCCTCTTCCCGCTCCCGCATGGCTCCGCCGCAGAATCGGCCGGAAATACTGACACCCGCAATGACCTTACCCGATACGCCCCGGATCGGCGCCGCCACGCAGGCGCTCCCCGCCGCGTGTTCGGCGTATTCCGTAGCATAGCCACGCTTTCTCACCGCGCGGATCTGATCCATCAGAACATCCGCGGAGGTGACCGTGTGCGGGGTAAAAGCCGGCATACCGGTACGTTCCAGCAGCGCGAGGATGTCCGCGTCCTTCATAGCGGAGAGCAGCACCTTTCCGATGGCGGTACAGTGCAGCGGATTGGTATAGCCCACCATGGTGTACATCCTCGGCGATGAACGGCTGTCCACATGGGCGAGATAGTACATCCGATCCTCATGCAGCACTGCAAGATTGGCGCCGACCTCATACCGCTGCTCCAGGCGGAACAGTTCGGGAAGCGCCTGCTTGCGCAGCTCGCTGTGGTTCAGCGCTACGGAGGAGAGGCTGATGATCTGCTTTCCCAGTTGAAAATATCCCGAATCCTCCAGCCGTTCCAGATAGCCGCAGGCCACCATCGTATTGACCAGACGGGACACATTGCTCTGCGTCAGATCTACCTTCCGCGTAATGTCCACCACGCGAAGTACCGGAGATTCCGGCGTAAAGCAGGCAAGGATCTCAAATGCCTTGCACAGGCTTTGGGTCAGACCTTTACTCTCCATCTTCATTCCATTTTCCGGAAAGCGCCAGCAGCTCAAGGCCCTCCAGTGCATCCGTCACAAGTCCGATCAGCGCATCATCCGCGGGGATAAAGGGATTGCGCACCATAGACGTCCGAATGATGCCGCCGCGCTTCAAAACCTCCTTATGCACCGCCATGGCCATGCCGCCGGGAATGGAGCCTAAGCGGATAAAGGGCAGATAGCGGTAAAATTCCGCCTTGGCTTCCGCCTTCTTCCCTGCCTCGAAAAGGTCATAGACCCGCACGGCCACATCGGGGAACTCTCCCGCGGGCATCGTGCCGACCACACCGACGCAAAGCTCTTCATAGAAGAAGGTGGCATTGAGACCGCCGAACACGGTCAGCAGATCTCCTGCCGCATCCACGATCTGCTTGGCTTTGCGGAAGGTGGGAGGCGCTTCCGCCTTGATATACTGCACCGTTTCATATTCCTTCGCCAGCTGCACCATGATATCCACAGGAACGGCAACGCCGCAGGCATTGGGCGCGTCCTGGATCATAATGGGCGTTTTGACCGTCTGCGCGATGGCTGCATAGAATTCATAGATCCGTTTGGCATCGGGCTTGATCATATGCGGCGGCATGATCATCAGAATATCCGCACCGTTTTCCTCCGCCCAAAGGCAGCTTTCCACGGCAGGCGCGATGCCTGTTCCGCCCGCCCCGAACACCAGCGGGACACGGCCGCGGTTTTCCTCGCGCACCGTATCGGCAATGAGCTGCTTTTCCCTGCCGGTCAGCGCGAAGGCCTCGCTGGCATTGCCGAACAGGGCAATGCCGGAAACCCCTGCCTTGATCATAAAGTTCACTTCATTGCGAATGCCCTGCACATCAATCGAGCCGTCCTCCAGAAACGGCGTGGGCAGAATGGGACATACACCCTTGAGCCTGTTTTTCATCATCATACCTCGCTCCTCTTACTGTCCGAAGAATAATACCGCACCTTATCTTCCTCGATCGCAATGCCGAGACCGTTCCCTTCGGGGAGAATGAATTCGCCCTTTTCGCAGCGGATCGGATTTATCAGAAATTCGTTGGCAACAGGCAGGATACTGGGCTGGAGTTCCTGCATGCCGTAGAAATTATACAGCGCGGCATCGCATTGCAGCGTGGCGGCAATGCAGGCACCCTGCCCGACGCTCAGATGCGGCGCCACAGGCTTACCGTACAGCTCCGCCAGCTCCGCGATACGCATCAGCTCCGTAATACCGCAGCGGCCCACATCCGGCTGCAGGATATCGCAGCTCTTTCTGTCCAAAAGCTGCTTATATTGCCAATGGGTGCGGTCGGCCTCGCCCATGGCCACGGGAATATCCACGGCAGCCGCCAGTTCGGCATACCCCTCCGCCAGTTCGGGATTCAGCGGACATTCGAGGAATTCCACGTTCAACCGCTCCAGCCCTCTGGCCAGACGGATCGCCTGCGCCACGGTGTAATTCCAATGCGCATCGATCATCAGGCGGAAGTCATCGCCCAGCGCATCGCGAAGGGCAGCCATGATCTTAAGGTCTTCCTCCACGCCGTAGCCGATCTGCAGCTTGATGGCGGTAAAGCCCTTCTGCTGCCACTCCTTCGCCAGCGCGATCTTATCCTCCAGCTTCTGAACGGGAAGCCCGGATACATAGGCTGGAATTGTTTTGCGGTAAGCGCCGCCCAGAAGACGGCAAACAGGCTGCTTCATTGCCTTCCCGCAAAGATCCCACAGGGCGCAGTCCACGGCGGCAATGGCATCCACCATAAAGCCCGTATAATAGCCGCGATCCCGCATGAGATCATAGAGCAGATTCCAAAGAACGCCGCGGTCAAGAATGCTTTTTCCCAGCAGCACGGGGGCGAACAGATTGGAGATCACCGTTCCCGCCACCTCCGGCAGCACAGGCGCCAGCGCCTCGCCCCAGCCTGTCAGACCGCGCTCCGTTGTCAGCTTTACCAGCATCGTTTCCATATTTTTGGAGTACGGGCAGCGGTATTCCGGACGGAGATAATAATCGTAATCTCCCGAAAGCGCCGCCGTATCGCCGAGGTACACATGCTCCTTTTTGATCTTTACGGGAAATACTTCGATCTTTGTGATCGTCATATGCTGTCACTCCCCTGTCATCTGATAATTTCACAGTAGCATTCATAAAATGAATTGTCAAATCACATCGTGCATATTTTCGCGCAAAAAGAGGGTCGGAACCGAATCAGTTCCGACCCTGTATGTTGATTCCGTTATTCCGCGAACGCGATCAGCTTAGCCGCATCCAGCTTGTCATAGCGGGCGGCAAAGCCTGCCAGCTCCTTCGCGATGACCTTGGCGCCGCCGGCATCGTTGCTCTCGATGTTCAGAGGCAGCAGCGGATCATGGAGGGAAAGACGCAGCAGGAACCAGCCGTTGCCGTGGGCTTCGTCCAGATTGACGCGGACGCCTTCGTGGTTATCGGGAGCCAGCGACCAGCCCGCCTGACCTGCGGCATACCGCTCCAGTTCTTCGATGATCTGCATGCCGTAGGGCTTAAAGTCCTCCAGCAGGATGTTCATGCGGAACTCGATGCTCTCGGCGGGCTCTTCCAGATCGGCAATGAGGGATTCCAGCGTATAGCCTTCCTTCTTGCCGCGGGCCAGCTCGATCAGCAGCTTGGTGACAAGGTAAGCGCCGTCATCGAGGAAGTAGTTTTCCTTCAGCGCGCCGTGACCGGAGGTCTCGATGGCCAGCTGGCTGTCCTGTCCCAGATTGTTGAGGCGGATGGATTCGTTGATGACGTTGCGGTAGCCTCTCTTGAAGCGCAGATGCACACCGCCCTTGGCGGCGATGAACTTGGCAAGGCCTGTGGAGGTGATGGAGTCCGTCACGATGGTGGTGCCGGGATGCTCCCGCAGCAGAATGGCTGCCAGCATGGCAATGATGCGGTTGCGGTTCAGCTCGCTGCCGTCAGCCAGCACGGCGCCTGCGCGGTCCACGTCCGTATCGAAGATGATGCCCAGGTCTGCCTTGGTCTCGCGGACGGCTTCCGTGATGCTTTCCATGGCTTCCTTGTTTTCGGGGTTGGGAATGTGGTTGGGGAAGCTGCCGTCGGGATCAAGGAACCGGCTGCCTTCGGTGATGGCGCCCAAAGGCTTCAGCACCTTATCCACATAGAAGCCGCCTGCGCCGTTGCCGGCATCGACGACGATGCGGAAGCCTTCGAGAGGCTTCTCTTCCCCGGTGGCTGCGCGGATCTTATCGGCAAGGATGGCAGCATAGGTATCCATAAACGCGCCGTCCTGCAGCGTACCGGCGGCAGCGCCCGTCACGGCATCGCTGCCCGCGAAGGCCAGGATCTGCTTGATATCGCCCTTTTCCAGACCGCCTTCCGCGGTGAAGAACTTAAAGCCGTTGCGGTTAAAGGGCAGATGGCTGGCGGTGATCATCACGGAGCCGTCAAACCGATAGCCTTCCGTGACTGTGGCCATGAACATGGCAGGGGTACTGGCCATGCCGAAATCGGTGACGCAGAGGCCCTGCTCCACCATAGCGGCGCAGATCCAGCTGCCCAGCTGCGGGCCGGAAAGACGGGAATCACGGCCGACGGCGACGCGAAGACCTTCCTTCTTACCGGTCTTTTCCATAAGCCAAAGAGCGAAGCCTCTGCCGATGTCGCGGCAGGCCTGCTCGGTGAGATTGATATGCTGACCTTCAATGCCCTCCAGCGCGATACCGCGGATATCGCTGCCGTTCTGCAGTTTGCTGTAGTCCATTTGGGGTTCCTCCTTTATGCTGTGCCGCATGGCGGCATTTTTACCCAGTTTAACACGAACCGCCTTTGATTGCAACGAGTTCCCTTGTTTTTATTTGATTTCCCTTGGAAAATAATGTTGTTTCCGTTTGTTTTCGCTGAAAGCCATAAAAAACACCGGTTCGGACACGCTGCCGAACCGGTGTTTATCATCGTTAGTTTTCAAGCGGAAGCTCCCAGTTGGCCACCGTAACGTCCATACTGTGGAATTCCTTCGTGGTCGTAAAATTAAAGCGCACCTTCTGTCCCGGCGTCCAATTATAAACCTTGGACTCCTTGACCTCCACCAGATTTCCCTCTTCATCGGTCAGTTCGATCTTGAACAGGAACCACGTAAAGGTCAGCGAGGTGGTGTTTTCAATGGTCGTTTCGTATTTTTTCAGCGCGTCGGACGTGCTGACATCGAGGAAGAACACCTGATCGATCAGCATATAGGCCATATCGATGACCTCGCCGTGCTGCAGCAGTTCCTCCAGCTTCGGCTGATTTTCTTCCGAAACAGTGATGGGGTGCATGGAATGGATGCCGAACAGCGCCATGGTGTAGCGGTGGTACGCGCCGTTTTCATAGCGATCCACCCACTCCTCCGTCCCGTAGACCTCGATGGCTTCCAGCGTATCGGCGATGCTGCGGACATATTTATGCGCCAGCTCGCCCAGCGCTTCATCCGTGAATGTTTCCTGCTCAAATTCCGCCAGCAGATCATATTCCGCACGGACGATCTGCTCCATCTGTTCGGCAGTGGGTTCCGCCTTTTTGTCCAGCTCCAGCGGAGCGGCAACCTTCCATTTGGCTTCGAGGCCCTCCGCAAGGCGGTCGAGGAAGCGGTCATCCGCGGGGCGTTCATCCAGCCCGCAATAGATACAGACGCGGGCATCTTCCCGCCATGTATGGGTCAGCTCCATGCCTTCAGTCGTTCCGCAGACGATACAGCCTTCCGGCGCGTTGCAGGCCGTGCTTCCCCACTCATGGGAGCGGATCTTGCCTTCCGTAGCGCCGCATCGTGTACAGGTTTTCGGCGCCAGACAAGTCGAACGCGTCCATTCATGCTGACAAAAAATATTCTGCTCAAACACAGAGGGCAGAAACCGCTGATCTCCGCATCCCGAAAGAACAGTAACAATATGTAATAAAATAAACATAACAAGGATTCGTTTGATCGGATTGTGCATAGCTTTTCAGTTCCTTTTAAATGATTTTAATCGGATTTTGTATCTCTAATATACAATATTTCGGTGCTTTTGTAAACATTGATTTATAAAAAATATTCCGCCCTGTTTTCTTGTTGTTAAATTCAACAAGATTTTCTTTCCATATTTTGTAATTATTTTGCAACTTTTTAACATCAAGGGTATGGACAATCTTTATTTAATATGTTAGAATGCTTTACGAGGATTTTTATTTCTTCTAAACCGTTTGTCAGAAAGGAGGTTCTTGCTTTCCGTCTCTTCGGAAAACCAGAGCGTTTCGGGAGTTCGGAAAGAGATAATCAGTTACCAAATTGATTAAGAACCGGATATCTCACTTTTATCACGTTACTTAATCAGAAATACCTGAAAAGGGCAAACCGTCCGAAAGGACGGGACGCAAAGCTAAGGGGCCTAACGCATACCCGCAATGGCAGCCCGGCCGCCAGTATTTCGATCTTTCTTATACTTTCTATTGAGAAAAGGAGAACGAAATAATGGCAAATATTAGAAGAATTTTCGCATTGTGTATGGTCCTCTGTCTGTTTGTTACTGTAATTCCCCTGCAGGCTCTGGCGGCAGACGAGACCGTTACCACCACCGAGACCACCGTGAACGGTGATCTCACCACCACCGTAGAAACCACCACCACCACCTCCAAGAGCGAAGACGGCACCACCAAAGTCGTCGTGGAGATCCAGAATTCCACCACTACCGACAAGAACGGCGAAGTTGTTGCCGGCAGTGAAGTGACCCGCACCGAGACCTCTTCCTTCGTGAAGAAGGACGACGGCTTCCTTATCACGGAAAACTGGACCGAAAACGGCAGCGAGTTCTCCGAGGAAACCACTTCCCCCGAAAACGTGACTGTGACTGTCCCCGATCAGAAGGGTCAGGAAAACACCGTTACCGTCGGTGATAAAGCAGGTACCGAGACCACCAATCCCGATGGCACCACCTCCACCGTGATCCAGCAGGGCAGCGTGACCGTCGGCACCACGGATGTCATCTACACCGAGAACATCGATACCGAAAACACCAGCATGGATCATGTCTCCAGCGACACCACCCCCACCGATGACAATGATCTCACCTATGTCGGTCAGGCTGATGAGATGTATCTGCCCGGTTACGAAGGCACCGTCACCGCTCCCGAAGGCAGCAAGGATGACAGCTACGGCTACACCTTCGTCGGCACCGGCAACACCAGTAAGTTTGTTCCCTCCGTTGTCTACACCGAGCCTCTGGACGAAGCAGGCAAGCTCGAGATGTACGGCGAAAACGCCTATATCAAGAACAACAACATCACCTGGTACTATGTGAAGTGGCTGACCGAAGAGACCAAGGCTACCATCGCCACCGATGAAAACGGCAAGTACGTCACCGACGAAGAAGGCTACATCCTCGACGTCAACGGCGACCGCATCTTCAAGGAAGAGCGCACCTCCGTCGATCCCGACGGCAACACCGTTTACCTGCACCGCTTTGACAACTACAACAACAGTCTGGATGTCGAAGGCTGGTACGAGGACGGCGAATGGATCCATGAACTCAACGGCGACAAGTCCTTCACCGGCGTTTGGGCAGGCCCTCAGCAGTTCATCCTGGTCGATGACAACGGCAACGTTGTGACAACCTACTGCGCTGACGTCAGCACTCCCACACAGGACAGCTACGGCTACAACGTGGAAAACCTGGAAGATGCCACCTACTACTCCGAGGAAGAAGCCAAGCAGATCCGCTCCATCGCCAACAACGGCTACTGGGGCACTGCGAGCGGTTTCGGCAGCCTGGAAGCTCTGAAGGAAACTCTGGCAGAAGCCGGCTTCACCGCTGAAGAACTGGCTTCTCTCACCGACGGCGCCGCTCTGACCGCTACGCAGATGGCCATCTGGTCCTGCAGCAACAAGATGAGCAGCATTCAGTTCATCAACTCCCACTATTCCAACTGGGGTCCCGGCAATGTTCCCGCCGACAAGGAAGATGAAGTACAGGTCATGTTCAAGTACTACACCTACCTGATGAACCTGGAAGGCACCGAGCTGGAAGGCACCACCGCCGACACCATCATCAATCCGGATAACTTCATTCGTGATATGTCTGTTACCGTCGTCGAAAAGGCTGAAGAGCACGAAAACAACGAAGACGCTGACGATACCAACGATGCCTATGTCACCAACCTGACCTTCGCTCTCGTTGTTACTCCCAGCACCGAAAACGGTGATGATCTCGTTGTTTCCGTCGTTGACGCCAAGGGCAATGTGCTGGCCACCGGCCGCATCGCAGGCGTTGCCGCCGAAGGCGAAAACGTTCTGGTTCCCGATGCAGAAGGCAACTACTGCTTCGAAGGTCTGACCATGATCGAAGGCGAGCAGAACTTCCGTCTGAACCTTTCCGGTATTCAGAACCTGAAGGAAGGCGTTTACCTCTATTCCTCCGAGATCCGTACGGAAGACAGCGGTGAAGAAGTCAGCTCTCAGACTCTGGTCGGTGTTTCCAGCGGTGAGCGCGCTGTTGACGTTACCATGGAGATCAAGTTCGAGCTGAATGTGGATGACACCGTTATCGCCACCGAGCGCGTATGGCAGGATGAAGGCGATCCCATCACCTACTTCTTCCCTCCCCAGGAAGAGGAAGAGCTTCCTCCTCCCCCTCCTGTCTTCGAAGTGAACATTGAAGACGACGAGGTCGTGATCGAAGACGAACCTGTACCTCTGGCAGACGCTCCCAAGACCGGCAGCAACACCGTGATCTGGTTCGTGATCGTTCTGGCCGCAGCCATGAGCCTCGCCGTTGTCAGAGTCTTCACCAAGAAGCACTCCAACAAAGCTTTCTGATCAATCGATTCACGAAGAATAAAAAATCCCTCAATCGCGGGACTGAAGATCTCTTCAGTCCCGCGTTCTTTTTTGCGTTCCATATTAACATATCTTAACATTGCGTTTTGTAACCTTTTGCCTAGTTTTGTAGCGATCCGCCGCCTCTCCCCTTTCCTTTTTGCATTCTGTTCAATATTTAAAGTGCAACCCGCATAATATTTAAAACCGCGCTCAAAATCCCTAATTCATCGAACTTCGTGAGCAAACCATACAGAATCGCCGAATTCCGGATAGAGATTGCCATACGGACAGGATCCGCTTTGCAGGTGCAAGGTTGGTTATTCTCAACAAAGAGCCCGAGAATACATTGTAACTATTTTGAAACTATTTTTTCATTTTGTTATAGACAATTATTTCCGTTTGTGCTAATATACCTTTGAGGATTTTGTTTCTTCATAATCATTTGTCAGAGAGGAGGTTCTTCTTTCCGATTTCAGGAACTTGCCGGAGCATTCCCAACCCGGAAAGTGTGCGATCATTCATTTGATTAAGAACCGATATCCAGCAATCTTTCCATCGTTACTTAATCAGAAATACATGAAAAGGGCAAACCGTCCGAAAGGGCGGGACGCAAAGCCATGGGGCCTAATGTTCATACGCGATGGCAGCCCGGCTGCCAGTATTTCGATCTTTCTTGAAACAATAAAAGGAGAGCGAAATAATGGCAAATATTAGAAGAGTTATCAGTTTATGTTTGGTTCTGTGCATGTTTGTTACTGTATTACCCATGCAGGCTCTGGCAGCAGACGTGACCGAATCCACCGATATCACCACCGAAGGCGGTATCACCACCACCACGACTACCACTACCACCACCTCTACCGATGAAGAGACCGGTAAGGTCACCGTGATCGTGGAAGTCAACAAGACCACCGAAGGCACCGCCGAAGACGGCACCGTCGTCAGCGGCACCGAGAACTCCACCACCACCACCGTCACCAACAAGGACGGCGTTGTGGTTGCGGAAAGCCAGATCGTGAACGGTTCCGAGACCCAGTCCAAGGAAGAAGATGTTACTCCCGAGCACACCGGTCTTCCCACCGTTACCGTCGTTCTGACTCCCGGCGCCGAATCCACCGGCACCGCCTCCGATACCGAAACCGACACCGACGTCGAGACTGTTACGGATGAGACCGGCAAGTCCACCACCACTACCGTCACCACCACGACCACCGACCGTACCGTGACCGCTAGCGCCACGGAAAACGAGACCGTGATCGAAGTGACCGGCAGCAGCGAGATGACTCCCCTCATGCCCGACAGAGAAGCTTATGGCGACGGCGATGTAAAGGACGAGCAGCTTCTTCCCGAATACACCTATTCCGGCGGCTTTGAAGACACCACTCCCGTTGCAGCTCCCGAAGGCGGCTACGATTACCGCTTCACCGGCTTCGGCCAGATGAGCAAATGGGGTGCAGCCACCGAAAACAATGGCAGAACCGGCGCTCTTCAGTTTGTTCTGGAATACGATCCCTTCTTCGACCCCAACAGCGACGATAACAAGGTCGTTACCGACGAAGAAAAGTTCCTCGCCTACTGCGCTGACATCGACACCAGCGGCATTGACAACTACTGGTATCGCATCGACGCGCTGGAAGACGCAGGCTACTATGACGAAGAATCCGCTTCCTACATCCGCGCCATTGCCCTGAACGGCTATTGGGGCACCACCAACACCCCCGATGAAAACGGCGCCTATCAGACCGGCAGCCTTATGAAGCTGAAGGAAGATATGAAGGCCGCTGTGGAAGCCGGCATTCTCACCGGTATCACCGTGGAAGAGATCGATTCTCTGACCGAAGGTCAGGCTCTGAACGCTACCCAGAGTGCCATCTGGATGCATGCCAACGAGAACACCAACGGCACTTATGTCGATACGGAACGTCTGATCACCAAGGGCTTTGCAGCAAACAAGAGCCTGCGTGTGGATCCCTCCGAAGAAGACCGCAGAAACGCACTCGCCGTGTTCAACTATCTGATGGGTCTCGACCCCATGGAAAAGCCTGATTACAACGAAGTCATCGACGCCGATTCCTTCATCGTGGAAGACAGCATGAGCATCACCGTTGGTGATCAGGTTGCGGACGCCGCGGAAAACGCCGACGAAGACAAGGACAACGACGTTTACGACGTTTCCCTGAACTTTGCCCTGGTCGTTACCCCCGACAACGCAAACGATGATCTGGTCGTTCAGGTCGTCAGCCTCGACGAAAACGGTAACCCTGTTGTGGTTGCTCAGGGCAGAATCGCCGGCGGCAATGCCGAAGAAGACGCTCAGAACAATTTCAACAATGTGGTCTTTGACGCCGAAACCGGCATCTACACCCTGCAGAATCTGACCCTTGCTGAAAACTCCGATTTCAACTTCGATCTGAAGCTGGTCGGTACCCAGCATCTGGAACAGGGCGTTTACATCTTCACCTCTGAAGTTCGTAACAATGTTTCTTCCCAGACCTTCGTTTCCATTCTGGAAGGCGAAAAGGAAGTCAATGTCACCAAGGGCTACGCCATCCGCTTCGAAGTGGACGAAACCCGCAACGTGATCGTTGATGCCTCCTGGGAGAGCAACTACGATCCCATCGTGGAAGAAGAGGAGCCCGAAGTTCCCGAACAGGATCCTGCTGATCCCGAAGAGCAGCCCGAACCTCCCGTGTTCGTTGTGAACGTGGAAGAGGATGATGCTATCATCATCGAAGAAGAGCCCGTGCCTCTGGCCGAAGCTCCCAAGACCGGCAGCAACACCTTCGTTTGGTTCGCGATCATTCTGGCTGCAGCCTTCGGCCTCGCAGCTGTCAAGTTCTGCGGCAAAAAGCGTCAGCACGATACTTTCTGACAAATCCAAACCGAAGAATAAAACCCTCATCATCACGGGGCTGAAGCAAACGCTTCAGTCCCGTTCTTAATCTCTCACATTTTTATTTTCAATTTGTAACTTTCTTTTGAATTCTGTTTCTTTTCCCTCAAATTCCCCTGCTTCCCGTCCTTGCTTCAAAAAATGAACCTTATCGCTATCAAAAATTAAAATCCCGAATACCGAACCGAATAGTTCTGAATAATATATATATTTTGAGTATTGCTTCATATTTTAACCTTCTTTCTGATCCTGCTTCTATACTCGACGCACAGAGTATATTGGTAAATCTCAACAACAACGCGCCTTTAAAATTGTAACTATTTTGAAACTATTTTTTCATTTTGTTCTAGACATATCCTTCCTCTTGTGCTAATATTTCAATGAGGATTTTTATTTCTTCTACTTCATTTGTCAGAGAGGAGGTTCTTCTTTCCGGATTCGAGCTGCAGCCGGAGCTGCAAGGATCCCGAAAGACGCGCGATCACTTTTTGATTAAGAACCAAAGATCCTAAATTCAGTTACTTAATCAGAAATACCTGAAAAGGGCAAACCGTCCGAAAGGACGGGACGCAAAGCCATGGGGCCTAACGCAGCAATGCCACGGCAGCCCGGCCGCCAGTATTTCGATCCTTTTAATATTACAGTAAAGGAGTACGAAATAATGGCAAAGTTTAGAAGAATTATCAGCATTTGTTTGGTTCTGTGTATGTTTGCTTCTGCATTACCCATGCAGATTCTGGCAGCAGATGTAACAGAAACCACCTCCACCGAAACCACCACCGAGGGCGGCGTTACCACCGTCGTCACCACTACCACGACCACCACCGTCGATGAAGACACCACCACAGTGACCGTCACCATCGACACCGTGAAGTCCGGTACCGATGAAACCGGTGCGAACGTCGAGTACCACGAAACGTCCTCCGAGACCACCGTTTCCACCACCTCCGGAGCCACCACCGAAACCACCGAAAAGTGGGAAAAGGACGGCGGCGAGACTCTGACCTGGGATGAGATCCCCGAAGGCATCGAAGCTCCCGAAGTAAAGGATGTTACTGTGGGCATCATTCCCGGCGAAGAGACCACCTCCGGTGATATGCAGACCGTCACGACTGTGACCGGCGACGTCAAGGAAGGCGACGATGATCTGGTCTACGACTACACGGAAACCACCGTGACCGTCGAAAAGGAAGTTACCGTCACCACCAGTGATGCCGTAATCACCATCCACGACTCCTCCACCGGCAATTCCTCCGATGAAGCCTCCGGTCTGATCGGTGTCGCCCCCGTTTACGACGAGACCGACAATGCGGTATACAAGTCCGACGGCAAGCTGGATGACAATTACGGCAAGATCGGTGTGTTCGACCGCAACTGGCTCTCCATGAGCAACGGCGACCCCTCCAAGTGGGTCGACGAGAACGGCAACAGCATTATGCCCGAAGACGCTGATTTCCGCTATGTCGGTACCGGCGAACACAGCATTTACTGGACTGCCGCCGTCTATGTCGAATACGAAAAGGAACTCGACGAAAACGGCAATGTCAAGCTGGATGAGAACGGCGAGCCCATCTATGCCAAGGATGAAAACGGCGATCCCATCATCAAGTGCATCAGAAGAAAACAGGGCGAAGACGTGACCACCGGCAAGCCCGTGGCTGACGGCTATGTCACCACCGAGCTTCCCGCGGAGATCACCTTTATGCCTGCCTATGACTATTACAACGGCAGTCGCCCCACCACCTTCATGCTGATGGACGAAGCCGGCAACACTGTCTTCGGCTATTGCTGCGACATGCTCACCGGCGCAGACAAGGGCAAGTGGTACACCTTCTCCAATCTGGAAGACTGCGACTACTATGCCAGCGAGGAATCTCAGGATCATGTCCGCTCCATCGTGATGAACGGCTACTGGGGCACCAGCGATATTCCCGATGAAAACGGCGAATACGAACTGGGCAGTCTCGAGCTGATGAAGCAGAACCTGCGCGACGCCATCAACAACGGCGAGATGGAAAACACCACTATGGAGTTCCCTGTTCTCGGCGAAGACGGCAAGCCTGTTCTGGATGAGGAAGGCAATCCTGTGATGGAAACCAAGTCCATGTTGGAACTCATCGACGGTCTGACCGAAGGTGAAGCCCTGCTTGCCACACAGGCCGCCATCTGGAGCTACTCCAACGGCAGCTACAACGTACAGACCGGCAAGGACGGCTCCATCATCCTCGACCCCGATGGCCGTAAGTGGAACCATTACGCCAATGAGACCGGCAAGTTCACCAACGGCGAATGCATGGACGATTACGGCAGCGCCAGAGTTGACTTCCTGTATCTGTGGCTGATCAATCTGGATACCGATGAGGAATCCACCATCATCATCAACGAGCAGAACTTCATCGAAGATATGTCCCTCACCGTGGGTGACAAGGTCGATGAAGAGGAAGTGACCGACGAAAACGGCAATACCGTGACCAACGGCATCTATGAGACCGCCATGAACTTCACCCTCGCCTTCATTCCCGGCCCCAACGATGATCTGCTGATGCAGCTCAAGTACACCGATATGGATGGCAAGGAAGTGACCGTCGTCAGACGTCTGGCCGGCACCAACGAAGAAGGCGAAAGCTGGGATACCATTGCGCCCAACGAGGACGGCAGCTACACCATCAGCGGCCTGAAGCTCAGCGAGAACAAGGATTTCAACTTCGATCTCCGTCTGGAAGGCACCCAGTATCTGGAACACGGCGTTTATGTCTATGAATCCGTGGACGGACGCGACGATTCTCAGACCATGGTCGGTATCGCACAGGGCGAACGCGAAGTGGATATTTCCATGGGCGTTACCGTTTCCTTCTCTGTGGACGAAGAAAACAAGGTCGTTGCTCAGCGCCATTGGCATGACGAATACGACCCCGCTGACATCGAAGAAGAACCCGAAGATCCCGAAGATCCTCCCGTTGTTCCCGATGAAGATCAGCCCGAACCTCCCGTGTTCGTTGTGAACGTGGAAGAGGATGATGCTATCGTTATCGAAGAGGAGCCCGTGCCTCTGGCCGATGCTCCCAAGACCGGCAGCAACACCTTCATCTGGTTCGCTCTCGTTCTCGTTGCAGGTCTCGCTCTCACCGCAGTCAAGATCCGCAGCAAAAAGTATGCGCATGAAACTTTCTGACATCCTTCAGAAAGAAATATGATCCTCAAACCCAAGGAGCTGAAGCAAATCGCTTCGGCTCCTTTTTTATGGGGCTGATCACCGAAGCGTAAAAAATAGAGAGCAGAAATATTCTTCTGCTCTTTTATTTTGCCCAAAAAAATGGTATATTGTAGAATAAGGCCGGAAACGGCATATTTCTGCAACAGGAGGCTTTTTCAATGCGTAAATTTACTGCATGGATCTGCTTTATCATATTACTGTTATCCCTTACGGGCTGCGGTGCCAAGGTCGTTCCGCTGGAGCCGACCGAAGACTCACAGGCAGAAGCTTCTCCCGAGGCAACCACGCCCGAAGCGCCTGCGGAAGCTCCCGTGACGGATCAGGACGCGCAGGAGCCTGCGCCTCAGCCCGCGGAGAATGATCCCGCGGAGGAAGAACCCGCACCGGAGGAATCGCTGCCCGAAGATCCGGCCGAGGTCTTTGTCGATGTCGTCAAGCTCCAGATTGCGGTTCCCGAGCAGGAGGTCGCGCTGCTGGCTGAGCCTCCGATGCCTGCCGTTCCCGATCTTCTGGAGCCAGTGGCTTCCGGTGAACTGGTGGCGGATAACGGAATTGTGACCATCGACTATTCCAACACCGAAGACGGTTACATCATGATCTACTACCCCGGTCAGACCTCCAAAAAGCTGAAGGTTCAGATCACTGCCGGTTCCACCACCTATACCTACAACCTGCCCAAGCAGGAATGGACGGTCTTCCCCCTTTCCATCGGCAACGGCACTTACCAGTTCAAGGTGTTTGAAAATATCTCCGGCAATCAGTATGCTCTCATTGCCGCCGCTTCCCACACCGTTACGCTGGCGGATGAGTTCGCGCCCTTCCTTCGTCCCAACCAGTACGTCAACTATTCCGCGTCCAGCCTTGCGGTGGAAAAGGCAAGAGAGCTGACTCAGGGCATCAGCGCCCCCTTGGGCAAGGTGGAAGCGATCTACAACTACGTGGTTTCCGAACTGACCTATGACAATTACAAAGCTTCCACTGTACAGAGCGGCTACATTCCCGATTTGGATACCATCATGGAAACCAAGACCGGCATCTGCTTTGACTATGCCTCTCTGATGACCGGTATGCTGCGCAGTCAGGGCATTCCCTGCAAAATGGTATTCGGTTATGCCAGCGGCGCCTACCACGCCTGGATCAGCGTATGGACCGAAGAGACCGGCTGGGTCGACGGCGTGATCTTCTTTGACGGCGTTGCATGGCAGCGTCTGGATCCCACCTTTGCATCCAGCGCAGGTCAGAGCGATCAGATCATGCAGTACATCGGCAACGGCACCAACTACTCCGAAAAGTATTTCTATTGATCGAATCACATTCATTACGTACCAAAGACTGGAGACAGATTTATGCGTTCTAAGGTTCTATCCAATCTGGAAACGGCAGATTTATGCCGTGAGCTGGCGCTGCTGCTGCATTCCGGCGTCAGCATTGGCGACGGACTTTACCTGCTGACCGAAGAAGAAAAAGATCCTGCCCTTCACGCAATGCTGGATTCCATGGCAAAAACCGTGGATCAGGGCAGTATGCTCTTCCGCGCATTTGAGGAGGCAGGCTGTTTTCCCGTCTATCTGACGGGTCTGCTGCGCGTCGGCGAGGAAGTCGGCAAGCTGGAAGAAACGCTGAACGCCCTTTCCGCTTACTATGAAAACAAGGAGCGTACCGAACGGCAGGTCATCAGTTCTCTGACCTATCCCGTCATCCTGCTGGTTCTGATGCTTTCCGTGATCATCATTCTCCTCAGCAAGGTGCTTCCCGTATTCAACGATATTTATCTTTCCCTCGGCGGACGTCTGACCGGCATTGCCGGCGGTCTTTTGATGATCGGCCGGTTTCTCGATGCCGCGATGCCGTATCTTTGCGGCATTCTGGCTGCGTTCCTGCTGTTCTTCGCATTCTTTACGCTGAACACCCGGTTCCGCAAATGGGCCACGGGTCTTTGGCGAAAGCATTGGGGTGACCGCGGCATTGCCAAAAAGATGAACAACGCCCGCTTCGGGCAGGCGCTGGCCATGGGCTTCAGCAGCGGTATGCCTGTGGAGGATTCCGCCGAACTGGCCGCTTCCCTACTGCAGGACATTCCCAAGGCGCAGCAGAGATGCCTCCGCTGCCGCGAGCAGCTGCTTGCAGGAGAAGATCTTTCCAAGGCACTGGAGGAAAACGGCCTCCTCTCCCCTGCCGCAGCCCGTCTTCTGACCCTTGCGCTGCGCAGCGGCAACGGCGATACCGTGATGCATGACATTGCCCGCCGCATGCAGGAAGAAGCTTCCCATGCGCTGGAAGCCCTCGTGAGCAAGCTGGAGCCCGCATTGGTTCTGATCACTTCCGGCATGGTCGGCGTGATCCTGCTTTCTGTGATGCTCCCGCTGATGAACATCATGAGTTCCATCGGGTGAGCGCCATGAAAAAGAATAAGATCCGAAACTATCTCGTCTGCATTCTGATGCCGCTGTTGGCCATCGCGCTGATGCTCTGCTTCCTCGGCGGCCTTTCGAATCTGACGCAGGGTCATTCGGAAGAAGACAAGGCGCGCTTGGAGGATGTCCTCCGTCGGGCAGCCGTGGCCTGCTATGCGGCGGAAGGCGTGTACCCGCCCGATCTTGCCTATCTCGAATCGCATTACGGTGTACAGATCGACAGAAATCACTATATCGTGAACTATTCCATCTTTGCAGAAAATCTGATGCCAGATATAACCGTTCTCGAAAAATGAGGGTCGGCTGATGAAGAAAAATAACTTAGCCGGTGTGTTCGTCCTGCTGGTATTTGCCGTGTTCATGGTCTCTGTGCTTCTGATCCTGCTCTCCGGAGCGGATACGGTACAGAAGCTGACAAGCCGTGATCAGCAGACCTACAGCCAAAGAACCGCCGTACAATATCTCGCGACCCGTGTCAGACAGGCAGATCGCCGCGGTACGGTTCGCACGGATGAAGCAGAGGGAACCTCTGTTCTCATCCTCACGGAAGAGATCGAAGGCGCAGAATACTGCACGATGGTCTATTGCTATGACGGCTATCTGCGGGAAATGCTATGTCCCGCGGGCATCTCCCTGCCGCTGGAGTTCGGTGAAAAGATCCTGCCGGCGGAATCCTTCTCGGTGACGCTGGAAGATTCTCTGCTCTGCGCGGAGCTTCAGCTGACCGAGGAAGAAGCGAAAACTGTTTATCTGGATCTTCGCAGCGAAGGAGGTTCGGAAGCATGAAAAACAAAGCACCCCTTGCGCTGATGGAGCAGCTGATCATGCTGCTGGTCTTCGCGCTGGCTGCCGCCCTTTGCCTGCAGGTGTTCGTTTATTCCGCTCAGGTCTCCCGCCGATGCGAAACGCAAGCCAACGCTGCCGCAGCGGTGCAGAATGCCGCGGAAATCGCGAAAGCTTACCGCGGTGATACGGCGCAGATCTCCAAACGTTTGGGCGGCCGCGAGACCGCAGACGGCTGGCAGCTGCGCTATGATGCAAACTGGCAGCCGATCGAAGCCGAAAACGCAGCCTATACCGTTCTGATCCTGCCGCAGCCGACGGAACACCCCGCCCTGGGCGGCGCGCGGATCACGGCAGCCGACGAAACCGAAACCATATTTGAAATCACCGTTTACTGGCAGGAGGAGATCCATGAATCGTGATCATGCGCAGATGCGTTTTCCCGCCATCGGCGGCAGTTCCCTGCTGATCATCTTTGCCGTACTGTGTCTGACGGTATTCGCCCTTTTGGGACTCAGCACCGTGCAGGCGAACCGCAGACTTTCCGATACCAGCCTGCAGGCCGTGACGGACTACTACGCGGCTGACAGGCAGGCGGAAGAGATCCTTGCGCAGCTTCGCACAGGCGAAATGCCGGAAGGCGTCACGCAGAACGGCGATATTCTATCTTACACCTGCCCCATTTCCTCCACGCAGGCTTTGATTGTAGAGGTGCGGAGCGGAGACTGGGAGATCCTGCGGTGGCAGGCAATGCCGACGGGACAGTGGGAAGCAGACGAAAGCCTCGACCTTTGGGACGGAAACAGCTGATGAAATCCGTAAATCAGGAGCATTTACTATGAAAATTCTCGAATATTTAGAACAAGCCGTAGCCAGAAGAGCCTCGGACGTATTCATTATCGCAGGCGGCCCTGTCAGCCAGAAGGAAGAAGGCCGCATCCGCAGCGTCGGAGCAGACCGCCTTCTTCCTCCCCAGACCAAAGAGCTGATCACGGAGATCTACGCGCTGGCGGAACGGCCCATGGATGCCTATCTGGAACGTGGCGACGATGACTTCGCCTTTGCCATTCCCGGTCTTGCCCGTTTCCGCGTCAACGCCTATCGACAGCGCGGTTCCATGGCGGCGGTCGTGCGTGTTGTTTCCTTCAGTATTCCGGACTGGCAGGCCATTCACATTCCCCGCAAGATCATGGATCTCGCGCAGACGGGTCACGGCATGATCCTCATGACCGGCACGGCCGGCAGCGGCAAGTCCACCACGCAGGCCTGCCTCATCGATGAGATCAACAAGACAAGAGATTGCCATATCATCACGCTGGAGGATCCCATTGAATTCCTGCACAGGAATCACCGCTCCATCGTCAGCCAGAGAGAGATCTCCGTGGATACGGCGGATTATTTATCTGCACTTCGCGCCTGCCTGCGTCAGGCTCCCGACGTCATTCTGCTGGGCGAAATGCGCGATCCCGAAACGATCCGCACCACCATCACCGCGGCTGAAACAGGCCATCTGATCATTGCCACGCTGCATACCAACGGCGCCGTCAATGCCATCGACCGCATCATTGACAGCTTCCCCGCTTCCCATCAGGCGCAGATCCGCATGATGCTCTCCATGGTGCTGAAGACCGTGGTTTCCCAGCAGATGCTGCCCGGTGTCAACGGTGATATGATCCCCGCCTTTGAGATCATGCATGTCAACAGCGCCATCCGCAGCATGATCCGAGATAACAAAAACCATCAGATCAACAATGCCATTGCCGCAGGCGGTGCGGAAGGTATGAACACCATGGATCAGGCGCTGCTGGAGCTTTACCGCAAAGGTCATATTACAAAGGACATTGCGCTGGAACGGGCGGACAATCCCGAACAGCTAAGACGCCAGCTGAACTGAATAAAAGAGTGATTTGTCAAACTAAGTGCAACACTTTATGAAGTTCAAGATCCCAAAGGTATTGTGCTGAAACGAAATTTAAAACCTTACGAGGCCTGGCGTTGATCAATGCCAGGTTTCGTTTTAGCGTAACCGGACTAACCCTGG
>JAFSHY010000156.1 GCA_017440065.1 Oscillospiraceae bacterium | reverse complement strand
GAACAGCGGCTTGGTCAGCAATCGGGCGGCAAGAACCGCAAGATCAGACGGCGATTCGGCGAAACCGTCACCATACCACCGGAGCACCATTCCCAGCAGCCCCTCCAGAGCAAATCGAATAATATGCGGCCGCACCGTTTCCGGATCTGCTGCCAGGAATCGGCTGGAAATCCCGGTGTAGTCGACCGTCTGACAGATCGCACGGTGGACCAGCAAATGGCTGATCTGACTCCGGGACAGGGCATCGAGCAGCGGTTTGCGGGTTCTCCAGAACAGAAAGAATTTCTCCAGATCACCGTTCAGTGTGCGGGGCTCCTTATGATGGGCGGTGGCAAACTGCTCATACTCCATCATGGTGTGATCGATCAGGCTGTACAACGCTCCCTCCTTGTCGGTAAAGTAACGGTAAAAAGCCTTCCGTGGGATCCGCAGGCGGCTGCAAAGGTCGGTAATGCTGATCTGATCAAAAGGCACCATCTGCATCATGTCCAGCATGCCTTGCTCCAAAAGCCGCTGCCGGGCAGCAGATTGTTCTGTCTTGCACAGTTTGTACACCGAATCACCTCATTTCATACAATGATTATAACAATTATTGGAAATCAGTCAACGGTTTTTGTGAGATTTGTCAAAAAATCTTTTGTTTTTTCATTTGCCAGTGTCACAAATTCGCAGGTTTGGTACTTATCCTGTTACGCTTGTTGTTCTATAATGGATATGATTGACGCAGGTATTGCCTGCTAAGATGAAGGAGGAAAAATCATGGCAAAGAAGCCCGTCCAGTTGGACGAAAAAGGCAACCGTAAATTTGGTATACGCGACAAACTGGCCTATGCTGCCGGCGACGCCGGCTGCAACCTGAGTTTTGGTCTGAAGAGTACTGTTCAGACATTCTGGCTCGTTTTCATGATGATGGAAACCGGCCTGTTCTCCATCCTGCTGCTGCTTGTGCAGGCATGGGACGCCATCAACGACCCGCTGATCGGCACACTCATTGACAGTGATAAGAGAAAATACAAGCTGGGCAAGTATAAGACTTACATCCTGATCGGTGCGATCGGCCTTGTCGTAGGCGGTGCCGCTGTTTTCATGCCCTTCCCCAACGCAAACACGATTGTGAAGGCAGTTCTGTTTATTGTTGGCTATGTGATTTGGGATGCTGCTTACACCATGGCAAATGTTCCCTATGGCACGATGCTCAACATCGTTACTGACAACAACGAAGAGAGAGCTTCTCTGTCTGTCTTCCGCTCCATTGGCGGTGCCATCGGCGGTATGGTTCCCGGCATTATCCTGCCTATGCTGATCTGGAACAAGGTTACCTTTGATCCTCAGAATCCCACTTGGTTCCTGGACAAGATCGAGATCCCCCAGGGTGCCGAAAGTGCTTTTGCTCCTGAAAACTTCCTGAAAAACCCCGTTACCGGTGAACTGTACAAGGAAGGCGATAAGGTTCTGAGCCCCCTGACCGGCGGACAGATTGAAGTGCTGCTGGGCGAAAATGTGTTCTGGGCCGCTCTGATCATGGGCGTTTTGGCCTTCGTGTTCTTTATCTTCATGATCAAGAATATCACCATCCGCGGCAACGAATACGCACAGCTGAACCAGGAAGAAGGCGAAAAGGTCAACCTGATCAAGTCCCTCGGCACCTTCCTGAAGAACCGTCCCGCCGTCGGCTGTACCATCGCCGCCATGGGTATGTTCCTCGGTATGCAGTCTGCTACTACCGCCAATACCATCATGTTCGCCACCCACTTCGGCCAGGCTTCCCTGTCCGGTCTGGTTATGATGGTCGGCTTCCTGCCCATGTTCATCTTCATGCCCTTCGCCACCAAGCTCGTTAAGAAGTTCGGCAAAAAGGAAGTTGCTTCTGTTGGCTCCATCGCCGGTCTGATCGGCAGCGCCATTCTCCTCGTATTCCCCCTCTGCCCCTTTAACCTGCAGCTGCTGGTCTACATGGCTGGCCTGATCTTCTTCGGCCTCGGCATGGGCTTCTATAACTGTGTCTCCTGGGCTATGATGGGCGATGCCATCGACTATCAGGAATGGAAGTTCGGCAAGAGAGAAGAATCCGTTGTTTACGCGCTGCATTCCTTCTTCCGTAAGCTGGCTCAGGGTGTTGGCCCCGCTGCTGTTATCGCCATCATGGGCACTCCTCTGATCGGCTACGTCTCCTCCCTGGGTACCATCGGTCAGTCCGCCGAAACCGCCGGCAGACTCTGCTGGCTGGTTGCTGCCCTGTACACCCTGAGTGCTGTCTGCCAGTTCGTCGGCGTTGCCGTGATCTACAACATCGACAGAAAGACTCTGGCTCAGATGACTGCCGACCTGAAGGCAAGAAGAGAAGGCTGATCCGTTCGGACTTTTCTGAAAACCTCATAAGCAGCCGGCTCTCCCGTTTTGGGAGAGCCGGTTTTTTCTGCTTGTACGGAAGAAGAAAATGCGGTATGATAGAAGTATACAAAAGAAACTATTTTGTCCGGGAGGTAATTCTATGGATTATGTACGCCTTGGCCGCACCGGCCTGCAGGTAACCAAAAACGGCTTCGGCGCGCTGCCGGTGCAGCGTGTCACCACGGAGCAGGCGGTGTATCTGCTCCGCAAGGCCTATGAAAACGGCTTCAATTATTTTGATACGGCCCGCAATTATACGGACAGTGAAGAAAAGGTTGGCATCGCACTGCATGACGTCCGCGAGAAGATCATCATCTCCACCAAGACCGCGTCCGTGACGGCAGAAGGCTTCTGGGAAGACCTTGCCACCAGCCTGCGTCTGCTGCAGACGGACTACATCGATATCTATCAGTTCCACAATCCCTCCTTCTGCCCCAAGCCCGGTGACGGCACCGGCCTTTATGAAGCCATGCTGGAAGCCAAAGCGCAGGGCAAGATCCGCCACATCGGCATCACGAACCACCGCCTGGCGGTGGCGGAGGAAGCCATCCTCTCCGGCCTTTACGAAACGCTGCAGTTCCCCTTCTCCTATCTGGCAGGGGAGCAGGAGGAACGGCTGGTGCGCCTGTGCGAGGAGCATGATATGGGCTTTATCTGCATGAAGGCGCTGGCGGGCGGCCTCATTACCCATTCCGATGCGGCCTATGCCTATCTGGCGCAGTTCCCCGTGGCGCCCATCTGGGGCATCCAGAAGGAAAGCGAGCTGGATGAGTTCCTCTCCTATATGGAAAACCCGCCCGTGCTGACGGAAGAACGCAAGGCCTTCATTGAGAAAGAAAAGCAGGAGCTTTCGGGTGATTTCTGCCGCGGCTGCGGCTACTGCATGCCCTGTCCCGCGGGCATTGAGATCAATAACTGCGCCCGCATGAGCCTGCTGCTGCGCCGCAGCCCCGCGCCCCAGTATCTGACCGAGGAAGGACAGGCCAAGATGAAGAAGATCGAAGGCTGCCTCGAATGCGGTCAGTGCAAAGCCAAATGCCCCTACGGCCTCGATACCCCCAACCTCCTCAAGAAAAACTACGAGGACTATAAGACGTTCCTCAAGTAAGTACAAAAAAGCCTCCCTCATAGGGCAGTAGTCATAAAACAGTAAAACCGACCTGTGTTTTTAAAGTGCACAGGTCGGTTTTTGCTTGAAGTATCGATGTAGCAGAGACAAAAGGCCCCCTTGTGTAAAGGGGGCTGTCAGCCGTAGGCTGACTGGGGGATTGTGAGTGGTCGAACCGTGACAATCCCTCCGTCTGCCCTATGGGCAGCCACCTCCCTTTACACAAGGGAGGCTTTGGTGCAGTACAAAACCGCACATCGCACAATACGCCCAAGGGATGCATAGAAGTGCGCCCTTAGCACTGTTCGACAATTGGGATTTGTCATCCTGTCAGACTAACTTTTTCCCCTTATAACATGAATAATCTGCAAACCGTCGCTTTTGTGCCCCTTGCATATGATCCTGTAGCGAATCGGAATGACAGTAAAAAGAAATTGAAAGAAGTTAAAATAGAAAAGGAAGGCGGATACCCAGAGCAGAATTTCATGGAGACCGCTTCCGGGCTGAACAAATTCCGGAATGCAGAAATGAATGATGCCATACAAGATGCCCTGCATCAAAGAAACACAAGGTCCTCCTGCAAGCGTTATAATCTTTGCCCTATTCGTACCTACTTCTTCACCGGGAATGAAATACCCCCCTGCAGGAATCAGGCAGAAGATATACCTTGATGTGCCAAACATCCTGAGGCCGGATCCCGCAATGACTTTCCATTTTGCTTTTCCTGTGGAAAACCGATATCCCAGGGCATGGCCCAGTTCATGAAGAAATACGCTTAAAAGACAAAGAAGCCATATAAGAAGAATCCTTACCAATAAATACATATGTTCCAACCGTTCTTCAGCCTCCCTTCACATGCACAAATTCTTATTTACCGATCTCTTTACTAAATCATACCACAGTGTATACGCAGATACAACAGCAGGCACAGCAGTTCAACTCAAACTGCTGTGCCTGTAACTGTTTTACAACTATTCCGCAATCAGGGGGAGGCTTTTTTACGGGTGATCACAGATCATATTCCTTCAAAAGCGTTTTGAGGAAGCGGACGCCTTCGGCGAGGGAGGCCACGGTGACGTTTTCATCCACGGCATGGCAGGAGGCATTCTGCGCGTTGGTCACGCGGACAGGGGCAAAGCGCAGGGCATTTTCCGTCAGCGCGTGGAAGTGGCGGCAGTCGGTGCCGCCCATGATCACATAGGGAGCAGCGCCGATATCCGGGAACTCGCGGCGGATGAGGGCGGTGAGGAAGGCATATTCCTTGGAGTGGATATTGGAAACGGGAGAAGCGTCCCGCTGCTGGATCACTTCGATCTGAAGGTCATACTTCTTCGCGTACCGCTGCAGCACCGCCAGTGAGGCGGCGCAGTTCTGATGCACGGAGGTGCGCAGATTGGCTACAAGGTACGGCTCCTTCGGGATCACATTGGCGGCGTCGGAGCCTTTCATCATCGTGAAGCAGCAGGTGGTGGCCATGACGGCCTCACCGAAGGGAGAAACCACGGGCATCAGCGCCATCAGCAGCGGTTGGAAGAGCCAAAGATTGCCCATCACCAGCCGCATGCCGAAGCCGAAGGAGGGCGCCATGGAGCGGAACATCTCCTTCACTTCCGGCAGCAGCGCCTTTTTGAAGGGGCGCTTTGTTTCAATCTCGTGGGCAAAGGCGAAGAGCCGCGCCGCTGGTGTATGGCGGGGCGGGGTGCTGCTGTGGCCGCCCTTACCCTTCGCGGTGATCTTCAGATCCATGTAGCCCTTTTCGGTGATGCCGATAACGGCGAAGGGACGGTCCATACCGGGAACGGCCTCGTCCACGATGGCGCCGCCTTCATCCAGCACTATAGCAAAGCGGATGCCCTTGTCGCGCAGATACCGCATGGCAGCCGCCGCGCCGTCACCGCCGGTCTCTTCATTGATGGAGTATTCGAGCCAAACGTCGCAGGCGGGGGTGAAGCCCTCCCGCAGCAGCTCCTCCACGGCCTGCAGCTCCACCAGCATGGTGCTCTTGCAGTCCATGGCACCGCGGCCGTAAAGGGCGCCGTCGATGACCGCGCCGCTGTAGGCGGGAACGCGCCAGCCTTCATCCGAAGCGGGAACCACGTCCTGATGTCCCATCAGCAGGATGGGCTTCTTTTCGGGGTCAAGACCCTTCCAGCGATAGAGCAGCGTGCCGTTCAGCACGGTCTTTTCCAGCTTTTCATGGACAAGGGGGAACTGCTCCGCAAGCACTTCATGCAGGCGGTAAAACTCGGAAAGATCCTCATCCTCACGGCGGGATACAGAGGGGATCTGCACCATGGCAGCCAGCTTTTCCGCGCAGAGGCGGGCTTCCGATTCCGTACATGCGGGCGTAAAGGCAGCGGCGGGAGCGCCCTTGATGCAGAGGGTGCGGATCACGGCGATGAGCAGAAGCAGCAGAAAGATGCCCAAAAGGGCAAGAAGAACATAACCCATACTGTCACCTTACTTTCTGTCCCTGTCTGCCCGCATAGCGGCCATTTCCGTTTCGATGGGATGGAAGAAGACCACAACGAACATGATGGCGGCAACTGCCATGGGAACCCAGCCCAGCAGAGCGCAGATGGTGGAAAGCGCCGCTTCGGGCTGCTGCGGCAGATCGGCGTTGAAGCCTGCCTTGGCCATCGTGGCGGTCATCAGCAGATTGGCACCTGCCTTGGAAAGCTTGCTGGCCAGATTGTCGCAGGTGGAAACGAGACTGTCGATGCGGCGGCCGTTTTTCCATTCGATGAGGTCAGAGATGTTGTTGCGGTTGGTGTTGAACAGCACGAAGGCAAGGGACATGGCAATGGCGGTGAAGATGCCGTTCACATAGATGGCGCCCATGGAATAGGGATCGAAGACGAACCAGATCTTGCCGACGACATAGACGGCGGCGGAGAAGATCATGGTGCGGCGGCGGCCCAGCTTGCGGTCGATGGGCGTGGCAAGCAGGGTGGAGACCACGGAGGTGCCGAGGAAGGCGGCCAGAATGGGCGTGGCCTTGGAGGCGGAGCCGAGGATGTAGGTGGCATAGTAGTTGATGTTGCTCATGATGAGCAGGTTCAGCATGCCGTAGCAGATGACGTAAAGGGTGTTCATGACCCAGCTGCGGCAGCTGAGGAGCATCTTGAAGACCTGCACGATGCCGATTTTGGAATCGTCCTCAGATGCCTGTTTCACGCGCTCTCTGGTGGTAAAGTAGTGGGCAAAGCTTCCGATGATGCAGACGGAACCCATGACCATGGCGGCATAGAAGAATGCAGTTCTGCCTGCGTCGTTCATCATGACGTTGCCGTTTTCATCCAGACCGCCGAAGAGGTTCAGCAGGGGATAGAGGGCGATGGAGCCGATGCCGGAGCCAATGCAGCCGCCGAGGTTTCTTGCCACATTGATGCCTCTGCGGTCGGCATCCAGATTGGTGGCAAGGCCGCCCATGCTGTTGTAGGGGATGGCGGCGAAGGTATTGAACAGCTCAAAAAGGAAGTAGATCGCGATGGCGATGCCCAGCTTGAAGCCGTAGGCCACGTCAAAGCTGGTGAACATCAAAACCGTGGTGATCGCCCAGGGTACGGCGCACCAGAGGGCGAAGGGACGGCACTTTTCACCGTTTTTAAAGGTGTGGTTCACTGCCCAGTAGCCCACCAGCGGGTCGTTGACGGCATCCCAGATGATACCGATGGCGGTGATGATGCCCGCATGGGCGATCTTGATGCCCATGACGTTGGTCAGGAAGAACAGATAGAAGAGGTCTTTAAAGTTAAAGACCACGTTGCTGGCGGTGGAGAAGGTGCAGAAGCCCAGCTTCTCCAAAAAGCCGATTCGGGGGATTCCGTTTGTTTGTTTCATGATGCATCTCTCTTTTCCCGGAATTGCAGCGCGGAGCGGGACGGTCTTTTCCCGCGGCGCGGCGAATATGAAATAGGGAACCGCGCAGCAGAATGCTCCCGCGCGGTGTATTCCATACCGGTATCATAGCACAGGATCAGCCGCGGAGCAACGGATTATGGCGCTAAAAAGCCGTGTAATTTGGCACAAATCGGGAAAAAACGAAAAAACATATTGCAGAAAAGCCTTTTTCAAGGTACAATAAGGGACATAATCACTGAGGTTTCGACCCGTGTAATATCAGGAGGAGAGAAAAATGGTATGTATCAACTGTAAAGCTCTGCTTGATGATGACAGCCGTTTCTGCCCGATCTGCGGAACCAGACAGCCCGAGGCTGCACCTGCCGCACCGAAGAGCGAACCGGATGCCACTGTCTATGCAGGCTATGAGGCTCCGGCATATCAGGCACCCGTTTATGAAGAGCCCGTTTATCAGGCTCCCGTTTATGAGCAGCCTGCCTACGAGGCACCTGTTCAGGAAGCACCCGCTTACGAAGCTCCTGCTTACGAAGCTCCTGCTTACGAAGCTCCTGCTTACGAAGCTCCTGCTTACGAAGCTCCCGCTTATGAAGCCCCTGTGGCGGAAGAGCCTCCCTTTGAGGTCTCCTATCAGGCACCTGTGGAGGAGCAGCCTGTCTACGAGCAGCCCGTTTACGAGCAGCCCGCGGCTCCCGAAGCTCCCGCAGAAAAGAAGAAGCTGTCCAAGGGTCTGCTGTTCGGTATCATCGGCGTTGCCGCTGTGGCAGTTGTTGTGATCCTCGCCCTGCTTCTGGGCGGCGGCAGCAAGAAGAGCGGCAAGGGCATCAACATGGCGCTCTATGTCAAGGACGAAGAGGTCTACGGCAATATGCTGAAGGGCAAGTCCGAAGAGTTCCAGATCACCGACCGCTTCGTGGATGACTTCGACGAAATGATCGAAGAGCTCACTCCCGAGCTGGGCTATCAGATCTCCGGTTCCTTTATCGTTTCCGAAGACGGCAAGACCATCTTCTATCCCGATAAGGTCGCGGAAGACGGCTACACCCTGTATATGGGCAGCCTTGCCAAGCCCGATAAGGATTCCGTCAAGATCGATTCCAGCGTAACTTCCTTCCATGTCAGCGCGGATGCCCGCGTGGTCACCTACCTGAAGGGCGATTCCTGCACGGCCTATCAGTACAATGTGAAGAACGAAGAGAAGGAAAAGGTCGCTACCGACGTCATGGAAATGCGTGTTTCCGATGATGCTTCCCAGCTGCTCTATGTGAACGAGGAAGGCGATCTTTATATCATTGCCGGCGGCGAAGACAAGGAAAAGCTGGACAGCGATGTGGAAAACATCTACTATGTCAGCGACGACTTCAAGACCGTTTACTACGGCAAGGACGGCGGCCTCTACAAGATGGTCAATGCCGAGGATAAGGAAAAGATCACCAGCGATCTCTACGGCTATCCCAGAATCTATGATTCCGGCGAAGTCTACTATGTCGAGTACGAAGAATCCGAAAAGGTTCTGGCCGACTTTATCACCGATGATATGGTCGCTGCCGACGAAGCCATGGAAGAACCCGAGTATCCCGACTGGGACGACTACGAGTCCGAAGATGACTACGACGAAGCCGTGGAAGAATACGACGCTGCCTATGAAGAATACTGGGCAAAGCTCGAGCGTGACGACATCCGCGAAGACATGGAAACCTGGACCATCTATGTTTCCGAAGAAAAGCTCTACTACTACAACGGCGAAGACAGCGTCTGCCTCTCCGAAAACCTGATCTATGAAAGATACGCCGGCGAAAAGGCCGTCATGATCTACGGTACCGGCGGCGGCAGCGGCAAGGTCAAGATGTCCGAATGCACCGACATCTGGGATGCCGAATGGAAGGTCGAGGAGAAGCTCTCCGAATCCGGTGAATACTTCGTGGCACAGGGCGGCGAAAGCTTCGCTCTGGAAATGGAAAGCATCGAAACGCTGGCTCTGAATGCCGACGGCACCATGGCTTACTTCATCACCAACCTGGCAGAGGAAGAAAACTACGGCGAACTGCACTTCATGAAGATCGGCGACGGCAAGATCAAGGAAACCGCTCTGTACGATGAAGAGGTTTACGCCTGGTATCTGCGGATGGTCGACGACAATGATGTTGTCTACTTCAAGGATGTGGAAGACGGCGTTGGCGAGCTGTTCATGAATGCCGAGCATGTGGACTATGACGTCAGCCTCTGGAACGGTGTTGCCTACTACGAAACTCTGGATCAGCTGGTCTACTTCATCGACTGGGACGAAGAAGAATATCGCGGCACTTTGAAGATGAGCGGCGGCGACAAGGCTTCCAAGGTGGGCGACGATGTTGCCGATTATATCGTTCTGGACGATGGCCGCATCCTGTATCTGGCCGACTATGATATGGAAGACGGCATCGGCGAACTGAAGATCTATGCCAAGGGCGATTCCGAGACCCTCGACAGCGATGTCGTGGCTCTGATCCCCGTCTATACCGCCTCTGAGTACTCCGCGACTCTTTACGGCTGGTAAGCAGTTCTGAATCTCTCAAAGGTCGGGCGGTATCACCGCCCGACCTTTTGCCTGCCCGAAAACGGTTACGAATGAAATGAAAAAACAGTTCGATAAAAACAGAGCGGGATATTTACAGAACTCCTCGGCAGGATTATAATGGGAGAAGAAACAAAGAAAGGTACGAAGAACGATGGAACTGACCGGAAGACTGTTCAATATTCAGAAGTTCAGCATCAATGACGGCCCCGGCATCCGCACCACGGTGTTCTTTAAGGGCTGCCCGCTGCAGTGCCGCTGGTGCTCCAATCCGGAATCCCAGAACCGCTATGCCTCCATTGCCGATGCCATGGAGGATGAGACCTACTGCGGCAGGGAATATACGGTGGAGGAGGTCATGGCGGAGGTTCGCAAGGATCTGCCGTTTTATGAGATGTCCGACGGCGGCATGACGCTTTCCGGCGGCGAGGTGCTGCAGCAGGCGGAATTTGCCATGGCGCTGGCGGATGCCGCCCATGCGGAGGGCATCCATGTGGCGGCGGAGACCACGGGCTATGCCGCGGCGGAACGGTTTGACGCGTTTATGGAGCATATCGATCTGTTCCTGTTTGATTTCAAGCATTGCAGCAGTGAGATCCACCGCGCCCATACCGGTGTTCCCAATGAGCCCATCCTGCGGAATCTGCAGGCGGCGGTACAGGCGGGCAAGCATGTCATCGCCCGTATTCCCGTGATCCCGCGCTTTAACAGCAGCCTTTCCTTCGCGGAGGCCATGGCAGCCAAACTGACGGAGCTGGGCGTCCGTGAAGTCCATCTGCTGCCGTTCCATCAGTTCGGCGAGAAGAAATATGAGCAGCTGGGGGTCAGCTATGAGATGGCCGGAGCCAAACAGCTGCATGCGGACGTGCTGGGAAAGTATCTTCAGGTCTATCTGGATCACGGACTGGACTGCAGCTTCAAGTAAAAAATACGGATACCGCGGCAGACGTTGCAGCCTGCCGCGGTATTTTTTTACGTTTCTTTCAAAAACGAAAAGAAATCTTTCGATAAGATTGCGAAACGAAAGTAATGTGTGGTACAATCGAAACAACATGAGAAAGAAGGCGACAGATATGAAAAAGCGGGAAACACAGATCCTGGAAATGCTCTCGGAACACGGAAGGGTGGAGGTAGCGAAGCTGGCGGAGGCGCTGGGTGTTTCGCAGGTCACCGTGCGCAAGGATCTGGATGTGCTGGAAAGCCGCGGCATTCTCCGCCGTGAACATGGCTGCGCCGTCATTGGCGGTACCGATGATGTCAATAACCGCCTTGCCCTGCATTATGAGGAAAAGCGCCGCATCGCGGCACGGGCGGCGGAGCTGGTCGCGCCGGGAGAAACGGTGATGATCGAAAGCGGCAGCTGCTGCGCGCTGCTGGCGGAGGAGATCGTCCGCACCAAGCAGGGCGCCACCATCATTACAAACAGCGCCTTTATTGCCAGCTACATCCGCGGCATCGAGGGCGCCCGCGTTGTGCTGCTGGGCGGCGATTTTCAGAATGACGCGCAGGTCATGGTCGGCCCGATCCTGCGCACCTGTGCGGCGCAGTTCTACGTGGATAAGCTGTTTATCGGCGTGGACGGCTATACGGAGCGGCTGGGCTTTACCGGCAATGACCACCTCCGCGTGCAGGCCGTCCGCGATATGGCGGAGCAGGCGGAACAAGTCATCGTGGTGACGGAAAGCAAAAAGTTCGAGCAGCGCGGCATCGTTCCCATGGAGATGTCAGGGCGCATCCGCGCCGTGGTCACGGATTCCGCCATTGCGGCGGAATCGGAACGGCTGCTGGCGCAAAAGGGCATCATTGTCCATAAAACCGCGTAAAAGAGAAAACGGATCTGTTCCGAAGAACAGATCCGTTTTGCCTGTATCAGACCTCGGCGGAGAGGACGTAATCCACGGGGATATCGTGGGCGTCCGTGTCGAGATGATCATACATCTGGAAATCAAAGCAGAGCGCCAGCAGCTTGTGGCCGGGATGCTTTTCCAGGTATTTGTCATAGAAGCCGCCTCCGTAGCCGCAGCGGTGACCTTCGGGGTCAAAGGCAAGGCCGGGCATCAGCACGAGTGCCGTCTCATCGGCGGCAATGGGGCCGTCGCCGGGCGGTTCGGGAATGCCTTTGTAGCCCAGCTCCACGGCATCCAGATCATCCAGCCAGATGAATTCCATTTCATCGCCCAGCACCTTCGGCACGGCGACACGCTTGCCGTCCTTCTGCGCCTGCTCCAGAATGGCGCGGGTGCGGACTTCCTGATTGTAGGAAAGATAGCCGTACAGGGAAGAGGCCTGCCGATAGGCGGGATGCTCCGCCATGCGGCGGCACAGCTCGGCGCTGGCTTTTTCGATCTGTTCTTCGGTCAGGGCTTTCTTTTTTTCGCGGATCTCGGCGCGAAGTGCTTTCTTATCCATGGGCTGCGCTCCTTCTTTCTGTTTTTCCTATTGTCGCACAGGCTCGGCCGCTTGTCAATTTGGAATGGAGCAAAGATTTTAACAAAAAATTCACCCATCGGGCGGGAAAGCCGCTATAATAGAAGAAAATACGAAAGCTGGAGGTACTGCCTGTGAGCAAGTCGATTCTGATTGTGGAAGATGACGGCAACATTGCCGATCTCTTGCGGCTTTATCTGGAAAAGGAAGGCTTCCGCGTGCTGATCGCGTCGGACGGCGCGATGGGTGTGGAACTGTTCCGCAAGGAAAAGCCCGCCCTGATCCTGCTGGATCTGATGCTGCCCGTGCTGGATGGCTGGGGCGTCTGCCGCACCATCCGTCAGGAATCCGATGTGCCGATCATCATGCTGACCGCCAAGGGCGAGACCATGGATAAGGTCACGGGTCTCAAGCTGGGCGCCGACGATTATATCACGAAGCCCTTTGAAATGAAGGAAGTCCTTGCCCGTATCGAGGCCGTGCTGCGCCGCAGCGGCGAAGAGACGGTCAAGAGCGGCAAGCGGCTGGAATATGACCGTTTGCTCATCGATATGGATGCCTTTGAACTGACCGTAAACGGCAAAAAGGTGGATACGCCGCCCAAGGAAATGGAACTGCTGTTCCATCTGGCCTCGGCGCCCAACCGCGTGTATACCCGCAATCAGCTGCTGGATGAGGTCTGGGGCTTCGACTATTTCGGCGATTCCCGCACGGTGGATGTGCATATCAAGCGTCTGCGGGAAAAGCTGGAGGGCGTTTCCGATCAGTGGAGTCTGAAGACCGTCTGGGGCGTGGGCTATAAGTTTGAGGTCGTGAACGGATGAAAACAATGTTCGGCCGCGTCTTTTCTCTGATGGCCGCGCTGCTGCTGGTCAGCAGCATCCTGCTGGGCTTTGTGTTCCGCATGCTGTTCGGCACCTATATGTTCCGTACGGAAAAGGAAGCGCTGGAAAAGAACGCGGAAACCGTAGCGGAGCTGGCGGCGGCCTACGATACCGCCGGTGAACTGGAGCACAACTGGGATTTCCGCATCGGACTCAGCGTAGCCGCGGATATTACGGACAGCAAGACCCTGTTTTACGATGAAACGGGTCGGGTCATTCTCTGTTCCTGCGATGCCATCCAGTGCGAGATGCTGGATCTGCAGCTGCCCGATTATGTGGTGGAGCAGTCCAAGACACAGGGCGAATTCTATGAGCGCGGAACGCTGGACGGAATGCTGCCGGAAACGCGGCTGATCGTGTGCAAGCCGGTCTACTCCAATGCCACAGGGGAGGAACTGGGCGGCGTTGTCGTCACCTCCGCCCCTGCACGGGTGGATCTGCTGCTGAATCATACCACCAATATTTTTCTGATCACGGGTTTTGTGGTGCTGATCATTGCCATCACCGCCTCCTCCCTCTGGGCGCAGAAGGAAACCAAGCCGCTGAAGGAACTGGCGCGGGTCGCCAGAGAGTTCGGCCACGGCAATCTGCGGGTCAGGGCTGCCGCGGGTAATACCGAGGAAATGGATGAGCTGGCGGCTTCGTTCAATAATATGGCTACCAGCATCGAAAAATCGGAACTGCAGCATCGCGAATTCGTGGCCAATGTCAGCCATGAGCTGAAAACGCCCATGACTACCATCGCAGGCTATATGGACGGCATGATCGACGGCACGATCCCGCAGGAGGAGCATAAAAAGTATATGTCCCTCGTGTCGGGTGAGGTACGGCGGCTCAGCCGTCTCGTGCGGAATATGCTGGAGGTCGCCCGCATTCAGGATCAGGGCATCCCGGAAGAAAAGAAGCACAAATTTGATATCTGCGAGACCATCGGCAGAACGCTGCTCAGCTTTGAACAGAAGATCAACCAGAAGTATCTCGAGGTCGAGGTGCAGATGCCGGATAACGGCATCGGCGTCTGGGCGGAGGAGGACTCCATTACACAGGTCGTCTATAATCTCCTCGAGAACGCGGTGAAATTCTGTGACCGGGGCGGCAGCCTGTTCCTGCAGGTGGAATCCGATGGAGCTAAGGCCACGGTCAGTGTGGCCAATACCGGGCCGACCATTCCGGAGGAGGAACTGCCTCTTCTGTTTGACCGGTTCCATAAAACGGATAAGAGCCGCTCCGAGGATCGGGAAGGCGTGGGGCTGGGACTGCATATCGTCCGCACCATCGTTGTGACCCACGGAGAGGATATTTCCGTAACCAGCCGTGACGGCGTAACGCGCTTCAGCTTTACGCTGCCGGTTCGCTGAAAGGAGGAACGCTTGTGGAACCCAACCGAAATTCCTATGACGAAATGTGGAATACACCCTATTCGGGCTATTACGGCACAGGCGCGCCGAAAAAGAGAAAAAGCGGCAGAGGCTGGCTGATCTTCTTTGTGCTGCTGCTGGCGGTCTCACTGGCGGTGTCCTTCTTTGCCGCCCGCTATACGGTTCGGATCAGCGGAGAGGACGGGAAGCTTTCCATGGCCATCGTCGGCAGAGATGCCGTTCAGCCGGAACCTGAGTCGGCGCCGGAAGAGAAGCTTCCCCTGCAGGAACTGGAGCCTCCCGCAGACCGCTCCGAGACGGTGAAAGCGCCTGCGGAGCAGCAGGCGCCAACCCGCGAATTTTCCGAAGCACAGATGGAGATCGTCGCATCCAGACCCGCACCGCAGAACGCGCTGCCGGGCGGTGAGCTGACGCTGCAGCAGATCTATCAGAAAATGATCCCCAGCGTGGTTTCTATCATCAGCGTATCCTCCGGCGGCACCTCTACCGGCACGGGCATCGTGATGACGGAGGACGGGTATATCATCACGAACCAGCATGTAGTGGACGGCGGCGAGGTACTGACGGTCATGCTGCAGGATGGCATCGAGCATCCCGCGGAGCTGGTGGGCGCCGACACGGTCAGCGACCTGGCGGTGCTGAAGATCGATTTCGAGGGTTTGACACCCGCGGAATTTGGCGATTCCTCGCTGACGCAGGTGGGCGATACGGTGGTCGCCATCGGTGACCCGCTGGGCATTGAACTGCGCGGCACCATGACGGACGGCATCATCTCCGCCATCAACCGCGACGTCACCACCAACGGCAGAACGCTGACCCTGCTGCAGACCAATGCGCAGCTGAACAGCGGTAATTCCGGCGGCCCGCTGATCAATATCTACGGACAGGTCATCGGCATCAATACGATGAAAATGGGTTCTTATTACTCCGGTACGGTGGAGGGCATCGGCTTTGCCATTCCCGTCAGTACCGCCAAGCCCATCGTGGATGAGCTGATCGAGAAGGGCTATGTCTCCGGCCGACCCGCGCTGGGTATTCAGGGCGATGCCGTTCCCGGTTACGCGCAGGCTTACTACCGTCTGCCTGCGGGCGTCTATGTGGCCTATGTGGCAACGAATTCCGATGCCTATCGGAAGGGTCTGCAGGAAGGCGACATCATCACTGCCATCAACGGGGAGAATATCACCTCCATCGATGAGCTGAATACAGTGAAGAATCAGTTTGTAGCCGGTGATACGGTCACTCTGATCATCTACCGCAGCGGCAAATATTATGAAGCCGATATCGTTCTGATGGATCAGAACGATGCCGATTAAACAAGGAAAAGGCTCCCGTGAGGCGCACTTCGTAAGAAAGTGCGCCTCAATGATATCCGTTCCTGTACGGAACGGGTGATATACCTTCGGCATGATATCGCACGTTGTGCGATGATATATGCCTTACGGCATATTAAGGAACGGATATTATATCATATTTTCACAAAGTGGAAATATATCATATGGCAACGCCGTATATCATATCTCGTCAGAGATATATCATTTTACTCGCCGAAAAAATATGCCTTATTCTCGGCGAGTATTTATCTTTCTCAAAGTATGTAACCCACTATGACACTTTCAATTCTCGAAAGTGTCTTTTTCTTTATAAAAAATCACGGGAGCCTTTTTTTGTGCCTCGGTTTCGGTGAAAAACCGGTTTTCAATTTGCGCGGTCTGTGGTAATATGAAAAAAACAGCCCGTGAAAAACGCGGGAAAATCTGCACCTTGCTGATCAGGAGGGATGACCATGAGAAAGAACTGGAAGAAACGGCTTCTGTCCCTCATTCTGATATTGGTACTGTGCATCGGATTGCTGCCCATTGGGGTGAAAGCGGCAAATCTGACCGGTAAATCAGGGGATTATACCTTAACGCTCACCGCGTTTTCCTATGAAGGTTCGCTCGGAAAGCATTCGGATGCGCTGAGCAAGGTGAAATGGATACGGGTGAGTGATAAAAGGGAAGAGGCTCCGGAGGGCTATATCCAGTTTTACGTGCTCGTGTCGTATGAGATCTCAAGCATTTCCAGAGCGGAGGGTTTCACGATCCGGGTGCCGGAGAAAGCCTGCGATGAAAGCATCGATGTTATGCTTGAAAACGTGGAATATGAATACGTCGGCGAGCATGTTGTGGCAAGCTTTCATGTGACCCGACCGGTTATCGCGCATACCACCGATACACCGGAATGCCTCGGGCCGGGAACCTGCTCGGTCTGCGGAAAACCTGCTTCGAAACCCTGTACCTTCCGCTGGAATTCTGACGGCACGAAGCATTGGCAGCAGTGCAAAGACAATTATCAGCACAGGATCAACGAGGGAACCTGTTCCGGCGGAACGGCTACCTGTGCTGCACGGGCAAAATGTTCGACCTGCGGCTATAATTACGGGACAAAACCTCCCCACGATTTGCGCTATTCTCTGCAGGAAGGCACCACCAATGTGGCGGTGGAGACCTGCGCCAACTGCAGCCACAACGCAACCGCTACCCTGAGCGCGAAATCGAGCAGCTATACCTATACCGGTAAGGCGATCGAAGGCGGCAAGCTGAGCTATGACCTGCTGTGGGAGGGGAAAGAGGATCGCAGCTGCGCGTATTCCGATCACACGGATGCAGGCATCGCCACGGTAACGGCCAATGCGTGCGGTGTGGAGCTGCGTACGACCTTTGAGATCCTGCCCGCAGAGCTGACTGCCGATATGGCAGCGCTCTCGGCTACGTCGGGCGCCTATACCGGCGCGGAGCAGAAGCCGACCTGTGCGGTAGCTTTTAACGGCAAGAGTATGATGGAGGGCATCGATTATACCACCGCGTGGAGCGGTGACGTGATCACTCCGGGCGACTATACGCTGACGGTCACCGGCATGAAGAATCTCTACGGCTCCGTTACCCTGTCCTATAAGATCATAAAAGGATTCCCCACGGCTGAGATGTTCGTGATGATCCCGCCGGATCCTTCTGTTTACGATGGTACGGCGCATTACGCAGCGGTGGAGCCTGCCGCCTGGATCACAGGCATGGGCGAGATCACCGTCAGGCATAACGGCATGGAGGAGCCCGTGAATGCGGGCAACTACACCGTTACCATAGACGTGGCGGAAAGCGAATACTATGAGCCCGTTTACGGCTTGCGTGTGGGCGATTTTACCGTCGATCAGGCAGAAAACGTCTGGGTGACCGCTCCTGCCGTAGAAGATTGGACGTACGGCGATGCCCCCAACGCACCCGTTGGGGAAGCCCGATTCGGCGAATGCAAGGTGACCTACAGCGGATGGGCCAATGACGAAACGCCCTACAACAGCGAAACCGCGCCCACCAAGGCCGGCAGCTATATGGCGATCTTCACCGTGGAGGAGACCGGAAACTACACCGGACTGGAAACTTCCGTGGAATTCACGGTCGAAAAGGCTTCCTACGATATGACCTCCGCGAAATGGGATTATACCGAACCCTTTGCCGGTGACGGCGCGGAAAAGAGCGTGGCGCTGGTCGGCCTGCCCGAAGGCGTGACCGTCGGAGCCTATCTCGGCAATACCGCCGCAGAGTCGGGCAGCTATACCGCAGCCGCGGTGCTGCTCTATGATGAATGCAACTACATAAAGCCTGCCGTTCCGGAATTAAACTGGTGGATCAAACCTGTGACTGATACCGAAAACACCGAAAAGGTAAAGGACATTACCGCAGAGAACGTAACACCGGAGGATCGGGAGGCACTGGAGAACGCAAAGAAGGATCTGGAAGCCCTCATGGAGGAATTCGGTGAGGCCTTCAGCGAAGAAGAGCAGAACGCCATCAAGGAAGAAACCGAACGGATCGGGGATGCCCTTGCGGCGCTTGAAAAGGCAGAAGTGGTGGAGGAACTGATCGACCGGCTGCCGGAAACCGTCACGAAGGACGACCGCGAAGCCATCGAAGCAGCGGACGAGGCCTACAATGCCCTCTCCGATCATGAGAGATCAATCGTGGATGAGGAGCGGAAAGCGGCGCTGGATGCCGCCAAAAAGGCGCTGGCCGCGCTGAGCAGCCCCTCTGCCGTGCCCGTCAGCCCCGCTACCGGTGACGGCAGCAAGCCGCTGCCATGGCTGATCCTGCTGCTGATCAGCGGCGCGGGGATCGCTGCGCTCCTTTTGGGGATGCGGAAAAAGCGCGGCGGAAAGGTGAAATAAAAAGCAGAAACGGTGCGATTCGATCGCCCTGTCCAACGGAAAGGAAGGTTTTCCATGGGAAGAGAACTTCTCAAATATCATATTTCTCCGCGGGTCGTCCGCGCGGATACGCTGCAGACGGTCACAGTAAAAGGGCTGGATGGCTCCAGCCGGTTTTATGACGACTGCGAATACTTTGCAGAGGTATTTCCTCTGGAAGAGTACGATTTTGTAAAGGACAGAAGCTTCCCCAGCGGCAATCCCGGCAGAGAGATCACCTGCCGCTGCGAGAACGGCACGGTCAGCTTTGACTATTTCTTCCGGGGCGAACAGGAATGGAATATCCGTGTCTACCGCAAGGAAACGGTCAAGCACCGCAATCCTATGTATGACCATCACGGCAAGGCATGGCAGCATCTGATCAACCGTCCGCTGGTCGGTGTCCGATTCGCAATCTATTCTCTGAAGGATGACCTCTACGAGAGAAGACCGCTGAAGGGCGACCTGCACATCCATTCGGATTATACAGACGGCGATGAGAGCGTGGAGATGACTGCTGCCCTCTACCGCGAAGCGGGCTATGACTTTATCGGCATCACCGACCACCATACTTTTGTCCCCGCGCAGCGGGCTGTAGAAGCCTTCCGCGATATCCCTACCGCATTCAAGGTCTACCCCGGCGAGGAAGTGCATAACGGCTATGGCGGCTATTTCCATACCGTGAATTTCGGCTGTCGGGAAAGTGTCTGCCGCAGAGTGATGGAGGAGCGGGAGCAGGTCGAGCGGGAAGTGGACGAGCTGGAGGCTGTCATCGATGTGCCGGAAGGACTGGATCGGCGGGAAATGGCATGGCGCACATGGATCTACCGCGCCATCAAAGCATCCGGCGGCATCTGTGTCCTGCCGCATCCCTATGCCATCATCGGCGGGGTGTACAACATTCAGACAAAGGTCTGCAAAGCCGTGTTTGAACAGGGGCTCTGCGATGCTTTTGAGATCCTGGGCGGTCTCAAGGATCCTGCGCGGAACAGACGGCAGGCTGCCCTCTATGTCGAAATGCTGGCAAACGGCACCGACCTGCCCATTGTCGGCTCCAACGATACCCACCATCCCATGCTGGGTCATTCCTATAACACCTTTGATCATGCCTTCACCATTGCCTTTGCAAAGGCAGCCGGTGCGGTGCAGGAGGCGATACTGAACCGGTATACTGTGGCGGTGGACAACAATGTGACGGACAGCAAGACCGTCTACGGCCGTCAGCGGCTGGTGAATTACGCGTGGTTCCTGCTTGAAAACTATTATGACGCCCATGACAAACTCTGCGCGGACATCGGCCATGCCCTTCTGCGCCATGTCTTCGGCGAGGCAGATCAGACAAAGCTGATCGTCCTGCTGGAGGACGAACTGGAAAAGTACAACAGAAGCTTCTTTGGCGAAAACTGAAAGAGGATTCTCATGAAAGGATAAAAAAGCCTCCCTTGTGTAAAGGAAGGTGGTTCGCGCAGCGAACCGGAGGGATTGCAGCAACCACGAAGGAGACAGAAAACAGAAATCGGGTGCAGCAATCCTCCTGTCACCTATGGCAACAGCCCCCTCGTCAGAGGGGGCTGTTTTTGCGCGATTTAAGCGCCGCAGGCAATATTCAGCAGGATCTCGGCGCAGCGCTCCATATCCTCCACGGGGATATATTCGAAGCGGCCGTGGTAGTTTTCGCCGCCGGTGCAGAGGTTGGGGCAGGGCAGACCCATGAAGGAAAGCCGTGCGCCGTCGGTGCCGCCGCGGATGGGAACGGTGACGGGCGTCACGCCTGCTTCCTCCATGGCCTTCTCCGCAAGACGGATGATCTCCATGTGGGGCAGGATCTGTTTCTTCATATTATAATAGCTGTCGGTGGAAACAGTAATGAAGGTGCCTTCGCCGTATTTTTGGCACAGGGTCTTGCCGGCTTCGTGGAAGACGCGCTTCTTTTCCTCAAACTTTTCCATGTCATGGTCGCGGATGATATAGTGCAGGGTAGCGGTCTCCACGCAGCCTTCCATCCCCACGAGGTGGAAGAAGCCTTCGTAACCCTCCGTCTTTTCGGGAACCTGATCGGCGGGCAGCAGGGCGTTGAATTCCATGGCCATGGTCATGGCGTTCTTCATCTTGTCCTTGGCGCTGCCGGGGTGGATGTTGGTGCCGTACACGGTGACGGCGGCGGAAGCCGCGTTGAAGTTTTCGTATTCCAGCTCGCCCAGCGTGCCGCCGTCGGCGGTATAGGCGAAATCGCAGCCGAATTTCTGAACGTCAAAGAGATCCGCGCCGCGGCCGATCTCCTCGTCGGGGGTGAAGGCCACACGGATCTCGCCGTGAGGGCGGTCAGAGTGCAGCAGGGTATCGGCCATCTCCATGATTTCGGCAATGCCCGCCTTGTCGTCCGCGCCCAGCAGGGTGGTGCCGTCGGTCACGATCAGATGTTTGCCGATGTTGCGTTCGAGGGAGGGAAAATCCTTGGGGGAAAGGAAGATGCTCTCTTCTTCGTTTAAGAGCAGATCGCCGCCTTCGTAAAGCTTGACCGCTGCCTTGATGTTTTCGCCGCTGCAGTCGGGAGAGGTGTCCATATGGGCGATAAAGCCGATGACGGGCTTCTTTTCTTCGGTGTTGGCGGGAATGACGGCATAGACATAGCCGTTTTCATCCATATGGGCATCCTTTGCGCCCATTTCCTGCAGCTCCATGACCAGCAGCTTGGCCAGCGCCAGCTGACCTTCGGAGGAGGGGCAGGCTTCGTTTGCTTCGCAGGAAGCGGTGGGACAGGATACATAGCGCAGGAATCGTTCAGTCAGTTTCATGGAAAGACCTCCTAAGAGAATGAATTTATATGCGGAAAAACAGCATTTGGTTCAGACCAAAGCCGAGAATAAACGAAACAAGGTTTGCGGTGAACGTAAACAGCGCGCAGGCTTTGGCGGAAACATCGTGCATACGTCTGCGGTAGATCAGATACTCGCAGAGAAATACGGCTGCTTCCAGATAAAGTGTTGTCCAGGCATAGTCAAAAAATACTAGACTATACAGAAGCAGGTGTACGGCGCGCATGGCGATCTGCGAAAGAATATTGACGCATACCACCAGCTTTCCGTACCGATCCCGCAGACGGAACCAGCGGCAGACCATCCGTTCGGACAGTACGGTAAGCAGAAGCCCCAGAAGGCTGCATATAAAATAGAGGGGAATGCCGATCCCGGAGGATGCGGTTTTCACGGTCAGCATGTCGGAAGCAGCATCGTAAATGTAGCTGCCGTAGCTATAGGTAAAGAGCTTGTTGGAATTGATGCGGTGCGGGGCGGAAAGCTGTAGGATATTGCCTGCACTGTCCAGAAGTGCCAGACGGGCAAAGCCTTTCTTCTGCGCATATTCCTCGTGGTCATAGCGGGTGCTTTCGTGGGACATGGTCGCATCCGCGAAAAATACCACGTGGGGGTCGCGGGGCGAAGACTGAATGGCGATGGCGGAGGACGCTCCTTCACAGTGGAAGGTATAGGAGCAGTAGCCGTCCTCATGAAAAGCAACGATGGGTGCGTCGGGAGAAAAGCCTTCCGGGAGATTCTTTTGCTCCAGCGGTGTGTACATGGCGTCGTTCTTCTCCAGCGGGATCAGCAGATCCACATAGACGGTTCCCTCGGGCAGATTCTGCAGCTTGATATAAAAGAAGGGAGCTATGGCGGGGCCATTGGCGAACGCCGTAACGGTGATCAGGCACAGCAGCAGCGCAAGGGCAAGAAACAGAGCTGTCAGCTTTTGAACGCGATGCATGGTCGCTCTCCTTTCCGCAGCGATGAAAAAGAGCCGCCGCAAATGCGGCGGCTCCTGTCAGATACATTACTTGACCAGCTCGGCGGTATCCTGAGCGATCATCAGCTCTTCGTTGGTGGGAACGATCCAGACTTCGACCTTGGAGTCTTCAGCGGAGATCTTGTGCTCGCCGCGCTGTGCGTTGAGTTCGGGATCCAGCTTGACGCCCAGATATTCGAGGTAGCTGCAGACGGTGGCGCGGACATTCTTGTCGTTTTCGCCAACACCGGCGGTGCAGGTCAGAACGTCGATGCCGTTCATGGCAGCAGCGTAAGCGCCGACATACTTGGCAACCTCGTAGCAGAACTTTTCACGGGCCAGAGCGCAGTCTTCGTTGCCTTCGTTGGCACCGGCTTCCAGATCACGGAAGTCAGAAGAAACACCGGACAGAGCCAGAACGCCGGACTTCTTGTTCAGCATGGTCAGGCAGTCGTCCACGCTCATGTTGTACTTGTTGCAGATGAACTGCACCACGCAGGCATCGATGTCACCGGAACGGGTACCCATAGGCACACCGGCCAGAGGAGAAAGGCCCATGGT
>JAFSHY010000155.1 GCA_017440065.1 Oscillospiraceae bacterium | reverse complement strand
GCGTTGCGCTCCTTGCGGGGGTCAACGATGAACAGAGCGCCGGGGAGCTTCTTCATTTCCTTCACGCCGCCCAGGTACTTCTCCAGCTTGGCGATCTCGCCTTCCAGCTTGATAACTTCCTTCTTGGGGAGCATTGCGAAGGTGCCGTCTTCCTGCATCTTGCGCAGCTGAGCCAGACGGTCGATACGGGTACGCATGGTCTTGAAGTTGGTCAGCATGCCGCCGAGCCAGCGGGCATTGACATAGAACATGTTGACTCTTTCAGCTTCCTCGCGGATAGCGTCCTGAGCCTGCTTCTTGGTGCCGACGAAGAGGACGGATTCGCCGTTGGCGGCCAGCTCACGAACGAAAGCGTAAGCTTCTTCCAGCTTCTTAACGGTCTTCTGCAGGTCAATGATATAGATACCATTGCGCTCGGTGTAGATGTAGGTTGCCATCTTGGGGTTCCAGCGGCGGGTCTGGTGACCGAAGTGGACGCCAGCTTCCAGCAGCTGCTTCATGGATACGACTGCCATAATTGTTTTTCTCCTTTTTATTGTTTTTACCTCCACCCCTCTCATCTCTTTCCGCCACCGCATCGGGCACGGGCGGGAAGATCCTCGGGTGTGTGAAGTCCGCGCTTATTTTTTGCGCCAAGCTATTATATAAGATACAGCGCACAAAATCAAGGGTTATTTTCCTGTTTTTTGAAATTTTTTATTTTAAAATTCCCTTTCTTGAGCGGCTTCTGCGCACCTTATCCGGAACAATATCCACCAGTATGATATCGCTGCCGATCTTCTTCAGCGCGCACCACGGGATCACATAATCATATTCCCTGCCGAAGAGACCGAAAAACCGGCAGGGCCCCGGTATGATCACGCTGCAGAGCCTTCCCTCCTGCAGATCGATCTCAAAATCCTCCGCGAACCCCAGCCGGCATCCGTCCGCTACATTGATGACCTCTTTACACCTGATCTCCGAAAGCCGTTCCGCCATCCCTCGCACCTCCGTTTTTTAGTACAAGGTATGCCGCTTTCGAAACGGATATGACAGTTCAGGAAACACAAAGGGATCTTCGGATCGAGGAAAGCGCGTTTTTCTCCAGACGGGAGACCTGTGCCTGCGAGATGCCGACCTCTCCCGCTACCTCCATCTGCGTTTTGCCGTCATAAAACCGCAGCGCAAGGATCCGTTTCTCCCTGTCCCCCAGCTTTTTTACGGCCTCCCGCAGCGTGATCTGTTCCATCCAATGTTCATCTGTATTCTTCGTATCACGAACCTGATCCATGACCGTCAGCGGATCGCCGCCGTCCGTATAGACCGGTTCATACAGAGAGACAGGAGAAGAAATGGCATCCATGGCGGAAGAAACCTGTGCCAGGGGCATATCCAGTTCCTTTGCCACCTCTTCCAGCGCAGGCTCCCGCCCCATCTTCGTCATCATCTGTTCGCGGCACTGCAGCACGCGGTAAGCAGTATCCCGCAGTGAACGGCTGACTCGGATCGTACTGTTATCCCGCAGATAGCGGCGGATCTCACCTGCGATCATGGGAACACCGTACGTGGAAAACCGTACCTCTTTGGACGGGTCAAAGTTCGCAATGGCCTTCAGAAGGCCGATGCAGCCCACCTGAAACAGATCATCCGGATTTTCACCCCGACCGGAAAACCGCTGGATCACGGACAGTACCAAACGAAGATTGCCTTCGATCAGCTGTTCCCTCGCAAGCTTGTCTCCCGCCTTGGTACGTAGAAGCAGATCCGTCATCTCCTCCTGCCGCAGCGTTTTCAGGCGCGATGTATTGACACCGCAGATCTCGACTTTTCCCTGCATGACTAAACCTCCACATTCATTTCAGATACAGTATTTCCCGGGAAAGTCATTCCATACATAAAAAAACGCTTTCAAATTTGCCGCGGTGTGCTATGATAAGAGAAAACTGCGGAATAAGGAGACCATATACCATGCTGTTATCTGCAGAGCATCTTGCGAAAAACTTCGGTATGCGGCAGCTGCTTGCCGATGCCACGTTATATTTGGATTCCGGTGACCGCATCGGATTTGTCGGCCTCAACGGAACGGGAAAGTCCACTCTGCTGCGCATTCTTGCCGGTGTGGAACCCGCCGACGAAGGCAGCATCACCGTGCAGCGCAATGCCCGCATCGCATATCTCGCGCAGAACCCGGATATGAAGGACGAAAACTCCGTCCTCGAACAGATTTTCTCGGACTTCTCCCCCGAATTCCGTCAGATCAACGAGTACGAGGTGCGTTCCATGCTGAACCGTTTGGGCATCACAGATCACGATGCCCGCATCGGTACCTTGTCGGGCGGTCAGCGCAAGCGTGTCGCGCTGGCGGCAACGCTGATCCAGCCCGCCGACATTCTGATTCTCGACGAACCCACCAACCATCTGGACAGCGAAATGACCATTTGGCTGGAGGAACGTCTGCGGCAGTTTACAGGCGGCCTGCTGATGGTAACCCATGACCGGTATTTTCTCGAACACGTGGCCACAAAGATCACGGAGCTAAGCCACGGAAAGCTCTATACCTGTGAGGCAAACTTTTCCCGCTATCTGGAATGGAAGGCAGAACGGCTGCAATCCGCGGAAGCCACTGAGCGGAAGCGGCAATCCCTGCTGCGGAAGGAGACCGCGTGGATCATGCGGGGCGCCCGTGCCAGAGGAACCAAAAGCAAGGAGCGCATCGCCCGCTATCAGGAGCTGAAGGAGCGCACAGGCCCCGAATATGATGAAAAGGTGCAGATGGTTACGGTTGCCAGCCGTTTGGGCAAGCAGCTGATTGAGCTGCAAAATGTTACCAAGGCCTTCGGCGGCAAAACGGTTGTTTCCGGTTTCTCCTATATCGTGGGTCGGGAAGACCGCATCGGCATCGTGGGCAGAAACGGCGCGGGAAAATCCACGCTGCTGAACCTCATGGCCGAACGGCTGCAGCCGGATGAGGGCAAGGTCATCACCGGTCAGACCGTCCGCGTGGGCTATTTCACACAGGAAGGCCGTGAACTGGATCCCACCATGAAGGTCTATGATTTCATCAAGGGTATCGCATCAGAGGTGACGACGGCAGAGGGTACGTTTTCCGCATCCCAGATGCTGGAACGGTTTCTCTTTGACGGAGGCATGCAGCACTCCCCCATCGGAAAGCTTTCCGGCGGCGAACGCAGAAGACTCTATCTTCTGAGCATTCTGATCTCCGCGCCAAACATTCTTCTGCTGGACGAACCGACCAACGATCTGGACATCGAAACGCTGATGATCCTGGAAGACTATCTGCAGTCCTTCCCCGGTGCGGTCATTACGGTTTCCCATGACCGCTATTTCCTGGATAAGATCGCGGCAATGATCTTTGAAGTCGGCGAAGGCGGAACCGTTACCCCCTACACAGGCGGTTTCTCCGATTATCTGCAGAAACGTCCCGAACCGGAGGAAGCGGAAAAAACGCTTCCCAAGCAGACAAAAGAAAAACCCGCAGCCCGTCCGCAGAAGCTGAAGCTTTCTTTCAAGGAGCAGCGGGAATACGATACCATCGACGAAGATCTGGCAGCGCTGGAAGAACAGGTCGCGGCAGCGGAAGCGGAATGTGAAAAATGCGCCAGCGATTACGTGAAACTGGTGGAGGCCACGGAGCGTCTGGAGCAGCTGAAGACGCAGCTGGATGAAAAAACGGAGCGCTGGCTCTATCTCACCGAGCTGGTTGAAAAAATTGAAGCACAATAACACAGACAGGGAGCAGTCCGCGAGGCTGCTCCCTGCTATTTTCACAATCTTTTGGAGGAAACTTTGTAAAGATTGGCATTATCTCCATAAATGTGCTGTGGAAAACCCGTCATTATTATCACATCTTACACTTGACAGCCTGTGGATAACTCCGTCGGTCTTGCGATATTCGCAAATCCCCTTTCATGGGGTGCATCAGACGCCAAATTCGCCTCAAATTTCGGCGAAATCGCAAAATCCGAACTTTTTCACAGGAAATTTGTCGAATCGGTTTACCGTAATCGGTATCTTTTTGTAATTCTCGGGGGGATCACTGCAGAATAATCCTTCCCTTCATGCATCTGTTTATGCAGTCCGGAACCCCGCGGAAACTTTTGCCCCACTACCCTTTCACGGGGATTTCCAAAGTTTTTCACAGTATCCACAAGGTTATGCACAGGGGTTTTTCACAGAGTTTCCGTCCTGTGGTGCATGAAGGATTGACATAACTGCAGAAAATGGTCTTCCAACATTTTCCGTCAAAACGGCATCAGATTATGTCATCGGTTTTCCGCTGCATCATTCATGCGGCTTGAATGCGATTTCGGTATTCCTGCTGTGGGATCACCACACATCCCCTTCTCAGAAAAAATTTTTTAAAAAATGAAAAATAACTATTGATTTTCTGGGACATGCCCGCTATAATATGTTTCTGCATGAGATTGGACATAATCAGTTGTTCAAGAACGCTATTGGAGGAGGTGTAACCTGTGCCCAACATTAAATCTGCCAAGAAGAGAGTAGAGCTTTCTCGCATCAGCAATGAGAAGAATAAGCAGGCTAAGTCCGTTCTGAAGACTGCCCTCAAGAAGTTCGACGCTGCTGTCGTTGAAGGCAACCGCGAACAGGCCGATAGCGCTTATCAGACGGCCGTCAAGACCATTGACCAGTCCGTTAACAAGGGTATTCTGCACAAGAACACTGCTGCCCGCAAGAAGAGCAGCATTGCCAGAAAAATGAACACCCTGGCCTGATAACATACGTTAAACGGCAAGCCCTGATCGTTTCGATCAGGGCTTTTTGCGTTTCTGCGCTTTCCAGCCGCTTCTTGACAGTATTCCCCCGAACAATTATAATAGATAAGGTATATCCCCTTTTATCCCTTTTACGATATGGAGTTTTTTATGAAAGTATTTCGAACCATTCTGATACTGGTGCTGGTCCTCGCGTTGCTGGGCGGCGGTATCTGGTACTTTTTCATTTACCGCAGCGGTCTTCCCGCGCACCTCTATGCCCGCTATGCCGATTTTTGTCACGAAAGCGCCAACTATGAAGGCAGCTCCAAATACTATTTAAGAGCCTACGACCTGGATCCCTCGGCGGGTTATGCCCTTTCCGCGGCAAAAGCCTTCGAGGCGGACGGCAACTATACCAAAGCGGAATACTCGCTGGTGCGCGCGATTTCTGACATTCCCGATTCCGTGGAGCTTTACATGGCGCTCTCCGCCCTGTATGTCAAGCAGGATAAGCTGCTGGACGCAGAACGTCTTCTTTCCAACTGCTCTAACGAAGCGATCCGACAGACGCTGGCCGCGCTGCGCCCTGCCGCTCCCGTGATTCAGCCCGGAGGCGGTTTCAGCATGGAGCCGACCGCGTTCTCCCTTTCCTACGCAGACGGTGTTGCATACTGCTCCGTAACACGGGAATTCCCCAGCACCAAGGATACCCCTTATTCTTCTCCTGTGGATCTCAGCTACGGTGTGACCGATGTGACCGCCCTCGTGGTCGGCACCAACGGTCTTGTCAGCCCCTTGGCAACCGCGACATTCACTGTTTGCGGCGAGATCACCGAAGTGGAATTTGAAAACGACGCCTTTGAAGAGCTCATCCGTACCATGCTGAAAAAGAGCCGCCATGCGGATATCGATTCCTCCGAACTCTGGGCCATCACCGAGCTGACCGTTCCCAAAGAGGTAACCGAGCTTTCCGATCTTTCTCATTTCGTCGGTCTTGAATCTCTTTCGCTGGAAGACAACCTTGCCACCGATTTCTCCGTCATTCAGGGTATGACCCGTCTGTCTTCTTTGAACGTCAGCGGCTGTGCCCTGTCCGAAGAGGCGCTGGCTGCCATCGGTTCCCTCTCTACGCTGACCGAGCTGCACATCGATGGCTGCGGGATCACCTCGCTGGACGGTATCGCGCCTTTGACCAATCTGAATGTGCTGACCGCCTCCGGCAACCGGCTTACGGACATTTCCGCGCTGGCAGGCATGCCGGCACTCACCGTTCTCGACATTTCCAATAATGAGCTGACCGCCATCTCCGCACTGGCCGCTTCCACGCAGCTGCAGGAGCTGTACCTTTCCGGTAATAAACTCTCCAATCTGGGTGCCATCTCCGCCAACAGTGCGCTGACCGTTTTGGAGGCCTCCGGCTGCGGTCTGACCGATCTTTCTCCGTTGGAGAACAACACCGCGCTGGTCACACTTGACGTTTCCGACAACGCGCTGGTCTCTCTGGACGGCATCAAAAACTGCAGCACCCTCAAATCCCTCAATGTTTCCGGCAACGGTCTCACCAAGCTGGATTCCGTTCCCGGACTCACCTCTCTGGAGCAGCTGGACGCTTCCTCCAACCTGCTGACCGCATGCCCTATGTTCCGCGCCGGCAGCAGCCTGATCACGCTGGATCTTTCCGACAATCAGTTGGAGAACGTCAAGGGTCTGGAAGGACTGGAGAGTCTCAATTACCTCTGTATCTCCGACAACCGTGTCCGTGATGCTTCCTCCCTTGCGGATCTCCCCGCCCTCTATCAGATCGATGCGCTGCGCAATCCGCTGGAGGATGTTTCCGCTTTGGAAGAACGGAGCGTGATCATCAACTACGATCCCGATTATCAGCTTCCCGACGAAGAGCGCGAAGAAACGGAAGAAGCCGCAGGATAACATAAGATACAAAGATCCCCCTGATGCCATACGGCATCAGGGGGATCTTCTTATTCTTGAAGCATTTCCATGATCAGTTGAGCGGCTTTTCTGCAGGTCTCACGGCGGATCTCCGCGCGGTTTCCCTGCAAAAGCAGCTTGCGGTTCGTGATGCCGTTTTCGTCGCAATAACCGAGATACACAAGGCCGACAGGCTTCTCCGTTCCATCGCTGCCGGGACCTGCAATACCGGTGATGCTGATCCCGATATCGCTGCCCGTGGCATTGCAGACACCTTCCGCCATGGCCTCCGCCACCTGCCACGAAACCGCGCCGTGAACCGCCAGCAGCTCTTCCGGTACGTTCAGCAGCCTGCACTTGACCTCGTTGCTGTAGGACACTACACCGCCTTCATACACATCGGAGCTGCCGGGAATGGCGGTGATCATGCTGCCCAGCATACCGCCGGTGCAGCTTTCCGCCGTGGCAAGGGTCTTCTCTTTCTTTCGCAGCAGAGCGAGCAGTTCATCCATAGAACTTCACCTTGACCATCTCGGTGTTCTGAATGGCGCGTTCGATCAGAGCCTCGCGATCCAGCTTGGCTTCCGCCTTCATGACGTGCTCCAGATTGGGTTTGGTCTTGGGATGCTTGGGAGTGAAGACGGTGCAGCAATCCTCGTAAGGAAGCACAGAGGTCTCCATGGTGCCGATACGGCGGGCGATCTTGACGATCTCTTCCTTATCCATACCGATCAGCGGGTGGAAGACAGGCATGGTCTTGACGACCTGATGGGTGACCGTCATGGCTTCCATGGTCTGGCTGGCCACCTGACCGAGATTCTCACCGGTGACAAGACACTGGGCGCCGTGATCTCTGGCGATGCGTTCGGAGATTTCCATCATGAAGCGGCGCATGATGATGGTAAAGTATTCTTCGGGGCAGTTATCGCGGATGGCTTCCTGGATCTCCGTAAAGCCGACCACATCCACGGTCATCTTGCCGGTATATTTGGTCATCAGACGGGCCAACTCCAGCACCTTCTCCTTGGCGCGTTCGGAAGTATAGGGATAGGAGAAGAAATGAATACACTCGATCTCAACACCGCGCTTCGCGATCATATAACCCGCCACAGGGCTGTCGATACCGCCGGAAAGCAGAACGGCAGCACGGCCGCCGCTGCCGGTGGGCAGGCCGCCTGCACCGGGAAGGGCAGGGCCGTGGACATACGCGGCATGATCACGGATCTCCACATAGACCGTATAATCGGGATGATGCACATCCACTTCCACATCGGGGAAGGCTTCCGCCAGGCGGCCGCCGATCTCCTGAGAGATTTGAATGGAACCCAGCGGAAAACGCTTATCGGCACGGCGGGATTCCACCTTGAAGCTCTTCGCAGCAGCAAGGTCATCGCCCAGATACTCGACCGCGGTGCGGTAGATGGCATCCATATCCTTTTCGCAGCCTCTGCAGCGGCACATGGAGATGACACCGAAGATGGTGCCGCAGGCTTCCCACGCGCCATCCATATCGCATTCATCGTTGAGCGGCTCCACATAGACGGTGGACTGGGTGATATTCACCTTGAATTCGCCGAAAGGGCGCATTCTTCTGCCCACATTGCTCTTGAGGCGGTCTTCAAACACGCGGCGGTTGGCGCCCTTGAGAATGATCTCGCCCAGTTTCAGTAAAAACAGTTCATTCATAATTCTATATCCTCAATTTCTTTCCAATTGGAATGTACGGTAACGGATAGCCTCCGCCAGATGCAGGACACCGATGAATTCGGCGCCGTCCAGATCGGCGATGGTTCGCGCGACACGCAGGATCCTGTCATAGCTGCGGGCAGTCAGCCCGAGGGAATCAAAGGCCTGCCGCATCAGCTCTGTGCAGCCGTCGTCCAGAAGACAGTAGGCGCGCAGCTGCTTCTGCTGCATTTCGGAATTGCAGCGAAGTCCTTCTTCTCGATAGCGCCTGCGCTGGATCTCCCGCGCGGCATTGACGCGGACACGGATATCGGAAGAGCGTTCCGCGGACGCGGTGCTTCTCAGTTCGTCAAAGGGCAGATCCTGCACCTCAATGATCATATCGATGCGATCCAGCAGCGGCCCGCTGACACGGGAGAGATAGCGGTCCACGGCAGAACGGCTGCAGCGGCATTTGCCCGAAGGATGGCCGTACCAGCCGCATTTGCAGGGATTCATGGCGCAGACCAGCATGAAGTTGCTGGGATATTCCACCGTGCCGCTGACACGGGAAATCGTGACCTGCCTCTCTTCCAGCGGCTGACGCAGCACATCCAACGTATCGCCTCCGAATTCGGGCAGCTCGTCCAGAAACAGAACACCGTGATGCGCCAGCGAGATCTCACCGGGACGGGGGTTGCTGCCGCCGCCCACAAGACCCGCCATGGATACGGTGTGATGGGGGCTTCGGAAGGGACGTTCTGTCAGCAGCGGCTGATCCTTCGGCAGCTTTCCCGCCACGGAATAGACCGTGGTCAGTTCCAGCTCCTCTTCCCTGCTCATATCCGGCAGAATGGAAGGCAGCCTGCGCGCCAGCATGCTTTTGCCGGAACCCGGAGGGCCGACCATCAGAATGTTATGTCCGCCAGCTGCCGCGATCTCCAGCGCCCGCTTCGCGGTATCCTGTCCCTTCACATCGGAAAAATCCGGAGAGGAACGGCGGATCAGCCCCGCTTCCCAACGCGGAGCAGGTTCTATAAAACTCTCGCCCCGCAGGTGCGCTGCCAGCTGCTGAACATTCTTCACGGGATAGACCGACACATTGCCCGCCAGAGAGGCTTCCGCCGCATTCTCCGCGGGAACAAACATCCGACGGATGCCGCAGGAGGCGGCAGACATGGCCATCGGCAGCACACCGTTCACGGGTCTCACCTGTCCGTCCAGACTCAGCTCGCCGACAAAGGCGCAGTCCTCCTCCGGCTTCGGAACCGCGCGCATGGCTGCAAGAATGCCCACCAGCATGGGAACATCATAGAGCGTACCGGACTTTTTCGTTCCGGCCGGCGCCAGATTGATGGTGATACGGCTGACGGGATATTTAAACCCGCTGTTCTTGATGGCGGCACGGATGCGCTCTCTGGCTTCGCGGACAGCCATATCGGGCAGGCCGACCACATCAAAGGCGGGTAAGCCCTGCGAGATGTCCGCTTCCACGGATACCTCATAGCCGCGGATGCCCTCGAGGCCGAAGGAACGCAGCGAACAGATCATACCGTATCTCCCCTTTCCGCGGCGGTTTTGCCGCATACTACTCCATGTTATCGGATATTATACATCCTAAACGTCGGTTTTGCAATTCCCGCCGCCTGTTCTGCCAATGTTTTTCGTAAAAAAAGATCCCGAATACAAGGATGTATCCGAGATCCAGAGACTGTTATGCTTCGGCCAGTTCATGGAGAGAACGCACGGTCTCCTCCACGATGATCTGACCCGCTTCGGGCGTTACCTGATTATCGAAGATACTGGCGCCGAAGCCCTTGCCCCAAATGCCCCGCTCCGTGGGAAGATAGGAGCCGTTGTCCACATCGGGCTGGGCTGTCAGCTGCACGATAAAGGTCTGCAGGAAGGGGCTTCTGCCCTGAATGCGGTGCTCATAATCCATGAACAGTTCAAAACGGTTTGTCGCAAAAGCGATATCACCGACGCGCACCGTATGCAGCTCCATGGGAAGCTCGCGATCCTCCGCCTGATTCTCATAGCGGTTCATGATCCTTCTGCACCGTCCCCGCATGGACATGAGGATCGAATTGTGATGCAGATTCTCCAGCGGTGTGCCGTCATAGGTAAAGGCGGAATCCTGCACGGCGGCAAAGTTCTTTTTCGTCCGCTCATACTCCTCCTCCGTCACCATGCGCTTGGGCAGCACTACCGTCTGCACCTTATGCAGGAGAACAGGCTCATGATCAATCTCTTTCCTTGCCCAGGAATAGACATCGTCAAAGCACTGGCAGACCCGCTCCGCAATCTCCAGGCGGTTCATGATCTCCGTTTTGTTGTCCGCCACCGTATCGATCTCGCCGTATTTGAGGCGGTAGCGGCGCTGCTGCGCCTTCCGATAGTGCAGCTGGCGGGGTGAAAGATCTCCCGCCGCGGCACACTGCGGAAGGATAAAGATATCCCCGTACTTTTTTCGGATGGCGGCGCGGACATCGTGCCAGTAGTCCGCAGACTGATAGTATTCATCCTCTGAATTCTGGCTGGGACAGGGAATATTGATCACCGCGCCTGTCAGTTTGTCATCGGCATCAAAGGTAAACATCAGATTCACGAAGGGATCGGCGCCGGCTTCATAATGGCTGAAATTGGGATCGGAGGTATCGCCGTACATCCGCACATGACCGTCCACACCGTGATTGGCATCCTGTACCGCGCCGGGACGTTTGGAGAGGTCGTCAAAATAGACCACACGGCGGCTGAATGCCACCACCGCAAAGCCGTAGCCATAGGAGATGCCGCCTTCCGCGCGGGTTTCATAGGCCTCGCACACGGCATCCACCATCTGATCCACGAGGAAATTGCGGTAATCTTCGGAAGAACCGATCTCGACGCCGTCATGGTTGAAGGCTTCGCCTTTGGTAAAGGAGATGGAGCCGATGCCGCCCACATGGGTGATGGCGGTGTGGGTATGGGTGGCATTGAGAACGATCCTGCGCGGATCGAGCTGCGGATAACGGACAGCGACACGTTCACGCAGCTCATCCAGAATATGACTGCGGCAATCGATCATATCGCCCGAAACAAACACAGAGGTCACACCGTTGTTTTCCAGCACCATGGCCGTGACTGTCAGCGGGTCCATGATCCCTCTGGAAATACGCATATGGAACTGCCCCGACATATTGACGGGCGCAGAAGAAGAGACATCCCTCGATGCCCAACCGATCCTGATCCTGCTCATCGCAAAAAGCCTCCCTCAGTATATTCTTACCGTCATTATAGCATAATAAGAACCCTTATCAACAGATTGAAACGGCAGGAAATTTTAATTGCGATATTTTTCGCAATTATCATATTTTTTCTAAAAAGCCCTGTTCTTGACGATTTACATTCGGGGCGAAATGTGTTATTATCATGGTGTCTGTAAAAAATACTTAGGAGGTATTATCTTGGCTAGACATTTTAAAACCATGGATGGCAATACCGCTGCCGCTCACGTATCCTATGCGTTTACGGAAGTTGCCGGTATTTTCCCCATCACTCCTTCTTCCCCCATGGCTGACCTGGTTGACCAGTGGTCCGCCAATGGCATGAAGAACATCTTCGGCAACACCGTTAAGGTTGTCGAGATGCAGTCCGAAGCCGGCGCTGCCGGTACGGTTCACGGCTCTCTGGGTGCTGGCGCTATGACCACCACCTACACCGCTTCTCAGGGCCTGCTGCTGATGATCCCCAACATGTACAAGATCGCCGGCGAACTGCTGCCCACCGTTTTCCACGTTTCCGCCAGAACCGTTTCCTCCCACGCTCTGAACATTTTCGGCGATCATTCCGACGTCATGGCTTGCCGCCAGACCGGTTTCGCCATGCTGGCTGAAGGCAACGTTCAGGAAGTTATGGACCTCGCTCCTGTTGATCACCTGGCTGCCATCGCAGGCAAGGTTCCCTTCATAAACTTCTTCGACGGTTTCCGTACCTCCCACGAGATCCAGAAGGTCGCTGTTTGGGACTTCGAAGACCTGAAGGAAATGACCAACATGGAAGCTGTTGAAGCTTTCCGCGCTCATGCTCTGAACCCCAACCATCCCGCTGCCCGCGGTTCTCCTGAAAACGGCGATACCTTCTTCCAGCACCGTGAAGCCTGCAACAAGTACTACAACGCACTGCCCGCAGTCGTTGAGAAGTACATGGCTAAGGTCAACGAGAAGCTAGGCACCAACTATCAGCTGTTCAACTACTACGGCGCTGAGGATGCTGACCGCGTTATCGTTGCTATGGGCAGCGTTTGTGACGTTATCGAAGAAGTCATCGACTACCTGAACGCCAACGGTCAGAAGGTCGGCCTGATCAAGGTCCGCCTGTTCCGTCCCTGGTCCTCCAAGCATCTGCTGGCTGCTATCCCCGCAACCTGCAAGAAGATCGCTGTTCTGGACCGTACCAAGGAGCCCGGCTCTCAGGGCGAACCTCTGTACCAAGATGTGGTCATGGCTCTGGCCAAGGCTGGCAAGAACATTCCCGTTATCGGCGGCCGTTACGGTCTGGGTTCCAAGGACACCCATCCCGCATCCGTCTTCGCAGTACATGAAGAACTGGCTAAGGACGCACCCAAGAATGAGTTCACCATCGACATCGTTGACGACGTGACCGG
>JAFSHY010000154.1 GCA_017440065.1 Oscillospiraceae bacterium | reverse complement strand
GTGGTTGCCGCAGAGGACGACCAGCAGGTTGGAAACCATGGCCGCCTTGCGTTCTTCATCCAGCTGAACCACCTGGTTTTCATTCAGGCGTTCCAGCGCCATTTCGACCATGCCTACTGCGCCGTCCACGATCATTTTGCGCGCATCGATGATGGCGGAAGCCTGCTGGCGCTGCAGCATGACCGCCGCGATCTCGGGTGCGTAGGCAAGGTACGTAATGCGGGCTTCCACGATCTGAATGCCTGCTTCGTCCACACGAGCCTGGATCTCATCGCGGATCCTGCCCGCCACGACCTCGCTGGAACCGCGGAGGCTGCCTTCATCGGCAATGCCGTCGCCCGTGGTATCCACATTGGGAGCGGCATCGTAGGGATAGATGCGAACGATATTACGCAGGGCGCTGTCGCACTGCAGGGAGAGGAATTCCTTATAGTTATCCACATTAAAGGCGGCCTTTGCCGTATCCACGATGCGCCAGGTGACGGCGATGCCGATCTCAACAGGATTGCCGAGGCAGTCGTTGATCTTCTGACGGTTGTTGTTCAGCGTCATGATCTTGAGGGACATCCGCTTGCCGCCCGTTTCTGCCGCCACGGCTTCCTGACCCGCGGCACTGTGAACACCGACGTGCTTGACGTCACCGCTCTGGTTCAGCTTGGTCTGGGCAGCGGGATTGACTGCCGTGCAGAAGGGATTGACGAAGTAGAAGCCTTCACCCTTCAGCGTGCCGACGTAGTTGCCGAAGAGCGTCAGCACCAGCGCCTCCTGCGGCTTCAGCACCTTGAGTCCGCCGAAGCAGATCATATCCGCCACAAAGCCGATAAGGCCGAGAATAAACAGAATGACGCCGATGGGATTGCCGTAGTCAAAGCCCCAGATGCCGCCCGCGATAAAGCAGGCAACGGTCACAAAGATGCCCGCGATCAGCAGGAGCATCATCAGCATGCCGTTTTTCTTGTTTTCCAAAATCTTTTCTGTCATGGTTCATTCCACCTTTCTGTTTCTTGCATCTTTATGATATCATTATGATATCGGTTTGTCAAGACATTCCAAGTAAAAAAGCATCTCCGAAGAGATGCTTATTTCCAGCCCTTGCAGACATCGACCCATTCGGTGCTGCCGGAATAGCGCTCCAGCTCTTCCATGGTCATCTCGATGGCGCTGTTTCCGCTGCCGGCAGCGGGAAAGACCGTCGCGAATCTGCGCAGAGAGGCATCGAGATAAATGCCTACGCCTTCCTTCACCGCAAAGGGGCAGACGCCGCCCACGGCATGACCCACATACTCCGGCACCGCATCGTGGGGCAGCATTTTTGCCTTTTCTCCGAACTGCGCCTTATAGGCTGCATTATCCACCTTGGCATCGCCTGCCGCCACGATCAGAATGCAGCTGCCGTCCTTGCGCAGAAAGGACAGGGTCTTGGCAATGCGGGCGCCTTCCACCCCCACAGCAAGGGCTGCCAGCTCCACCGTGGCGCTGGATACCTCAAATTCCATGATGCGGTCTTCGATACCGAAGCCGCGGAAATATTCCCGAACCAGTTCGATCGACATAACGGATCTCCTTCTCTCTTTTTTGCCATTGTATCATGACATCCCCTCCCTTGCAAGACGGCATCCGATGCGGTATAATGAAAGCCGCTAGGAGGGATACCCATGCAGAAGACCAATGTAATGCGGCTGCTGGACGCCGCGAAGCTCCCCTACCGCACCGCGGAATACGATTATGACGAAAATGACCTGAACGGCATGCATGCCGCGGAGGGCATCGGAATGCCGCCCGAGCAGGTATTCAAGACGCTGGTCGCAAAAGGCGACAAACGGGGCTATCTCGTTTTCTGCATTCCCGTCTGCTGCGAGCTGGATCTCAAAAAGGCCGCCAAGGCGGCAGGCGACAAAAAGGTGGAGCTGATCGCCGTGAAGGATCTGCTTCCGCTGACAGGTTACATCCGCGGCGGCTGCTCGCCCATCGGCATGAAGAAGCCCTTCCCCACTTACATGGACGAAACCGCCCAGCTTTATGAGGAGGTAGCGGTATCGGCAGGAGCCCGCGGATGTCAGATCATTCTCTCTCCCGAGGATCTTGCGGAATACTGCGCGATCGAATTTACCGATCTCATTTCCCTGTTGTAATTTTAAGAACTCTCTGCTATAATACGGAAAACACCAACAATAAGGAGCAATATCATGCAGTTTGAATATCGCACGAAGGGCACCTGCTCTTCCAAGATCAACTTTGAGATCCGTGACAACAAGGTCTACAACGTGGTTTACACCAGCGGCTGCAACGGCAACCTGCAGGGCATCGGCAAGCTCGTGGAAGGCATGGACATCGACGAAGTCATTACCCGTCTGAACGGCATCCGCTGCGGCTTCAAGGCCACCTCCTGCCCCGATCAGCTGGCGAAGGCGCTGACCGAAGCCAAGGAACAGATCGCCTGATTCGGGATACAGAAATAACTCCTCCCTCTGCTGAGGGAGGAGTTATTATTATCATAGGAGTCCGACGGCCATCAAAATGCAGACCTGCAGGAAAATCGTAAGGATAGAGAAGACACTCGTCCAAACCACCAGCTGCGTGGCAAGGGCCGTATCGCCGTCCATCTGTTCTGCCATGGCTACGCTGGAAACGGCCACAGGAGAACCGAACAGAGCCACAAAGGCAGCATACTCATACGGGCCGAAGGAAACAAGACCGGTATAGGTGGAAAGCAGCCATGCGGACAGGATACCGATCAGCGGCGCGCCGACCAGACGGAAGAACGTACCCACCGCAACCTCACGGAACATTCCCTTGATGGCGGAGAATTCAAATTCCGCGCCGAGGATCAGCAGCGCAAAGGGCGTTGTAATGCTTTTTACATTGGAAACCGCCTTAAAGAGGAACGGAACATCCTCCTGCACGGAGAAGACGACGCTGCCAAGCAAGCTCCGCTGCAGTTCCCGCACCACAAGACAAAACAGGCCGATCAACGCACCGATGATGATCGGATTGCGGATAACCTTTTTCACCATGCCCTGCAGCGGGTTTTTGCGTGATCCGCTCTGCGGTGAAAACATGGAAAGCGATCCAACCGCCAGCACATTGTACAGAGGCACCGTCAGCGCAGACATGATCGCCACCACGGACATGGCGGGATCTCCGCCCAGCGCGCTTGCCATGGAAAGACCAACGATATTGACATTGCTGCGGAATACGCCCTGCGTGATCACGCCGCGGCGGGCCTGAACTTTTGTCGTCGCCACCGCGACCGCAATGCCGATCAGGAACAGCGCGATCACAGCGACCACACTGAACACCGCGGAAGACCAGCTGATCTCCCGAATGCCTTCCAGCGTGTAAATATTATAAAACATGACGGTCGGCAGCAGCACCTTAAACACAAATTTATTGCCGCCGCGGATAAACTGCGGCGAGAAAAAGCCGATGCGCTTCAGGAAATAGCCCAAAAGGATCTGCAGCACGATAGGCAGAACGCAGTTGGCAGCCGTCCAGATGATCGTTCCCAGCATAATAATACCTCCAATAGAATCCCCGTACGGCAGCCTCCTACCGCTTTGTCGTGCGGTAGTCGCCGCGGTTGGCACGGCGCAGACCGATCTCTGTGCCGCGGTAAATGCGAACGTAGTTCTCCCTGTGTTTCCAGAGGATCACCGCGGAAGCAATGCATAGGACGAAAAAGAGAAGCGGACTTCTTTCCGTCCAGCCCAGATAGGCGGGCACGGAGATCACTGTGGTCACCGTGCCGACCACGATGTAATCGGTGATCAGTGTGACCAGCACCACGATCAGCATCACGACCAGCGCAAAGCGCCAGTTGAGCGCCAGCGTCATGCCCAGATAGGCAGCAAAGCCCTTGCCGCCCCGAAACTTTAAGTAAAACGGGAACATATGCCCCAGCACACAGGCCACGCCCGCGGCTGCGCCGATCAGCGGCAGCTGCGGCCAGAGAAGCTTTGCCGCCAGCACCGACAAGAATGCCTTGCCGATATCATGAAGACCGACCAGGATGCCGGCGCGCCAGCCCAGCTGCACCATGGCATTGGAGGCGCCGAGGTTTTTGCTGCCCGCCTCACGCAGATCGATGCCCTTATATTTGGAAAGATACAGCGCCATATTGGAGCAGCCAAGCAAATAGGCGGAAACAACAGCCGATAGATAAAACAGAACTGTCATCTTCAAGACCTCCCGTCAGGTAAAGTCTTTGCCCGTAAGGCCTTCCTGCTGCAGCATATTCTTCAACACCGCGATATCGCTGGTGATATCCACCGCGGTATGGGCAAAGAGGCTGTCATACAGGTTCTCATAGGCAACATTGACCGTATCCAGCGTTTTCTCGATTTCCTCGCGGGCCTTAAGGATATTTTCGCCCGCAACGGGCTGGTCATCCAGCTGCTGATAGGTCTCCACCAGCTTTTTCGTCATCGGCATATAATACTCGAGAAAGCGGCGCAGCTCGGGGATCTGGGAGGGATCCCGCCGCACCTGCTCAAAAATGCGGCGCACCACGGATTCCATGCGGTACAGCTTGGCAGAGACCACCTCGCCGGGGATGGCATCATTGGCTCTGCGGATGGCATCGAGATAGGCTTCGCCCCGCGCCAGCGTTTCGCGCAGCAGACGCTCCTGCTCCGTTTCGGCAGCCTGCTTTTCCAGCTCGTCGGTACGCGCCTGCAGGTTCTTATAATGGGTATAGACCTCATCCGTCAGGAGCAGCGTTTCCTGCTCGTCATCGATATGTCCCTGCAGGAACAGACCCTTGCCGATCATCAGCCGCAGATCCTTCAGCACGCGGCGCTTGCTGCGCCCCGTAAGCTCTGCCAGGCGGGCAACGGCAAAATGAGTCTTGCCCTTCAGATAGGAGGCATAGCGGCGGAACCGCGCCGCAAAGCCCAGCCGTTTGGCTCCGCTGCAAAGGGTGATCAGTCCCGCGGCAGAAAGGACGCCGAAGGTACCGCCCAGCGCATAAAACAGGATGCGCCCCAGGTTGCCCACCAGGAAATTGACGAGCATCACAAAGGCGGAAATTCCAAAACCCATCGTAAAGATGCTGCCGAAGACCGTGGCAACGACGGCTCCTGCCAGGCCGGGAACGCGGCGGGCAAAGATCGCCTGCTCCTGCTTCTTTGCCACCGACTGCGAGTGAGCGGCAGAAGCACCGTCCCAGCGCGGGAACGGATCGTTTCTGCCTGCCTCTCTGCCCTTGAGGCGGTCATTGACCTCATCAATGGCGGCGCTGACAGAGGAGGTGATCCTGCTGTTCAGTTGTGAATAATCACCGGAATTGACGGCATCCAGCACCGCGTCGCGGATGTCCCTTCCGATATCTCTGAATTCATTGGCCATAGCCGTTTCTCCCTAACAGACAAGAAAGCCGCGTGGAAAAACCACGCGGCTTTTTGATCGGAATTATTCGTCTTCCTCTACGTCGGAAGCGTCGAACTCGAGGTCTTCGCCGCAGGCGGGGCATTCGATACCGCCCAGATCCAGCATTTCCTCATCCAGATTGATCACTTCACCGCAGGTGGGGCACTTGACTTCGTAGATGATTTCATCGTCGAATTCGAACTCGTCTTCCTCGTCCTCGTCCTCATCCTCGTCTTCGTCATCTTCGTCATCATCTTCAAATTCGTCTTCGAATTCCTCGTCGAGAACCTCTTCGATGGAATCCAGCTCTTCACCGATGGCATCCAGCTCTTCGGTGATGGCGTAGGACATATCCTCCAGATCGGTGACAGAAACGGCGATCTCATCAACCAGCTCGATCAGAGCGGCGATCAGCTTGCCCTCAGCAGTTTCGGTGGAGAGGTTCAGGCCATCCTTCAGGCCCTTCAGATAAGCAGCTCTTTCGGTCAGATTCATAATAATCTCCTTTTCTCTGATTTTCAGTTATAAATTAGCCCTTGACGCGGGACAGATATTCACCGGTACGGGTGTCGATCTGGATCTTGTCTCCTTCGTTGATGAACAGAGGAACGCGGACTTCAGCGCCGGTCTCAACGGTAGCGGGCTTCAGGGTGTTGGTAGCGGTGTTGCCGGCGATACCGGGCTCGGTGTGGGTAACTTCCAGATCCATGAAGTTGGGGCATTCGAGGCCGAAGACATTGCCCTTGTGGGACAGGACCTTGCAGACGGTGTTTTCGGTAACGAAGCGGAAAGCATCGCCCAGCAGTTCCTTGCCGAGGGGGATCATGTCGTAGGTTTCCTGATCCATGAAGTAGTACAGATCGCCGTCGTTGTAGCTGTAAGCCATATCCTTGCGTTCGATATAGGCTTCTTCAAACTTGGCGGTGGGGTTGAAAGAAGTTTCGGTGACGCCGCCGGTCACGATGTTTCTCATCTTGGTGCGGACGAAAGCAGCGCCCTTGCCGGGCTTAACATGCTGGAATTCGATGACCTGCATGATCTTGCCGTCCATTTCAAAAGTCTTGCCGTTTCTGAATTCACCAGCGGTAATGGTTGCCATAGTAGTTTCCTCCCAATGTTATGGGAAAATACAAGTATTCTCCCGAATTTAAATAATTACAGCACAAGGCTCAATATATTTTACATGATATACTGCCGTTTGGCAAGTGCCTGACGGTATTTTTTCCGCAAATCCGTCAAAAATCCGTCACACAATGATCAGTTCGCGCGGAGATGCGGTAATATCCTCGTTCCCGTCTTCCCGCAGGATCAGCACATCCTCGATACGAACGCCGAACCGATCCGGCAGATAGATGCCCGGCTCCGCAGATGTAACGCAGCCCGCGGGCATCAGCTGATCGTTTTTCGGATTGCAGTTGGGCGGCTCATGGATCATAAGACCGAGGCAATGACCGAAGCCGTGACCGAAGAACGCGCCGTAACCGGCTTTTTCAATGACGGAGCGGGCAGCACCATCGATGGCATTGCCGGGCACGCCGGCTTTGGCCGCGGCGATGCCTGCCTTCTGCGCCTCCAGAACGATCTCATAGACCTTCTTCATTTCCTCCGTGGCATAACCCAGCGCCACGGTGCGGGTCATATCGGAGCAGTAGCCGTCAACGGCGGCACCGAAATCCATGGTAATAAAATCGCCGTCCTGCAGCCTGCGTTCCCCGGGAACGCCGTGGGGCATGCTGGTATTGGGGCCGCTGACCACGATGGGATCAAAGGCAAGGCCGTCGGCGCCGTTTTTATAAAGGCAATAGATCAGCTCCGCGCGGACTTCCATCTCCGTCATACCGGGGCGGATCTTCGTAAGGATCTCGGAGAAAGCCTGATCCGTGATGCGCTGCGCTTTGCGCATCCGCTCCAGCTCCCAATCCTCCTTGACCACGCGGAGGGCATCCAGATGCTTCTGACAGGGAACGAGTTTCACACCCAGCGCCTGATCGAATTCGCTGAATTCCGAAACGGTGAGGCATTCTTCCTCAAATCCCAGCTCGCGGATGCCCAGCTCCTCCACCGCTTTGCGGAGCAGCATGGCAAAGCTGTGATCCTTATCCACCATTTCCACGGTAAAATCCGGCAGATTCTTTTCGGCGGCTTCGATATAGCGGCTGTCCGTAAAGTAGCGGCTCTCCGTGGGCGTGACCAGCGCGATGGCCTCCATGATGTCATACTGCGCGCAGTAGCGGCGGTTGACACGGCCCGTCAGCAGGACGCCGTCCAGCCCCAGTTCGGGCAGAAGCTTGCGGTACTTTTCAATGTTCTTCATGAGAGATCCTCCGTTTCGCAAGATGGATAAACGGCTTTTCCGCCACATGACGCAGCTTCAGCCAGATATTGTGATTATCGATGGGCGTGACAAGAAAGGTCGTGACGCCTGCGCCGTTGCCGCCCAGCGTATCCGTGAAGATCTGATCGCCCACGATGGCGGACTCCCCTGCCCCGAAGCCGAACCGCAGAAGCGCCTGACGGATGCCAACGCGCCAGAAGGGCTTTTTCGCTCTGCGGATACAGGGAATGCCCCGCTGATCGCAGAAGCGCTTGACCCGTTCCCGCTTACTGTTGGACACCATGCAGAGGGTAATGCCGCTGCCCTGCATGGAGGAAAACCAGGCTTCCATCTCCTCTGTGGGCGTATCGGTGGTATAGGGAACAACGGTATTATCAAAATCCAGCATCAGAAAACGGATGCCGCGTTCCCGCAGCAGGTCTGCCGTCAGATCGGTCAGCGCGGGAAGGATATGATCGGGGAGAAACGAAAAAGCCATAGGGGATTCCTTTCGCCTGTATTCTTGAAAAAAGTATAGCATACCGCCAGCGGTTTGTCCAATGCTTTGGCCGCGGGTTCGGGCGGTTCGTGAATTGCGTAGGCGGACAGATAGAAAAAGACTCTCCTTTTCCAAGGAGAGTCTTTAAGACAAGGATATGAGGGGAGAGAGAATTAATAGAATCTCTTCTTGTTCTTACGAGCTGCCTCAGACTTCTGCTTACGCTTCAGACTCGGGCTGACGTAATGCTCTCTCTTCTTAACTTCAGCGATAACGCCGGCCTTGGCACAGCTTCTCTTGAATCTCTTAAGAGCACTTTCCAAGGACTCGTTTTCCTTGACGTGTACTTCAGACATTGGTTTCCCTCCCTCCGACGCATCCGGCTAGATCCTGGATGCTTTCAGGGCCTCTTCTTTAGAGGCTTTATTATTATACGCACGGAGGTATGGTTTGTCAAGCGTTATTTTTACCTTATTTTCCCTTTCAGGTATATTCCGCGAAAACATGAAGGAACAGGAGATCATACAGGAATCGGGGCGCTGCGCCTTCCTTCATCGGTATCTCAAAATATGTCTGCATACTGTCCGAGACGAGTTCTCCGTTATCCGATACGGTCATACCCACGGTATGTCCCTGTCCGTCCAGCTTCAGGATCAGCGAATTATCCGTTTCGCCCGGAATAACGGCCGTTGCGGTGTTTCCCTCCACGGTGAACGGGATCGTAACGCCACTGTCCCCGTCCAGTATGGTAACGGATTCCGGCACGGGAACGGGATCATCGGTATAGGTGTATTCCATCGCATAGGTCTGCGTCCCGCCTTCATAATACGCTTCGCTGCGCAGGTTGCCGTTCTTGTAATAATCATACACAGTCATATGATGGAACCCCTGCTTGAGTTTCTCATAAACGATCATTCTGCCTTCGCAGTCAAACTTTTTCGTGAGTACAGTATCATCATCCGTATAAAGGGTCAGCACTATCATACAGCCGTGTTCGTCGTAAACGGCATCCGCAACATGCCATCTGCTGCCGTCTTCATACTCATAATAAACTGCGACGATATTGCCGTTGGCATCGGTTTCGAAGCAGATCAGAACCTCTTCTTCCCCGGATTCACCGACCACGCGACAGTTCACAGGCCTATCCCCGTCCCATGTATAGGTGCCTTCAAACAGATCCGATCCCAGTTCCATGGATGCGCAGATAATACGCTCATCGTTATCATAGATGTAGCTATAGGAAGAGGTTTTCTCCCAGCCGTATTCATCGGACGACACCTTGACATAAGAAAAGAGATTGCCCCGTTCGTCATAGGCATAGCTTTCCTCTGTGCGGATGCCTTCGGCTTCAGATCTCGAATTTAAAAGCAGGCGGTAATTCTCCGTTGCGGTCTCCGGTTTTTGCGATTCTTCGGTTTCTTCCGGCTCTTTCCGCTGCTCCTGTTCTTCTTCCCTGCCGTTCCCGCCCAGCGCATCGCCGAGGGTACTGCCGCCCTTCTGATTCAGGACGGCCGTTCGGATGAAAAACAGCGCGACCATACACCCCACCACCAGAAGGGAGATCAGGACGGCGGTAAGGAGTCTTTTCCGCGGTTCACCGGAAGAGATCTCCTCTGCCACATAGACAGGAGGTTCTTCTTCCGTCTGCGCGGGACGGTAATAGGTAACCGGCTGCTCCGCGGCAGGCTCACAGGCAAAACCGCACCGCGTACAGAAGCGGCTGCCGTCCGCCAGCTGTGCGCCGCAGATCTTGCAATACTTCATGCGATCATCCTTTCACGGGAAATGAGGCCGACGGGCATACCATCGGCCTCATTCTGTTTTTACTTCACGATCAGGTTGACCAGCTTGTTCTTGACCACGATGGTCTTGACGATACTGCCGCCCTGCTTGGCGAGGGACGCCG
>JAFSHY010000153.1 GCA_017440065.1 Oscillospiraceae bacterium | reverse complement strand
GGGTCAGATGTCCGTCATCGGCCCGCGTCCCGCCCTCTGGAATCAGTATGACCTCATTGCGGAGCGGGATAAATACGGCGCCAACGATGTGGTGCCGGGACTGACCGGCTGGGCGCAGATCAACGGCCGCGATGAGCTGCCCATCGATGTCAAGGCAAGGCTGGACGGCGAATATGTGGAGCGCATGAGCTTCCTGTTTGATGTGAAGTGCTTCTTCGGTACTGTTACCTCCGTGCTGAAGCGTGACGGTGTGGTGGAAGGCGGCACGGGCGCCATGGAAAAGGAGCAGAGCAGGGAGGCGCGGAAATGAAAAAGATCCTCATTACCGGCGCAGGAAGCTATATCGGCACCTCGCTGGAGCGTTATCTGTCCGCGTGGCCGGATCGGTATCGGGTGGATACGGTGGATATGATCGATGGCAGTTGGCGGGAAACAAGCTTTTCCGGCTATGACTGCGTCTACCATGTGGCGGGAATTGCCCATGCGGATACGGGTGCGGTCAGCGAGGAGCGGAAGGCGCTCTATTACCGCGTCAATACCGATCTCGCCGTGGAGACCGCCCGCAAGGCGAAGGCAGACGGCGTCCGCCAGTTTATCTTCATGAGCAGCGCCAGTGTCTACGGCAGCACCACGCCCATCGGCAAGGCCAATGTGGTGGAGCGGGATACGCCGTTCCAGCCCTCCAATGTCTATGGCGACAGCAAGGTGAAGGCAGAGCAGGGTATCCTGCCGCTTTCCGACGAACGGTTTAAGGTGGCGATCCTTCGCCCGCCCATGATCTACGGCCCGGGCAGCAAGGGCAATTATCCCACCCTTTCCAAACTGGCCAAAAAGCTGCCGTTCTTCCCGGTGGTGGAAAACCGTCGGTCTATGCTGTTTATCGATAACCTTACGGAATTTGTCCGCCTCATCGTGGATCACGAGGATGAGGGCATTTTCTGGCCGCAGAACGCGGAATATTCCAATACCACGAAGATCGTCCGCCAGATCGCGGAGATCCACGGCAGAAGGATCCTGTTTGTCCGCGGCGTGACATGGGCGCTGAAACTTTTGAGCCTCTTTACCAAGCTCCCCAACAAGGCCTTCGGTAATATGACCTACGCGCAGGAGCTGAGCGCCTACCGCGAACCCTATCAGAAGTATTCTCTGGAAGAATCCATTCGGATCACAGAGCAGACCTAAAGGAGCGATACCATGCTTGTGAGCATCATCACCGTTTGTTACAACAGCGAAAAGACGGTGCGGAAAACCATCGAATCGGTGCTGGGTCAAACCTATGATCAGATCGAGTATCTCATCGTGGACGGCCTTTCTTCGGATCGTACCGTGGCCATTGCGCGGGAATATGAGGAAAAATTCCGTGAAAGAGGCTATCTGCTGCGCATCGTCAGCGAGAAGGACAACGGCATCTACGATGCCATGAACAAGGGCATCCGCATGGCACAGGGCGAACTCATCGGCATCATCAATTCCGATGACTGGTATGAGCCGAATGCGGTGCAGACTGCCGCCGATACCTATCGGGAAGAACCCTATGACCTCTTCTATGCCGATATCAATCTGGTGCGGGCGGACGGCAGCGTGATCGTCAAGCGTTCCCGCATGGACCGCTTTCCCACCAGCCGCCACTGGAACCATCCCACCACGTTTATTCCCAAGGCAGCCTATGAAGAGCTGGGGCTGTACCGCTGCGAGGGCATCCACGATGACTATGAGCTGATCCTGCGGTTCCGCCGCGCGGGAAAGCGCACGGTGATCCGCAATGTAGTGCTGGCCAACTTCCGCACAGGCGGCGTCAGCAACAAAAAATCGCTGAAGACCGCGCTGAACCGCTGCCGTGACCGCTACCGCTGCTATCGGCAGAACGGCTACAGCCGCCTTGCGATCCTCGAATGTATCGCCATGGAGGCGGCCAAATTCATTTTGAGCTAAAAGGAAAGAAAGGAGCAGGCCATGAAAGTATTGATGATCAATTCCGTCTGCGGCACCGGTTCCACCGGCAGGATCTGCGCGGAGCTGGCGCAGGAATATGAACGCGGCGGGCATGTGGTCAAAATCGCCTACGGGCGGGACGGCTATGTCCCCGAACATTGCCGCTCCTATGCCGTCCGCATTGGCAGCGATCTGGATGTGCGGCTGCACGGTGTTCTGACCCGTCTGACGGACCGTCACGGCTTCGGCAGCGCCTCTGCCACCCGAAAATTCCTCCGCTGGGCGGACGGGTTTGATCCCGATATGCTTTGGCTGCACAATCTGCACGGCTATTATATCAACATCGAGCTGCTCTTCCGCTGGATCAAGTCCCGCCCGCAGATGCAGGTGAAATGGACGCTGCACGATTGCTGGGCGCTGACGGGGCATTGCGCGTTCTTCAGCCGTGTGGGCTGCGAACGCTGGAAGCACCACTGCGGAAACTGTCCGCAGAAGCGGGAATATCCCGCCAGCCTGTTGCTGGACGGCAGCCGCCATAACCATGAAAAGAAGAAAAAGCTCTTCACAGGCATCCGTGATCTGACGCTGATCACGCCCTCTTACTGGCTGAAGGAACTGGTGGAGCAGAGCTTTTTGAAGGAATATCCCGTGGAGGTTGTGTACCACGGCATCGATCGGGATATCTTCCGTCCGATGACGAGCGACTTCCGCCGCAGACACGGGCTGGAAGAGAAGCGAATACTGCTGGGCGTGGCCAGCACATGGGAGAAACGCAAGGGCCTGGAGGATTTCCTTTCTCTTGCTGCCATGCTGGATGACCGCTACCGCATCGTGCTGGTGGGGCTTCGCCCGGATCAGATGCAGCAGCTGCCTGCCAATGTGCTGGCGCTGCCCCGAACCAACAATCCGCAGGAACTGGCGGAGATCTATTCCTCTGCCGACCTGTTCCTCAATCCCTCGCGGGAGGAGACCTTCGGCATGACGACGCTGGAGGCCATCGCCTGCGGCACAAAGGCCGTGGTCTATCGGGATACGGCCTGTCAGGAGATCGCGGAGGCCTACGGCGGCATTGCCGTTCCGCAGGGCGAAGCCCATCTCTACGAGGCGGTCTGCCGCCATTTTGAAGAAGCGGAGGAGATCCATGGATAACCGCAAAGCGCCGGAACGGATCCTCTATGTCCACGGCAGCACCATGAACCGCGGCGGCACAGAGGCCTACATGATGAACTACTACCGGCATTTTGACCGCAGCCGCCTGCAGGTGGACTTCGTTGTGCATGGCTTCGGCGAAGGCGCCTACGATGCAGAAATCAAAGCCATGGGCGGCAGGATCTTCCATGTGCCTGTGAAGTCCCAAGATCCCGTGGGCAATCTGCGGGAACTGCGGAAGATCCTCTCTTCGGGGGAGTACCGTGTGGTGCATGCCCAGCTGGACACGATGAACGCGCCAGTTCTGAAGATCGCGAAGGACTGCGGAGTGCCCGTCCGCGTTTCCCACAGTCATAACACGGCGGTGCAGACCTCCAACCCGCTGAAGCTGCTGCTCAATGAACTGACCCGCCGTCAGATCCCGAAGGTGGCAACGCACCTTTTTGCCTGCTCCGAGCCTGCGGGACAGTGGCTCTACGGCGGCAGGGACTTCCGCGTGATCCCCAATGCCATCGATCTTCACAGGTTTGCCTTTGACCCTGTGAAGCGGAAGGAGATCCGCGCCGCGCTGGGTCTTGCGGAGGATGCCGTTGTGATCGGTCATGTGGGAAGATTCAGCCGGCAGAAAAACCATCCGTTTTTCATCCCGCTGATGAAGATCCTGCTGGAACGGGACGACCGCTGCCGTCTGGTGCTGGTGGGCGATGGCCCCGATCAGGCCTTGTTCCGGCAGCAGGCAAGGGCTGCGGGAATCGGGCATGCGGTTCGTATTGTGGAGGCCTGCCCCAATGTGCAGGAGTATTACAATGTGTTTGATGTGTTCTGCCTGCCTTCTCTGTTTGAGGGGCTTGGCATCGTGGGGCTGGAGGCGCAGGCAAACGGCCTGCCCTGCATTGTATCGGACGCGGTTCCGGCCGCGCTGAATGTATGCGGCAGCCTCAGATATCTGCCCATCGGCGAAAAGGATCCTGCCGTATGGGCGGACAACGTAATGAAACTGGCAGCGAAGCCTCGTGATCACCGCGCTGCGGAAGCGCTTCGTGCCGCAGGCTATGATATTTTTGCCGCGGCAGCGGCGCTGCAGGATTGGTATCTCGAAATCGCGGAAAGGAGCGGTACGGAATGAGCGCCTTGTATTTTCTTCTGGTTCACCTTGCCGTCACGGCAGCCCTTCGCGCCGCGTACCGGCTCTCCTGCGAACCCGGTGGGGAAGGAGCCGTGCGCTATACCGCAAAGGCGAAGCTGATCCTGCTGGGCGCGGGTATCCTTTATGTGGCCTTCTCCGCTGCCCGTCTGATCTTCCATGGGGGCATAGGCGGCAATGACGCGCTGACCTATAAACTGTTCTTTGAGGAGGCAAACTGCAGCCTGAAGGAATTCTTCTCCGTGCGGACGGGGATGGTTTCCGAACCGCTCTTCCGTGTGCTGGTCTGGGGCATCCGTCAGATCACGGCGGAATACCGCGTGTTCCTCGTGGCGGTGCATGGCATCATGTTCCTCTGCGTGGCGGAGTTTTACCGTGCCTGCCGCTTTGAACGGGAAAACTTTTTTACGCTCCTCTGCACGTTCCTCCTCTGCGGAGAGTTGTTCTACCTCTTCTGCATCATGCGCAACAGTCTGGCGCTGGCCTTCGGCCTGTGGCTGTTCGCGCTGCTGAACGAAAAGAAATACGGCCTCGCGCTCCTTCCGCTGGTGCTGGCCGTGGGTATGCATCTGGCGGCGGTGATCCTGATCCCCGTGTATGTCTTTGTGCTGCTGATGGATAAACTGCAGGCCGGCACCGTAAAGAAAACGGCTCTGTGGCTGGGCGCGGTGCTGGCAGCGGAATGCATCGCCCTGCCGATCTTCAATTATCTCATTCGCAATACGCGCTATGTGCATTATCTGGGCGGCGGAATTTCCTGGGGAACCTTCGCGGTGCTGCTGGTGCTGACGGTGTCGTTCTTCCTGCTTTACCGCGGGCAGCTGCCTTCCCATGACGATCGGTTTGAACTGTGGGCGGTGCTTTGCGCGTGGATCTGCCTGCCGATCCAGATGAACTACAGCATTTTCTACCGCAGCCTTCTGATGTTCTCGCCCATGTTCTATCGGGTGATCCCTTCGGTATATGACCGCTACCGCGCCATGGATGCGGGAAGTCCCTTCAAAAAGCTGATCCGCTGGGGCGGCATCGCGGCGCTGGCGGGCTATGTGCTGATCCGCGTGTACAAAATGTATACCGGTGATTTTATCTCCTACGGTCTTTATCCCTATCAGATCGGATAAGCCCTGTTTGTACGGAAAGGTGAGTTTTGTCCTTGAAAAACCGCAATCGTATTCTGATCCTGAATATCCTCAGCGCGGTGCTGATCCAGGGCATCACCTTCCTTTCCGCTCCGCTCTTTTCCCGTCTGCTGGGTACGGCCAACTACGGTACGGTGGCGATGTATCATACATGGGGAGAAATGATGTCTATTCTTTTCCCGATGCAGGTCAATGCCACACTGCATATGGCAAGAAACCGCTTCCCCATGGAGGAACAGGCGCGCTATCAGTCAGCTGCCATGGGTCTCGGTACGGTGCTGTATCTGCTGTTTTCCGCCCTGTGCCTGCTGCTTCTGCAGCCCCTTTCCCGCGCACTGAAGCTGGCGCCCGAAATGATCTGCGTGCTTCTGGTATTCAGCTTCGGTCAGTACTGCGTTTCCTTCCTCAGCGCCAAGTACAGCTTTGAATTCAAGGCGGGAAGGAATTTTATCCTCTCCTTTGTGACCACGGCCTGTTCCGTCGGCCTTTCCTTCCTGCTGGTTCTGCGCTTTCCTGCGGAAACGAACCATTGGGGCAGGATCCTCGGCGAAGCCATCACCTATGCGGTGCTGGCGGTCGTGGTATGCGCCATTCTGTTTTCAAGGGGAAAGACCTTCCTGCACAGGGATTACTGGCGCTGCGCGCTGCTGCTGGGCGCGCCGCTGGTGTTCCATTCTCTCTCCGGTACGCTGCTGGCGCAGAGCGACAGGATCATGCTCCGTCAGTTCGGCAGCGCTGCAGAGGTGGGCATCTACAGTCTGTCCTCCAATTTCAGCACGGTGATCGCGCTGGTGTTCTACGCGCTGAACAGCGCGTGGACGCCCTTCTACCATGAGTATTCCAGAACAGGGCAGACGGAGGAGCTGAAGCTTCGGGCGAAGCATTATTTTGAACTGTTTACGGTGCTGGCCTGCGGCTTTGTGCTGCTGACGCCGGAGGTATACCATGTCTTCGCGGAGCGTTCCTACTGGGACGGCACAGGGCTGATCTTTATCCTCTCCGCGGGACATTATATGGTGTTCCTCTGCAGCATTCCCGTCAATTACGAACTGTTCCGTCAGAAGACGAAGCTGGTGGCAGCGGGGACGCTGCTGGCGGCAGGTATCAATATTGCGCTCAATGCCGCGTTGATCCCGAGATTCGGCTATTATGGCGCGGCATGGGCCACGGCCGGCGCTCACGCGGTGCAGTGCCTGCTCCATTACGGCGCCGCGGTTCGGCTGGGCAAGGGGGAATTCCCCTTCGGGGTCAGAGATCTGCTGCCCTGCACGGTGATCTTTCTGGCAGTCAACGGGTTCGCGGCGCTGACGCCCGCTTTGGGGCTGCTGCGCTGGTGCCTTGGTGCTTTGCTGGGCGCGTGGGAGCTTACCCGCGTGATCCGCAGAAAGAGTATTTTCTGAAAAAGACGCAGCGGACGGAACGTCCGCTGCGTTTCTCTTTGCTTCCGAAGGTTGCAATCCAAAAAATCGGGAGGTATAATAAATAGGTTAAAGATGGAAGGAGGACTGCGGTATGGCGCAGACAGCCGTTCAAAATGACTTTTCCAAAGGTTCCCTGTGGCGTATCATCCTGAACCAGTCGGTCCCGCTGATGGTGGCGCAGCTGGTTCATGTTCTTTATAATGTGGTGGACCGTGTTTATCTGGGCCATCTGCCCGGCGCGTCCAGTCTGGCTTTGACGGGTGTGGGTCTGATCTTCCCCATTGTGGCGCTGGTTTCTGCTTTTTGCGCGCTTTTTTCCACCGGCGGCGCACCGCTCTGTGCCATTGCCCGCGGTGCGGGGGAGAAGGAACGGGCGGAAAAGCTGCTGAATAATACCTTTTCCATGCTGCTGATCATGGCGGTGCTCATGACGGCAGCGGGCTATCTCTTCCGCAAGCCGATCCTCTATCTCTTCGGCGCCAGCAATGATACCTATGCCTATGCCAACGATTACCTCAAGATCTATCTGGCCGGTACGGCGTTTTCCATGATCACCACCGGCATGAACGGCTTTATCAACCTGCAGGGCTTCCCCAAGGTCGGTATGATGACCACGCTGCTGGGCGCGGTGCTGAACGTCATTCTCGATCCGATCTTCATTTTCGCCTTTGATATGGGCGTGAAGGGTGCTGCGCTGGCCACGGTCATTTCGCAGGCGGTCTCTGCCCTGTGGGTGCTGCAGTTCCTGCTGGGAAAGAAGGCCATTCTCCGCATCCGCCTCAGGTATATGCGTCCGGAGGGCAAGCTGCTGAAGGAGATCACCACCCTCGGCATTCCCGGCTTTATCATGTCCGGCACCAACTGCCTTGTGCAGGTCACCTGCAATGCGACCCTCGGCCTTTGGGGCGGCGATGTCTATATCGGCGTGATGACGGTCATCAATTCCATCCGCGAGATCTTTACCATCCCGCTGACCGGTCTGACGCAGGGCGCCCAGCCCGTCATCAGCTTCAATTACGGAGCAAAGGAATATGACCGCGTTCGCCGCGGCATCGTGATCCTCTCTGTTGCCAGCATCTCGGTGACAACGGTCTGCTGGATCCTGATCCTGCTTTTCCCCCGTCCCGTGCTGTCCCTCTTCAGCAATGATACTGCGCTGGTAGATGTGGGCGTGCGTTGTGTGCGGCAGTATTTCCTCGGCTTCTTCCTGCAGTCGCTGCAATTTGCCGGTCAGCATTCTTTCGTTGCGCTGGGCAAATCAAAGCAGGCCATCTTCTTCTCCCTGCTTCGCAAGGTGGTCATCGTGTTCCCGCTGACGCTCCTGCTGCCGCATCTGGGCGGACTCGGTGTGTCCGGCGTGTTCCTTGCTGAACCGGTATCCAACCTGCTGGGCGGAACATCGTGTTTCGTCACCATGCTGCTGACGGTCTGGCCCATGCTGAAACGGGAGGAACAAAAGCTGCTTGAACAGCCGAAAGCCTGATGAACCGACCGCCTGTCCTTTGGGACAGGCGGTCTTTGCTTTCTTCGGGAGATGTGCTATAATAGCACCAAATATGCAAAATCGATTCTTGTGAGTTCCTGCAAAGGAGGCGGATGCCTTGAAATTTCTCCAACAGATGTCCGTGATCTTCGCGATCTATCTGATCAGCGTGCTGGTTTCCAATCTGCTGCCCGTGGCCTTTCCCGGCAGCGTGATCGGCATGATCCTGCTGTTCCTGCTGCTGCTTTCCGGCATTCTGAAGCCGCGGCAGGTGGATGAGGCGGGCGATTTTCTCGTGAAGAATATGGCCTTTCTTTTTGTTCCCACGGTGGTGGGAATCGTGGAATACATCCCTGTGTTGATGGATAATCTGCTGCCGTTTCTTGTGATCATCGTTGTGACCACGGTGCTGACCTTTGCCGCTGCCGCGTGGACGGTGACGGCGGTTATCCGTCTGCAGCAGAAGAGAGGGGAGGGGCAGAAATGAGCGGGATCCTGCTTTCGCTGACGGCGGAACCGCTGTTCGGCATCGTCCTCTGCGTGGCAGCCTATGCGGCCGCCTCCTTCCTGAACCGGAAACTGAAGACACCGCTGGCGAATCCCTTGCTGATCGCGGGCGCTATGATCATTCTGCTTCTGCAGGTAACAGGCATCCCGCCGGAGAACTTTCAGAAGGGCGGCAGCGTCATCACCATGCTGCTGGGCCCTGCCACGGTTGCGCTGGCCGTCTCCATCCATCGGCAGGTCGAGGTGCTGAAGAAAAACTTCCTGCCCGTGGTGCTGGGCTGCCTTGCCGGTGCGGTGACCGCTATGGTCAGCGCCTATATGCTTTCCAAACTGTTCGGGCTGGATGACAGTCTTTTGATGTCCCTGCTGCCCAAATCCGTTACAACGCCCATCGCCATGGAGATCTCGCGGCAGGGCGGCGGTGTGGTGGCCATCACGGTGGCGGCGGTGGTCGTTACCGGCATCCTCGGCGCGGTCTGTGCGCCCCTGCTGTGCAAGCTCTTCGGGATCAAAGAACCCGTGGCGCAGGGTGTGGCCATCGGCGCATGCAGCCATGCCCTCGGCACGTCCCGCGCCATCACCATCGGTGAGATCCAGGGCGCCATGAGCGGCATTGCCATCGGTGTTTCCGGTATTCTTACCGTTTTTCTGGCATTTTTCTTCTGATTGTGTTTGAGAGGAGCAAACCTATGGCTTATCGCGTGACTGTCCTTCCGCAGCGAACCGTGCTGACGGCAGAAGCGGGTGAAAACCTGCTGGCACTGCTGCGCCGCCACGGGCTTGCTCCCGATGCGCCCTGCGGCGGACACGGCACCTGCGGCAAATGCCGCGTGACCGTCAACGGAGAAAGCTGCCTCGCCTGCGGCACGGAGGTGCGGCAAGATCTCGAGGTACATTTGAACGCGGCGGCGGAAGCCTCCGTTCTGCGGGACGGCATTGCCGCGAAGGCTGTGCTGCAGCCTGTCAAAGAAGGGGATCTGCTGGCCTTTGACATCGGCACCACCACCGTGGTGGGGTATCTGCTGGACGGCAAAACGGGGCAGGAATTGGGCTGCGCCGGCTGCCTCAATCCGCAGAAGGATTTCGGAGCTGATGTGATCTCCCGCCTGCGTCATGCGGTGAACGGAGGAATGGAAGAACTGACGGACAGGATCCGCGATGCGGTGCAGGCCTTGGCGGCAAAGCTTTGCAGGGCTGCGTCCGTCGATCCTGCCCAAGTGGGAACGGTAAGCATCGTGGGCAACCCCGCCATGCAGCAGCTGTATCTGGGCATCGAGCCCTCCAATCTGGTGGAGATTCCCTTTGCCCCTGTGCTGACGGAGCCGAAGGCAGAAGCGGCGGCACCGTATCTGCCCCTGTGTCCCGACGCGGTGCTGCTGACCGTACCGGATATCTCCGGCTATGTGGGCGCGGATACGGTGGCCTGTGTGCTGGCCACCGAGCTGGATCGGCGAAAGGACAATGTGCTTCTGGTGGATATCGGCACCAATGGCGAGCTGGTCATGGGCAGCGGCGGCAGAATGGCAGCCTGTTCCACGGCGGCAGGCCCTGCGCTGGAGGGTGCAAAGATCCGCTTCGGTATGCGGGGCGCGAAGGGCGCCATCGATCATGTGACCGTGCGGGACGGAAAACTCTGCTGCTCCGTCATCGGCGGCGGCAAAGCCGTAGGCATCTGTGGTTCGGGTCTCATCGACGCGGCAGCTGCTGCGCTGGAGCTGGGACTCATCAACTGCCGCGGCAGGATCCAGTGCACGGATGAACTGGACGGCGAGCGCTATATCCCGCTGACGGACGGTGTTTATCTGACGCAGACGGACATCCGTGAGCTGCAGATGGCCAAGGGCGCCATCGCGGCGGGCATTGAGATGATGGCGGAAAAGCTGGGGATCACACCTGCGGAGCTGGATCGGGTCTGGCTGGCAGGGGCATTCGGCACGTTTATGGATCCTGCCTCTGCCTGCAAGATCGGCCTTTTGCCCGATATTCGGGAGGAATGCATCATTGCCGCGGGCAATGCAGCGGGCAGCGGTTCGAAGCTGCTGGCCTGCAGCCGTGCGGAACTGGAGCGGACAAAGGAACTGGTGGGGAAGATCGAATTCCTTGAACTGGCGGCAGATCCCGACTTTACCATGTGCTTTGCGGAAAACATGGGGTTCTGATCGGAAACAGATCCGAGCAAAGCTGTATTCCCTGCGGAAAGAAATCTGCCGAAGAATCGGCGTGGCAGGATTGACATTTTTCTTCCGCCATTCTATATTATATTTATGTGAACGTGTTCACAAAAGGAGTCATTATGCCCAAGATCATTGAGAATCCGGAAGTCCGCCTGCTGGAGGAAGCCAGAAGGCAGATCGAGGAACAGGGGTATGCCGCCATGACGGTTCGTTCCGTGGCAAAGGCCTGCGGGATCGGAATTGGTACGGTTTATAACTATTTTCCGTCCAAAGAGGAGCTGCTGGCCACCGTTCTGCTGCAGGACTGGAAGGAATGCGTGGCTGCCATTGAGGCGATGAGCAATACTTCCGATCAGCCGGAGCCTGTGGCCCGATGCATCTTCGATCAGCTGCTGGCCTTTGCCCGCCGCCACAGCGCCATCTTCCGCGATGCTGCTGCCGCTGCGGGATTTGCAGGCTCGTTCAGCCGCTATCACGGCATGCTGCGGAGCCAGCTGGCGCAGCCGCTGCGCCGGTTCTGCGGGAAGGAATTTGCCGCGGAGTTTACGGCGGAAGCGCTGCTGACCTGGTCCATGGCGGGCAAGTCCTTTGATGAGATCTGGGGCATGGTCGAAACGCTTTTTTAAGAAAACACGGAAAAGCTGCTTTGACGGATTGATTCCTGAGAATGGAACCGTTCTGTCAAAGCAGCTATTTTTGGATAAAGGAGAAATGTATTATGTCCAGTTTTGAAAATCTGCGCATCGTCGACAACTTCTATCAGACCTCCCTGTATTTCCCCATGCCCACCGTGGTCATCAGCACCCTCTGCGAGGACGGCTCCACCACCCTCGGCCCCTATTCTCTGGTGCAGCCCTACTATGTGGCCGGCAAGGATTTCTATGCCATGCTGCTTTCCTGCCGCAATTCCTCCAATACCGCCCAGAACATCCTGCGTTCCGGCAAGTGCTGCATCAACTTCGTGGATGACAAGCCCGCCACCTTCAAAGAATGCGTCAAGCTTTCCTGGCCCGGCGACAAGCCCGAAGACAAGATGCCCAAGTGTAATTTTAAGCTGGAAAAGAGCCAAATCGAGGAAGAAACCGGCGAAAAGTGCCCCATGGTGCTGACGGATGCCATTCAGGCCATCGAATGCACATGGGTTCGCGAGCTGGACAACGCGCAGGATGACAAGCCCGGCTGCCTCACCGGCTATGAGCCTCCCTATCATGATTTCAACGGCATCACCTCCAAGTTCGGCTGCCACTTCATTCTGAAGGTCGACCGCATTCTCATGAAGAAAAAGTATTCCGATGCCATCATCAACGGCGTCCGCGCCAAGGATTTCCCCAATCTGCCCGTGGACTACGGCTACCGCGACAGCAAGAACTTCTGGTTCCACCGCAAGACCAAAATGCGCGCCGAGCTGCTGCCCATCCGCAAGCAGAGTCTGGAATCCGTTCGTTATGCCGCTGACCGTGCCGATGACAAGGTCAAATTTACCGACGATGCCCTCGAGACCATTCTGAATGTGCCCCGTGTCTTCCTGCCGCTGGTGCTGAAGGGCTGCGTGGAATGGGCAAGAGAAAATAACTGCGAGCTCATTACCGCCGCGGAGATGAAGATCATCAACGATAAGAGAGCCAAAGAAAAAAATAAGAAATAAGGAGGGGGGAGAGATGTACGAGTTTTCCATTGCCATGGCGCTCGTCGATTTCGTCCCCGTAGCGCTCTTTGGTATTTCTGCCGTCCTGCTGCTGCAGGATCTTTACGGCAAAATGGGCAAGGGTGCCTATGCCTGCTTTGCCGCGGGTACGGTCAATGTGTTCTGCGCCGGCTTTCTGAAGGCGGTATGGAAGCTGCTGTATGCCGCCGGGATCTGCGATTTTCATGTGCTGAATACGATGTTCCTGCCCGTTCAGTCCATCGGCTTCCTGCTGCTGGGCATCGGCCTTGTGGGGATGTTCTGTAAAAAGAAGCAGGCAGTGCTGCCGGCTGCACCGCCCGTATTCGGCGGCAGCATGGTCTTCATCGCCTGTATGGTGGCGGGGCTGGGCTGCCTCTGCACCTGCCTTGGCATCCTTGCCGCGAAGATGAAGCGCAAAGGTTTGATCGTTCTGATGGTGCTGGCTTTCGCAGCTTATATGGGCATGGGTTATATGTCAAGTCAGGATTCCACTTCTGCTGCGGTCAACTGGATCGAGCAGGGCATCAACTGCCTCGGTCAGACGCTGCTGCTGGCGGGTGTCTGGATCCTGCATAAAGCAGGCCTCAAAACGTTTGAAATCTAATTATTTGGAGGTAATTACCTGTGTTTCCGCTGAATTTTCTGATCCTGTTTCTCGCCGCGATGGTGATCAGCTCCATCGGCTTTAAAAACTATGTCTGGTTCATTTCCCTCGGCTACGGCTTCTCCATTGCCGGTGAAGGCCTTTTGATGTTGTTCCTTTACGGCAAGGAAATGACCTTCGGCACGCTGCTCTGCTGTCTGCTCTTCGTGATCTACGGTCTGCGTCTCGGCGGCTATCTGGCCATTCGGGAGTTTAAGAGCAGCTCCTATAAGAAGAATATGACCGGAGAGATCAAGGACGGCAAGACCGTTCCCTTCGGCGTGAAGATCGCCATCTGGGTCACCTGCGCGCTGCTGTATGTCACGCAGGTTTCCGCTGTGTTCTACCGTCTGCACAATGAATGCGGCAGCAATGCTTTCACATGGATCGGCGCCGTCATCATGATCTGCGGCATCACGCTGGAATCCGCTGCCGACTATCAGAAGAACGCTGCCAAGAAGCTGAATCCCCGCCGCTTTGTGGATACCGGCCTGTACCGCATCGTCCGCTGCCCCAACTATCTGGGCGAAATGCTGTTCTGGACGGGTGTGCTGGTCACCGGCTTCGGCGGTGTCATCGGCTTCGGCCAGTGGCTTATCGTGCTGATCGGCTATGTGGGCATTATCTTCGTGATGTTCTCCGGCGCCCGCCGTCTGGAACTTCGCCAGGATAAGAACTACGGCAGCGATCCCGAATATCAGGAATATGTGAAGACAGTTCCCATCCTGCTGCCCTTTGTCCCTATCTACAGCGTCAAAAAGTATAAGTGGCTGGTGGCCTGACGGTCAGCGCTGAAAATAAATCTTGCGCAACTGCCGCATACCGTGTAAACTAAGGTTATACGGTATGCGGTTTTTTGCGGAAAAGGAGAACTTTTATGACGAAAAAGTTGTTTGTCAGCGCCATTTCCAAATTCCTGCTGGGTGTTGTGCTGGTGGGGCTTCTGCTGTTTCTGCCCGCGGGAACGGTGCGCTGGCCGGGCGGCTGGCTGCTGATGGCCATTCTGTTTCTTCCGATGTTTGCTGCCGGTATCTTCATGATGGTGAAGAATCCCGCCCTGCTCCAAAGCCGACTGAAAGCAAAGGAGGAGCAGCGCACGCAGCAGGCTGTTGTGAAGCTCAGCGGCCTCATGTTCCTCTGCGGCTTCATCCTTGCGGGTCTGGATTTCCGCCATGGCTGGTTCCCGCTGCCCGATTGGGTGCGGTATTTCGCTGCGGTACTGTTTCTTGCGGCCTATTTGCTCTATGCCGAGGTGCTGCGGGAAAACACATGGCTCTCCCGTACCATTGAGGTGCAGGAAGGACAGCAGGTGGTGGATCGCGGTCTTTACGGCATCGTCCGCCATCCTATGTATGCCGTCACGCTGGTGCTGTTTCTCTCCATGCCGCTGGTGTTGGGCTCGCTGATCGCTATGGGTGCGTTTCTGGCATATCCGTTTCTGATCACTGCCCGTATCCGCAACGAGGAGCAGGTTCTGGAAAAAGAACTGGCGGGCTATGCAGAATATCAAAAGAAAGTTCGGTGGCGCCTCATTCCCTATCTCTGGTGAGTGTGTTTCGGGCTTTGCTGCCGTCAAATGAGAGGAGAACGATCCATGAACTGGACACCGGAAGAAGCGGTATCGTATTATAAAGGACAGGGCGCACCGTCCGATCAGACGGCGCTGACGGAGCTGCTTCGGGAGATCCAGCGGGAGCACGGCGGCAGTATCCCGGCTCAATTGTTGCCCCGAACGGCAGAATTGCTGGGAACAAAGGAGAGCTTTCTGCGCGCGGTCATCCGCCGCATTCCCAGCCTGCGCCTGTCGGACAGCCATCTGCTGGAACTGTGCGCCGGGCCGAACTGCCCCAAGCGGAGGGATCTTGCAGGCTTTGTGGAAAAAACATGGGGCAAGGAACCGAAGGGCTTTACTCTGCGCTATGTGCCTTGTATGCGGATGTGCGGCAAAGGCCCCAATATCCGCTGGGACGGCACGGTCTACAACGGCGCCGATGAAGCGCTGCTGCGAAAACTGATCGAAGGATAACAAAACGGGAGATGCAGGGCATCTCCCGTGAGCGTGTCAAAAAACCTTCTGGAGCGGCAGCGCACAAGGCTCCCTTGTGTAAAGGGAGCTGGCTCGCCGTTAGGCGAGACTGAGGGATTGAAAACTAAAATATTTGGTAATCTCGGATTTTCCCAACCCCTCCGTCAAAAATCAGATCGATTTTTGCCACCTCCCCTTACACAGGGGAGGCTTTGGTGCAGCGCGTTTCGATAACCTTCTACATTTGAAAACCACTTTTTTGACAGTCTGACGGGAGATGCAGGGCATCTCCCGTTTTCGGCTTCTTTGCTACAGGCAGAAACGCCCCGACAGAGGACTTCCTCACAGTTGAAGACGGACGGGAAAAATGATATACTGACGAAAAACAGGAAGGAGGGGCTGCGATGAAAGCGAGAGAAATACCCCGAATCGACATCCATGACAGGATCGAACTGAAAAATGCCCTTCCGCTTCGTACGCCTTATGTGATCTATATCGACCCCTGCGATACCTGCAATTTCCGCTGCAAATTCTGCCCTTCCGGGAATCGGGAACTGATGAAGAAGACCCGCGGCCGCTGCCATGGCCCCATGGAGCTTTCGGTCTATCGGAATATCATTGACAGTCTGCAGGAATTTCCCGATCCCATCCGCGTGATCCGTCTTTATAAGGAAGGGGAACCGCTGCTTCATCCGCATTTTGCGGAAATGGTGGCTTATGCCAAAGCATCGCCCCGCGTGCAGCGCGTGGATACCACCACCAATGCCTCATTATTGACGGAGGAACGGAGCCTTGCCATCATTGAAGCAGGTCTGGATCGGATCAATATCTCTGTGGAAGGCATCGATGCGGAGCAGTACCGTGCGTTTTCCGGATATCATTTGGATTACAGGCAGTTTGTGGATCAGATCGCGTTTTTCTACGATCACAGAAAGCAATGCGAGATGAACATCAAGATCTGCGGGGATAATCTGACCACGGAGCAGGAGGCGGAATTCTACCGTACCTTCGGCAACATTACCGACGGCATCAGTGTGGAGCGCACCATTGAATACTGGCCGAAATTCGGCGAGATGCAGGTGGAATTCGATGAAACCGTCACGCTGCTGGGCGGCTGTTCCCGCGAGGTACAGGTGTGTCCGTATGTGTTTTATGAGATGTGCATCAACTCGGACGGCACCTACAGCCTCTGTCGCTTTGACTGGAACCATGCCATGATCATGGATCCCCATGTAAGCGCGCCTGCTACGCCGAAAAAGATATGGGATTCCATTGTGCTTTGGAATTTCCAGCAGCAGTTCCTGCGGAAGGAGCGAAAGCTGATGACGGTGCTTTCCTGCCCCAAATGCGGGATCCTCAAGCAGGGAGTGCCGGAAGATCTGGATGAATTCGCGGAAGAGATCCTGGACGAAATGTAAGGAGAACGGTCATGTACGGCGAGATTTTCTGCAAGGTATACAATGAATTCGGTTGGAATTATTATCCCGAGGTCTTCGGGGAGCAGCTGCTTTTATGGTTGCGGCAGAACGGCATTCGGGTAAAGACCGCCATGGATCTGGCCTGCGGCACGGGCGTCCTCTGCGAACGGCTGAAACGGGAAGGCATCGAGGCCTCGGGCATGGATCTCTCCGCGGGTATGATCGCCATCGCGCGGCAGCGGGATCCTGAGATTCCCTATGAGGTGGCGGATATGACGGTGTTCTGCCCCGAACGGCAGTTTGACCTTGTGACCTGTACCGGCGATGCCGTCAACCATATTCCCGACCTGCGGGATGTGGAAAAGATCTTCCGCAATGTCTATGCCTATACGGTGCCGGGCGGTCATTTTATATTCGACCTGCTGAATGAGCGGGAGGTATCGGACAGTGAACCCTTTGAATCGGACTTTGAAGAGAATCTGCGGGTATGGTTCCAAATGACAAGACCTGCGGAAGACAAGGTCAATCTCTGCATCCGTGTGTATGAGGACGGCAGGGAAGTGCTGGAGGAGAATATCCGCGAGACCGTTCACGATCCTGCCGTGATCTGCGGATTGCTGCAGCGCTGCGGATTCCGCGTGGTGAAATGTGCGAACCGCCTGCCCGATGACGGCGGCATTCCGGGAACCACATGGAATATCGTGGCGCAAAAGCCGCGTTGCGGTGTTTGACAATTCCGCGGCTGCGGACGTATAATAGAGAGAAAATACGCGGTTTTCCGCGAAAGGGGTGCGGGATATGACAAGCTCTGCCGTAGAGATCCTGGAGCGTTATCAGATCCGAAAAAGCAAAAAACAGAAAACGGCATTTATCGAATACATGACCGAATTCGCACGGCAGCACGGCTATTCGCTGCGGATTGAGAAGGGCAACGGCGGCAGGAATCTCGTCGTCGGTGATCCCGAAACGGCCAAGGTCGTCTATACCGCCCACTATGACACCTGTGCGGTCATGCCTTTTCCCAATTTTATTACACCGAAAAGTATCGGCCTTTACGTCCTCTATCAGCTGCTGATCGTGGTGGGGTTTCTGATCGTGGCCTTCGGCATCGGATTTGCCTTGGGTGCGTTCAGCGCGCTGGTGAGCATTCCGAAGGAACTGGCAAGTGTGGCAGCTACCGCTGCCTATTGGGTGCTGCTGATCCTGCTGATCGCCGGCCCTGCCAACAAGCATACGGTCAATGACAACACCTCCGGTGTTATCACGCTGATGGAGATCATGGCCGTCCTGCCGCAGGAACAGCGGGATAAGGCTGCCTTTGTCTTCTTCGACCTGGAGGAAGTGGGTCTGTTCGGCTCCGCTGCCTTTGCCTCGAAGCATAAGAAGACCATGCAGCAGAAGCTGCTGATCAACTTTGACTGCGTGTCCGACGGTGATACCGTCCTCTTCGTGCTGAAAAAGGGTGCTGCCGCATTCCGCGAACGGCTGGAGGAGGCCTTTCCCTCCAATGATCTCGTCAGGGTGGAGGTGGCGGATAAGGGCGTCATCTACCCCTCCGATCAGGCCAATTTCCCCGTGGGTGTGGGCGTTGCCGCGCTGAAGACCTCCAAAAGCGGCATTCTCTATATGGACCGCATCCATACCAAGCGGGATACCGTCTGCCGTGAGGAAAACATCGAATTCCTGCGGGACGGCGCCATCCGCCTGCTTTCCATGATCTGAACAGAAGCTTTATGCCGCAGACGCAAAAAAAGTCTGCGGCATTTTAATTTTATGTTGACTGAAATAATAAGAATCGTTATAATTATACCAGAGAACCAGCACCTTCCATGCTGCGGATCGCCATTCTATTTTGCTCCACGGAAGGAGAATCGTCTATGAAAAACAAGAAAGTACTACGGTCAATCGGCAGCCTGCTGCTCATGGCGGTCATGCTGCTGTCCTGCCTGCCGATGACGGCGCATGCGGCGGAGATGCCCTACTATGACACCTCCAGCTTCGGCGCAAGAGAGTTCACATGGGTCATCACGCCCGGTGATAACACAGGCGAGCAGTTTTATAATCTGGTCGATTCCCTGCATTATACGGGCTATGGCCCCGATGTCAAGGATAAGACCTATATCACCGACGATCCTTATGATTATATGTACGATGACGGATGGTTCTGGGCCACGGACTGCAAAAACAGAACCTATACGGACGGAACATATTATGTCTACCGCTTTGCCCATAACTACAATAACTGGTATATGCGCGAAGACGTCATCACGCTCCGTGTCCGCTATGTGGTCAAGGCGCAGACGGAAGGTGCCCCTGCCGGTTACGGCGGTGTTCTGAAGGACGGCGCGGCGGTTTCCTCCGTGGAAGCCAAACCGGGAGAAAGCATTACCCTCGAAGTGGTGCAGGTGCCCGGTCATAAGGCCAATGTGACCTACGGCGACGCCAAATGCACCGTCAGCGGGAACAAATATACGTTCAGTAACGTGGATCGGAACTTTACCTTCAAGGTAACCTATGAAGCCGTGGATTTCTCCACCGTTTCCTTCGCCCAACCCTCCGGCGCTACCATCTCCGTCAACGGCAGCACCGATAGCCCCGTTACCGTCATCAGCGGTATCCCCTATACCGTGACGGTCAATGCCGTTACGGGCAAGGTCGTTTCCTCTGTCAAGGTGGACGGCGCGGATCAGGGCAAGAGCGGTATGTCTGTCACCGTGAAGCCCACGGCGGGAAGCAAGGGGTCGGCGCATACGGTTTCCGCGGAAACTTCTGCCGTGACCATTTCCGTGCGGAATTCCGCGGCCATGGCTCATACGAACGGTCAGGAGGAGGCAGCGGCGGTACGGAATATCTTTAACGCGATCTATCTGTCCTCCACCGCGGGTTATACGGTCAATGATGTGAGCACCGGTCTGATGGACAATAAGCCTGTAATCGTGCAGGCCTATGCCAAAAACAGCTTTACGGGCAGCTACCTTTGGTCGGATCTGAATATTTATACGTTTGTAGAAGAATATGTGGACGGACAGTCTGAGATCACCGTTCGCCTCAAAGTGGGCAATCAGTATTCCGAAACCTGCAGGCTTACGCTGTATAACGGCAATATTGCCGCAGCGCCCATCACGAAGGAATATACCGCCAAGCCCGTGGCGATTTCTACCCACAACGGCAAGGATATCAGCTGGACTTCTTCCTATCCGGTCTCCTACATAGGCGGCTTCACCTACTATGACAGCAATAAAACGAAACTTTCCGGAGCGCCCGCAGAACCCGGCAGCTACTATGTGCGGGCGGTGCTGTATGAGAACAGGACCGATGCGATCATAAACATCCCCGTGTCGTCTTATTCGAACTATATCCCGCTGACGATCACAGAGCAGGAGCTGACGCTGACCGAGCTGAAGAATCTCGCTACCGGCAAGGTCTACGACGGCAAGGCTGCCGCTTTGACCTTTACCGCCACGGTTGTCGGCAGTGAGGTTTCCACCGACTGGAATCTGACGGCGGGCAATACCGATTCCTTCCCGTTTGAACTGACCTACAGTTATTCGCAGAACGGAACAGACTTCATTTCCGGGCTGCCCACCGACGCGGGTTCCTATACCGTTAAGATCACAAGCGGAGAGAAAACGCTGACCGGTACCTATGAGATCACCCCCAGACCCGTGACCGCCCATATCACTGTGTCGGATAAGACCTATGACGGCACGGCGGATGCAACGATCTTTGTTTCGGTGGATACCGGCATCGAATCGGAAAGCATCAGCATTTCCGGTATTACCGGTGCATTCCCGTCTGCGGATGCTTCCGATACACCCTATATCATCACACTCGATCAGAGTGCAATGGAGATCCTGTACTTACGGTGCGAGGCAGCGAACTATGATCTGACCGTTCCCGAAACGGTGCAGGCATCGATCCATGCGGCCCAGCTGCGGGATGTTTCCGTGGAGCAGATCGGCAAGCTGACCTACACCGGCGACCCCCAGACCCCCGCCGTGAAAGCAACGGCATTCACGGCTGCCGGTACACCTGCGGAGATCACCTACAGTCTGGCGGAAGACGGCACCTACGGCAGCCTGCCCGAATTTGAACTGCCCGGTACTTACACGGTTTATTATAAGGCCGCTGCGAAGAACCACGAAACGGTTATCGGTGCTTTCTCCGTGATCATGGAGAAGGCGGAGAACGCATGGCGGATCGAGCCTGCCATCACGGGCTGGACCTATGGAGATACGCCCGCTGCGATCATCCCCGGCGAAGCCGCATACGGCACGGTGACCTATACCTACACCGGAACCGCCAATGACGGCACTGCCTACACCCATACCGATCCCCCCACCAAGGCGGGCAATTACACCCTGATCTGCACGGCAGAGGAAAGCGATACCTACACCGCGCTGAACAAAGAAATCCCGTTCCGCATCGAACGGGCAGACTATGATCTCTCTGCGGTCAAGTGGACGTATACCGGCCCCTTTGACTATGACGGCAAGGAGCATAGTGTCATGGTGGATCCAAACACGCTGCCGGAAGGCGTATCGATCCTCTCTTTGAGCGGTGGTTTCGATACTGAAGTGGGTGTTTACACTGCAACGATCGCGTTGAACTACGATGCCGATAACTACAATTATCCCGGAAATCTCACCCTGACATGGGAAATCAAAAACGACTGGCAGCCGGTTGTCAATGTCGACTATACCGTGACCGAACCCAACGAAAACGGCTGGCTGAACGGTGATTTTGCCGTATATCCCGCGGAGGGCTATCTGATCTCTGTGGAGAATACCGCGGATACCGTGTGGATCCCCATGATCTCCTATACAGGGAACGCGGTGAACGGCAGACTGACCTTCTACCTGCGGGACGAGGAAACCGGACGGATCTCTCTGGCTGCCACCGAAAACTTCAAAATCGACACGACTGCTCCCTACGGCGAGCTCTCCTATGATTCGGTTAACAGTTGGAGCAATGTGGTAGATCCGGTCACCTTTGATCTGTTCTATAAAAACCATTTGGTCGCGTCCCTGTTTGCGGGCGATGACCTTTCCGGCTTGGATACGGCAGAATACTATGTGGCTGAGGCGGCAGCGGATCCTGCTGCGATCACCGATTGGAAACCCGTATCCGCAGATACCGTTACCATTCCGGCAGAAAACGGAAAGCAGTTCGTCTGCTATATCCGCCTTACCGATCAGGCCGGCAATGTGACGTATCTCTCCTCCGATGGCGCGGAATTTGATACCGCCGCACCGCTGATCGGCGATCTGGAAGACGGTGATGTCCTGTATGTGACCACTGCGGTTACCGTCACGGATGAAAACCTCACCGCCGTGAAGCTGGATGGCGAAGATGTCGCACCGTCGTTCTCGCTGGCGGGCAATACCGAAGCGCAGTACGTCATCGAGGCTGCGGATGCTGCCGGCAACACGACCACCGTCACCGTGATCATGCGTCCGCTGGCCGAACTGGAAGAAAAGCTGGAAGGTCTGACGGAGGAGAATGTGACTTCCGATGACGGATATGACGTCAAAGCGGTGACGGATGCACTGCAGAATGCCGATCTTTCCCATGCCGCTGAAGAAGAAAAGACGCTGGCAGAAGATTTGCTGAGCCGCGCGGAAGCGCTGCAGGATGCCATTGACGAGGCGCAGAACGCAGTGATGACCGATGCGATAACGGGTACGCTGCAGACCACGAAGGATACGGTCAAGCCTGAGCAGCGGGAAGATCTGGAGCAGGCAAAGGAGGATCTGGAAGCCGCCTCCGAACAGTATGAAAACAACTATACCGAGGAAGAGCAGCAGATCCTCCGCGATCAGATCGACCGTATCGAGGCAGCTTTGGAGGTTTTGGATCATGTAGCCGAAGCCGAGAGCGTCTTTGAGGCGCTGCCCGAAGCGGCGGAACCTGATGACGAAGACGCGCTGGAAGCTTACTTTGATGCTAAAGAAGCCTATGAAGCCCTTTCTGAATATGAAGAGAGTATCTTCAGCGAGGCACTGAAGGAGAAGTTCGAGGTGCTGGGCAAGGCTCTGGTGGATTACAGAATTCTGGAAGGCGACAATGCCACATGGATCCGCGGCAGCGGCAAGACCCTGACCGTCAAGAGCAACGGTCTCTTCTCCAAGTTCAGCGGCTTTGAGGTGGACGGCAATCTTGTGGATCCCACTGCCTACACGGCAGAAGCCGGCAGCACGGTCGTCACGCTGAAGGCAGAGTATCTCCAGAATGTCAAAACCGGCACGCATACCATTGCGTTTGTCTATCCCGATGGCAGAGCGGAAGGCACGCTGGTCATCAAGACCGCCGGTTCCTCCGCAAGTCCTGTCACCGGTGACGATGCCTCCGTCGCGGGCTGGAGCGCCCTGCTCCTGCTGAGCGCTGCAGCCGCCGTCCTGCTTCTGCATGACCGCAAGCGCGGAACGGTTCGCTAAATTCATAACGGTATCATATGGAACGGCCCGCAGGAAGATCCCTGCGGGCCGTTTTTTCACGAATCGGGACTTGCAGGGAGGGAATAGACTTTTGCAGGAGGTGGTTGGATGCTTTCTGCGGCTGTGCTGATGATGCTCAGCAGTATGCTCTATTCTCTTCGGCTTTCCGGCGGTTCGTTTCCGAAACCCCTGACGGCACAGGAGGAGCGGCATTATCTGGAACTGGCTGCCAAGGGAGATCTGGAGGCGCGTAACACGCTGATCGAGCGGAATCTCCGCCTCGTGGCGCACATCATGAACAAGAGTTGATGCGCAAGGAAACTCTCTGTGGAGGACGCAAGGTGAACTGCTGTCTTCCGACTATAACCACCATACCAAAATCTGCTGCTGCGCCATGCTGATGGGCGGACAAGCAGTGGGGGAGGAGATGTGTTATGAGTAACATTGCCAAGTGCCTGTCCGCTTACATGGACAAGCACCCCATTGACTTGGATGATACCGATTGCGAAACAGTCCTGGATCAGCTTTACCAAGCCTACGCAGAATCCCACGAATCCGACCCACCGGAGATCAGCGAAGGCTTCAAAGAACTGGAAGAGTTCCTCTGCAACCTTCCGCTGGAAGATAACAACGCCGTCTTCAACCTCTGTTGCCGCCTTTGCAGTGCCTATGAACACAAAGCTTTCCTCGACGGTCTCCAATACAGCGCATGCATCATTTTTGAGCTTTTCAAATGAATTATCAGATAACAAAAATATGCACCTCGAATTATTTCTTCAATGTTGCAAGTGTCGGGTTTGGGATACCCAAGGTGTGCCTTTTGTATATCCAAAGGCGATGCTTGCTAAGAAACTACCAATACCATTTTCTTGAGGCAGAAACAAACACCTGACCGCAGTGGAATGCCACGGGTCAGGTGCTTTGCTTTATTGATAATTTTTCTTTCGGAACGCTTTGACAACGATTTCAACGAAGTCCCAAACGGGCTGATCCAGCCATTTGTCATAGAGGATACACATATACAAAGCCTGGTGCCAGTTATGCAGGGGAATAAAACGGATGCCGGGGCGGTTTTCGACGCACTCGTTGGGGACAAAGGCGATACCCATGCCGTTGGCGACCAGATCCAATGCAGCCCGAGCGGTATCCACAGTGCAAACCACAGCTTCATCCGTAGGCGCACCGGTAGCCCATTCCTGGAAACTGC
>JAFSHY010000152.1 GCA_017440065.1 Oscillospiraceae bacterium | reverse complement strand
TAAATGGTAATTTCAAACATATTGATCCAGATGAGTTTCACGGCAAGGAACTCACTCTTCACGATTGTATGTCAGATAAGATTTCATTTGAAAATCATACACTTCGTTTTTACTTGCCCGATGGTTTTTGGGTAACATCCCATCATATAGAAAACGCTTCTGAAAAGGTAATACGAACGGATGCTTCAGTAGTCGATTTTTCTATAGAAGATGTTGATGACATCATAGTTCGTGTGTTCACAAGACATAGATGGTTAGGGTTCCGAAATACAAGTGTAGAACTTTGGGATATGGAACAACTCATTTCTGCTATAAACAGTGGAAAATGCACCTTGGAGTTTATCACGCAATACAGAAGTCATGATGAACAAATGTGGCATTGTGTAATTCATTCTAAGAAAAAGCCTTATTATAGGGAATGCCAACTGCACTTGCCGGAAACGGAAGCAACTTTCTTTTGGAATGATCTTCGTCTGGATCGGGAATGGTAATCCACACTACTTTTGATCGTTCTTACCCCCAATTATACACCTTTTAGTCGCTCTTTCGCAAAGAACCGCAGATCACTTTTTGTGATCCGCGGTTCTTTCTTTTGGGAAGCGGCTCATCCACGGTCTCCTGCGAACAAAGCAGATCCCAACCCGATTCTGGCCGTGCAGGCGCGGCTGTACCGGGCGAAAAGTCTGGTGGACAGCTGCGTAACTGCCGCGCTGCTTTCCGTTGTCCTTGCTCCGGGCTCCCTCTTATCCGTGCGTCTGGATTTTTTTGGTTCGATCATCGTTGCGCTCTATTTGATTTGGTGCGGTATTCGTACCGTTTATGAAGCCGGCAAAAAACAGGATATCTAAACCGATTCTTTTGCTGCAGATCGAAACACCCACAGGCTGTTGCCTGTGGGTATTCTCTCAGATATTCAGGAGGATCAGGGCGGCAATGACGGCAGCCATGGCAATCCATTGACGTCTGCCCGGTTTTTCCCGGAAGAACAGGACACCGCTCAGTGTGACGAGCAGCATGGAGCCGACGGAGAAGGTGGGGTAGACCACCACCGCGGGCAGCTTCGTCAGCGCGGAGAGCAGGAATTTCGTGCTGAAGAAATTGGGAATGCCGATCAGCACGCCGAACATTACCGCCTGCAGAGAAAGCTTCTCCCGCTGCTTCACCACCGTGGCCATGCAGAGCGCAAAGGCAAAAGCAAACGACAGGAAGAGGAACAGACCCGAAAGGTCTGCCGCGCCGTACACCTCATAGATCTTGCCCATGGCATCCGCGCCGCCGCCCAGCAGAAGCAGCAGGATCAGCAGAAAGCCGAAGCCGCCCTCCGTTCCCTCCTTTTTCAGATTGATCAGCAGGATGGCGCCGATGGCAAGGGCAAAGCCCGCCAGCTGCAGCACCGTGGGCTGTTCACCGAACACCAGCACCGAAAGCAGGATCGGCACCAGCAGCCCCAGCTTCATAAACATGGAGGAGAGCACCACGCCGTACCTGCGGATATTGCTCTGCAGCACGATAAAGGCTGTCAGCAGCAGGATGCCGTACACCAGACCCAGCCCCGCGGTCTTCCATACCTCCGCGGGCTGCGCCGCCGCAGCGGCGCCGAAGCCTGCGTACAGAAGCCCCAGCAGGCTGCAGACCAGATAGTTGGCCGCCAGCACATAGCGGCTGCCGCCTACCCTGTCCGTACTGACGCGCATGGTGACGGAGATCATGGCGCTGGTCAGAATTGCCAGAATCAGATCGATCATCGGTGTTCCTCTCTTTTGACATCTTTTCTTCTATTCTAGAGGAACGGGCAGCCTTTTACAAGTACTACAGCACCGTAACGGTCTCTTCCAGCGGTTTTCTCGGTGTGCGGTTTTTGGGGCCGTCCCAGTAGGGATAGCCCAAAAGCAGAATGCAGACCGGCTCGGTCGCTGTCGCGCCCATGCTCAGTATTTCTTCCGCAGGATCATATACGAGCCCCAGTAGAACAGTATGATCAGACACACCGCCCACGAAGCGCCCATGGAGAGGATATCGTGACCCACGATCTTCAGCACGATGCTGGCCACCGCGCTGAACAGCACGAAGAGATAGCCTGCCCATGCCCACGCCTTGTTGCGGAGGAACGCGTTGCGCTCGTCTTTGGTTTCGGTTTCCACCGCTTCGCGGTATTCTGCATCCTTGCGGAAACGGAAGAAGCGGATCAGCTGCAGCAGGCCGATCACCGTCAGGGCGGAACCCATGCCGCTCCAGTAGGAATCCACCACTTCCGCGATGCCGAGACTCAGCAGCGTGATGCCCAAAACGATCCAGATGATGCTGATGATGATCTTCTTTTCCTGTCTCATTGCGTATCCTCCTCTTCAAACACAAAGACTTCCTCAATACTCATTTCAAAATACCGCGCGATACGGTAAGCCAGCAGGATGGACGGATTGTACCGCCCGTTCTCCAGCGAGCTGATGGTCTGCCGTGATACCCCGAGGGCTTTGGCAAACTCCTCCTGACGGATCCCGCGGGTCTTTCTGATGGCTTCAATTCTGTTTTTCAAACAAGTCCCTCCTTTGATTACTTGGTAAAGCTTGCTTTACATTTTCTGAGATCAGCATACCACACCCGCGCCATATTGTCAAGTGCGCTTTACATATTTTCCCCAAAAAAACAAGCCAAACAAACAGTTTGGCTTGTTTCTGTCTTATTCTTCCGTCCAGACTTCCACGGGCTGATCGGCATAGCGCTTTTTAAAAATTCTTCTGCGGAAGAGGAACACGGTGTAGCTGATCCACAGAACAAAGAAAATCGCAAACGCGATGAGCGCATTGGTCAGCGACTGTCCCGCGAAATTGAGGAGCAGCAGCAGCGGCGCGATCATGACCATGGCGGGGAAATTGGAGAGGATGTAGAGGCTGGAGGTGGGGGTACGCAGGCCGGGATCCACTTCCTTCATGAGGATCATGCCATTGGAGGCAGTACCGGTCAGCGTGCCGAAGCACATGAGGAAGAACTCATGCTCAAAGCCCTTGAAGCATTCCTTAGAAACGAGGCGAATGTAGACGTAGGTGATGACGGTGCCGACGAGGCTGAGGATCACGATGGGCAGGATATAGCGGCGGATGTCATTGATCTCGATAGCGGCAACGCCTGCCACGATCATGGTATCAAAAGCAAAGCCGGAGATACGATCCATCTGATAATTGTTGATATAGCCGCGGTGCATCAGATTGCCCTTGCGCAGATGCTTGACCAGGAACTTGATCAGCATGGCAGAGAGGGATGCCCAAAGGAAGTTGAAGCCCCACGCGATGCTGTTGGTAAAGTCGGAAAGGACACCCAGCAGACACATAAAGCCGAAAGAGATGGCATAAGCCAGCGCCACAAAGCCGACCTGAATGGTGAACTTATCCACGGACTCATTGTCGGGGATCTCTTCCTCTTCGGGATTTGCGGCATTCATCGCCTCCTCCGCGAGGCTTCCCTTGCGAACCACGAGACCGCCGCGCTTTTTGGAGATATTGATGTGCAGCACACCGAATACGGAAGCCACCACAAAGCCGATGGAGGCAAGGGACAGACCGAAACTGCCGTTGCCCGCAAACTCTGCTGCAGGAATATTGGTAAAGTTGATATCCCATGTGAGGGCATTACCGGGACCCTGACCGAAGGACAGAGGCAGAATCAGGCCGCAGATATAGGAAACGACATTATTTCCGTAACGGGTAATCAGAAACAGCAGAATGGTGATGCCCATACCCACACAGGCCTGCAGCATATAGGTGCCGCCCTGCAGCGCGCCGAATTCAAAAACCTGCGCGCGGTTGGTCTTATGGCTGCTCTTTTCGGTCTTCAGGCTCATGGCCGCGAAGCCAATGGCAAGGCAGTGGTAGGTAATGACCTGCATGAGGCGGTTATCCACCAGCGTCACGCCGAACTGCTTCACGATAATATTCACCGCCAGCAGCATCGCGCCGCCCAGCAGCGCGGAAGGAATGAGGCATTTCCGGAACAGCGGAACGGTGCGGCGGACGATATTGCCGAGCATCAAAAACAGGAGCAGCAGACCGATCTGCACCATAAACAGCCAGACCGCGTCATAATTTGCCAGTGTAAAATCCCAACTGGACACATAATCATTCATGCTTCAGGATCTCCAATCTATACAAATTCCATTCAAATTATAGCCGATTCCCCACTTGTTGTCAACGCAACGGTCAGAGAAGCCTGCTGTTCCGCAATGATTGATGCGGTTTTCACACAGGCTCTTTCAGCCACGCGGCAATATACGCGATGGGCACGGCCTCGGTACACCAGACACCGTTTTCCGTTCTTCCGAAGCGGAAGCCCGCTTCGTACATGGCCGCGGCATCGATCTTCAGCAATACGGGCGGCTGACGCCACCGCGTGGCGGAGAGCCATGCCTTTGCGGGATCCTCCTGCATATGGACGGCATGCCGCCCCATTTTACTGACGGCGCCGCTGCTGCGGATCTTTTCCGCGGCAGCCTCCGTGGTGCCGTGGTAGAGATACGGCGGCGGCGCGAGATATTCCAGCTCCGGCTCCACCCCATCGATGGAATGCCCCTGACAGGCCTTGATCCTCGTGCCGTCCTCACTGAAGCGGTAGCGGTCCTTGCTGTCCTCCGCCACGATCTGCTCCAGCTTCGCCCGATCCAGCGTATAGGTCCCCTCGCGGTTGATCCCTTCGATCAGTTCGTTCACAGATACCCAGCCGTTCCGATCCATCGCAAGGCCGATGTCCTGCGGCTTATGCCGCAGCAGATAGCTGATATAGACCGATAGATTGTTCCTTGCCATTGTAATATTCCTCTCAGGTCTTCTGTTTGGGAAACGCGGGATGGGTGCCGTTCAGGATCTGCTCCGTCATCTGCTTTGTCTGACCGACCCATGCGGGACAGATCTCCTTCAGGCGCTGAAGATACTCCGCGGTCTTTTCCGCAAAGATCGCATTACGGCTTCGGAGGCAGCTCCTCAATGTAGACGATGATATTGCCGTATGCCTCATTGTACCACAGGTAGCCGATCTTCAGATGCTGCCCGTTGCCGCTGATCACACCGCCTTTGGATCTTGCATTGCGATAGCCGGGTTGGATCAAATAATCAGAATAGGAAAAATGGACACCGTTCACATCAAAGGATTCCTGCTTATGTCCCTCCGCGGGCATGGGGTCAAAGTTTTCCACATAGCCTTCCACGGTCTGATAATTGCCGGAACTGTAGGCATCCTGTACGGTGCGGTGCAGCTTCCACTGCTGGCTGCCCGCAAAGATCTCCGTCACCAGCACAAGGCACCACATGACGCCGAGGAAGATCTTTGTTCCCAAGCCCATCCGCTGACCGTATCTCCGGCGGTTCAGCCACGGAACGAGCGGGATCATGATCAGCATGATCAGCGGAATCAGCATGGCAGACTCCAAGCGGAAGCTGAGTTCATACAAAACCGTTCCCATAGCATCTCCTCCATTTTTGGGCAGCACTGCTTTCATCGCGCAAACGCTTAATAGTGGAACTCCTCTGAGGCGTATTTGCGCACCATTGCCTCCAGCGCCGCTCCGCCGTGCTTCTTCAGATAACCGCACAAGGCGGCGCCGATGGCCTTCGGCGCATATCCCAGCTGACTGCTGAGCTCCGCCGCCGCCTTCACGGAAAGCCGGTAGTGGGAATCATTCGCTTCTTCTGCATCCAGCGAGTAGTCCCTCACCAGATCCGGTGCATTTTTGTAGTGGAACACCGTAAGATAATAAGGCTGCCCGGGAACCAGAAGGATCCGTTTCCGCTCCGTCAGTTCCAAAGCACTTTTCCGCAGATCCGTAAGCTCCGGGAGGATCTCATAAGGCAGCGTCAGCGAATATTCCCACAAGGTAACCGGAAGAACAAAGTTCACAGCATCGCGGTTCGCGGGAAAGCCCAGCTTGCAGAGGTTACTGCAAAGCACGGGAATTGCCAGATTGGCAAATTGGGGCGTAATGACGCCGCTGCAGAATTTTGCCCACTCGGGCACAGACACCTGTGTATCGCCGCAGAGCCATGTTCCTGTCTTACGTTGGAAGAACCGCTGGATCTCCCGAATAAAGTCTTTCATCGGAAGGTTATTGAAGCTCACGTGATCAAAGTGTTCCATCAGCGCGTACCACAGGCCGCTGCCCAGCCGTACGCCCCATTCCTCCGGTCTTGCAAAGAAGGCCTGACTGGCACGACGGGTATACCGTTCCAGAAGCGATTCCCGGATATCGCCCGGATAGTACACATAAAGATGCTTCAGCGAGCCGTGGGAGTGGTATTCCCGATGGTACGTGATGACCGCCCGCCACAAGCCGGACAGGCTGTACTCATAAGACCAGCCCGCGGATCCCGTTCCCAGCAGCGACATCACGGCCGTTTCGGGATGCTGACCGCCAATGTCTGTCCTGCCAAGGGTCATCAGCACATTATGATAGCACTGAGCCAGCACATTGTGTTCTTCCGTCAGTTCATCCCGCACCGGAACCGCCACATGCGCGATATGATCCACATCCAGCTGAAAGCCTTCGGTCATATGTACCTCTGCCTGATACAGTTTCTTCTTCGGCAGCGCTGCTTTTAAGTCCGGTCCGGCAGCCTGATGGATCTTGGTGTCCAGACCGCCGCTGCCGGAGCAGGATCTATCGGTGGGGCAGACGATCACGTCAAATCCCTTCAGATTCTGCAGATCGATATGACCCATTCTGAAATGTACTTCCATATGCTGCATTCCTTTCTGTTTTGCGGGCAGTGTTTTCTTTTATCATATCACAAGGCGCTGCAATTGCAAGAAAAAGGCGGCAAAAGGCCCCCTTGTGTAAAGGGGGCTGGCAAAAATCTCTGATTTTTGGCTGGGGGATTGTAGTTTATTGATACATTACAATCCCTCCGTCTGCCCTTCGGGCAGCCACCTCCCTTTGCACAAGGGAGGCTTTAACCAGCAGCTTCTAACATATTCTCAATGAATATACCATATCCGGTTTGAGGATCATTTACCAAAACGTAGGTGATCCGATGATTCCGACAAGTTCCAGCAACGAATCGTCCAAATCACCTCAAAAAATTCTGACAAATTCAGCCTTATCCCAATCCTGTCCATAGAATCTTACTAAAAAGTTTAGT